>CAZPBD010000005.1:0-58849 GCA_964584655.1 uncultured Pseudobdellovibrionaceae bacterium | reverse complement strand
TTAAAACGATTTTCCCCAACCCGCACGAAGCACGATGCTGGTCACGCCAGCTTCTTTATCTGGAATCATTTGGTATTCTAAAGAAATGGGAACAAAGGTCGTTTGATTCAAGAAGTAATCAACGCCACCAGCAGCCATCAACATGGAATTAAAAAAGAATTTGTTGGTGTCCAGAACACTGGCGTCTTTAGATAAGTAAATAAACAGTCCGCCGCCGATACCTGCCCAGGTTCTGAAGGGTTGAGGAGAGAACAGATAGTTAAATGTTCCGTAACCGCCGAGCTGCGTGAATTTAACAGTACATTCTGGAAGATCGGGAGAAGTTCCGCAGCCACCAGAGGTCGATTTCACATCAAACATTTCTAAAGTTCCATGAGCTCGAACTAGCCATGAATTATTCAAAGAATAATCATAGAATCCACCCAAGCCAAAGTTGGTACCGGTCATTTCAAAAGAATAGCTTGTTCCATTTCGTGTGAGGTTTGAAATCTTCATAGCATTCATCGCAAGAGAACCTGTGAAGCCGTAGCCACCCTTTTTGCGAGTTGCATACTGAGAATAGTCTTCAACTTTGGAGACAGCTTGACGAGGTCGTTTTGAAGCTCCTTTGAACATCGCAAAGGTGTGGCCAGCTTCCGGAGTTCCTTTCACGATTTCAGCTGTGGCTTTTCCATTTTTGATTTGTCGGATTTGAAGAAGGGATTTTTTCTTTCCCTCGCTGTTTGAGGTCACAACTCGGTCACCGGAGTTCACTGTCAGTGAGCCTAAATCGAGAAGGACTTTTCCATTTTTAACATTAATAACAGTTTGAGAGAAACTGAAAGAGGAAATGAAAAGGGAAAGGCACAAAATGATTTTGTTCAATTGGATTCTCCTTCAAATGATCGGATATAAAATTCTTTAAATTCTTTCCATTCGCTCATTTTTTGAAATTCGACTTCACAGCGGATGATGGTCTCTTGTTGTTTTTCAAAGGTGACCACCAAAATTTGATTGTCAGTTTGTTTGAGAAGCCAAATTTCCAGACCATAAAAATCTTCGACGGTATGAGCTTGAGCAAGCCCCCAAGTGGAATCGAACCAATATTCAAGTCGAGAGATGTCGTCACATTGGACTGGCTGAATGATCGCTCTTTGTTTTGCGAAAGCAAATGAAGGGGACTGGAATAATAGGAGCAGCGGAAAAAAGTGTTTCACCTATGCATAAGCTTAGGTGAAAAGTCCCTCGTTACCCAAGGGCTTTTCATCTTTAGACCAGCCCGAAGGCCAGTCCTAAATATTTTGATTAAAAAGGAATTTCGTCGTTGGACTGATCAAAACTTGGCTCGGGGCCAAAATCTTGAAAATCTTGATTCGAATTCGATGATTGGTTTCCTTGAGAGGTTGTTCTTTCACCTGAAGCACCTAAGAATTGCACTGTGCTTGCAACAACTTCAGTGGCGTATTTTTTTTGTCCCTGCTGATCTTCCCAAGAGCGAGTTTGCAATTTTCCTTCGACATAAACCTGTCGACCTTTAGAAAGGTGTTTACCGCAAATCTCTGCAAGCTTCCCCCAAACAGTGATTCGGTGCCATTCTGTTTTCTCTTGTTTTTGACCGTCTTTACCCATCCATGATTCGCTTGTAGCCACGTTCAGACGAGTCACTGTTTGACCCTGTCCAACGGTTTTCATTTCGGGGTCAGCGCCGAGGCGACCGACGAGTATCACTTTATTAATTCCTGACATTTTTCCTCCATATGCAGTTGATTTGTTCTTGTTAATTTGAAGAACGAAATCATCCACTACAAGACTGAATCCGTAATGCAAAAGCCTACGAATCTCAATCAGTTCGTCACGAATTCGAAGGACGGATTTAACGCAGCGCCGATATTTGGGGTGGGGACATGAAACTGGAGCCTGTGATCTTGAAATTATACTGGCCAGGTAAGCTTGTTTTATAGGCACTTAGGAAGATGAGATAGAATGAGGCCCGCTTCTCGAACTCAGGTTTTATATTGAGTCTGACTTCAAAGCTGTAGGGTCCAAAGCGCGGTGCAATAACAAAAGAAGGGTTGGCTGTGGGTATGGGTGATCTGAGCTTTTCTAAACTCATTTGAACTTGGCCCTTCAAGGTCCCAGTTAAATCATCTCCGCTTTGTCCTAATTGGACAGATTCAAGAACCAGATTTGAGTTTTGCAAAGAGCCCTTGCTCTCAATTTTTTTCAATTTCAGTTCGGGAACCGGGATCAAGCCCATGGCCCCCAAATCGATATTCGAATTAGGAATTTTAAAGCTTGCGATGCTCATTGAGAATTCTGACTCTGGTTGGTCTGCAATGAGAGGATCCATGGCATCAAACAAACTTGGATTTAACATGGCTGTCACCTGAGAGACCACCTGACCTTGAAATGCCAGAGGTAGCTTGATGATATTTTTGAGATTCTCAAGCTGAACTTGATCCACTTTTAGCTCGAACTTGTAGCGCTCGAGACCCTTGTCGTTCACAGGTCCTTGATTCATTTGTGCCTGAACACTGCCTTTCAAAAATCCGTCTGCCGAAACGAATCCAAAGGGCTGTTTTTTCAAAGCTCCAGAAATTGAAGGTCTGAGAGTGAGCTCATCAATATTGAGCTTCATCCCACGGCGAGTTTCAAAATTAACTGCGGACATTTTCAAGCCCAAAGGAAGAATTGAGAAACTCAAATTTTGAAATTGAAGACTGGCTTCATTACGAGTGGCTCTGGAAACCTGATCTGAAACTAATTGAGAGAGATCGTTGAAAGGAAAAAGAAGGACAACAAAGAACAAAGTGAGAAATAGAAAGAGTGATAAATACTTGAGTGCGAATTTAACCCACTTCACTGACGTCCTCGACGCTTTGAATTTTCTGCTGGTGCTGGGGGCTCAAGATTAATTTGCGGAATTTTAATAACGATAAAATCAAGAAGAACATCTAAGTAGCGAGGGTCTTTGATATGAGAATCAACTTTGAAACTGGCAAGCTTCACTGCGGGGTGCACGCGTTGCAGGTCTGAAACAATATCAACCACCTGTCGAAGATTTAATTTTTTCAGGGGAACTTTCAATGAACCTTCTTGTCGAGCCTTGGGAATTAATCCCTCAGTGGAATTGAGATCCACTTGTAAAGTTCCGATTTGCTCTGCGACAAGTTGATACTGCTGAAGTTTGATCTCCATGTCTGTTTTGATTTGGCCTAGAGGTGGTGCCGGTGCGTAGACAACGGTTTCATTGGTCTCTTTTGTGACAGTCGTGAGGCTATTCATCAAGTCTCGACGAGACTCAAAGACCATGACCGATTCATTGGAAGTTGACCAATTATCAAATGGAATTTTAAAAACAAAAAAGACCAAAATAAAGCAGACCAGAGCTGTGGCGATCTTTTGCTGACCTGCGGGAAGGTCATCATACTTTTCCTTCAAGTTTTGATACAGTGTGGAATCCTGAATCTTTTGCAAAAGATCCTGAAGTTGATTGGAGAGTTGCTCTTTTAAATCATTCAAATTCATTCGGCACTTCGCTTCACTTGAAAGGAGAGTGCAAAGACCAATCGATCTTTTGGACCCACGATACTGGGTCTTTGAGTCGTAACTTTTCCATCGACGGAGAGGTTTTTTAAATTCTGTTGAATTAAATTGAGTTCCACCTGATTGCGCACAAAGCCTTCCAGCCAAACTCGTTTGTCTTCGATGTAAAATCTTCGAACATCCAGTTTAATTTGGCTGGAGGTTGGAGCAATCTCGCTGACCTTTTTGAGAATGTTAAAGGCGGTCTCTGTTTGCATCACTTTTTCGACACTTTTCATTTCGAGAGCCACTTGTTTTTTTTGCTGGATGTATTTTTCAATGCCTCGTTCGTTGGCATTTCGAACAGTGAGACCTGCCATGGTCTGACCTTTTGTTTTCAATAATTCCTGGGACTTCAGCTCGAGATCCAAACCAATGGTCGAGCGCCAAGAGCTCCAGACAAATAGCACGACAGTCACGGCCAAGGCCCACTGGATCGCTGACTTGTGCTTTTTTAAAACTTCATTGAGTCCTGATTTCTGACCCGAGAATTCACCACGCAGCAAATTGACAGCAGGATTTCTTGGTTTTTTGAGACCTTCCAAAGCCAGACCGAAGGAAATAATAAATTTGCTCTCAAAAGTGTCGTTTTTTTCTGGAATGTGATTTTGAAAGCGATCCAAAAGCTTAATCCGATTGGAAGGGATTTCTAAACTTTGAGTTAAAAATGCTCCCAATCCTTGGATCTGGCTGACAGGCCCACTGAGGAGAAGACTTTCAACCTCAGCTTTTAATTCAGTCTTAAGTTCGAGAATCGAAAGCTGAAGATCTCGGACCATGTCTTTGACTGATGTGGCGATGGTTTCAGAAAAGACCTTTGCTTCAAAACTGGCTTGCTGTTTTGAGCTCAAGATGAAAGCTTTCATTTCCATTTCGCGAGCGGCATCAGCAGGTGGCAACTGATACTTCATTGCGATGGCATCAACAATATTTTTTCCACCCCAAAAAAGGGATCTTGCGGCAATCACTCGTTTGTTTTCAAAAGCACAAACAAGAGTATGAGAGTGTCCGATGTGAAGAAGAAGCTCCACATTTCGAGTGATGCTTCCACTTTCAATCTCAGCAGCCAAAGCTGGCTCATGAGGGACTGGATGATCGTAACCTTCGATTAAATTGGCCAGAGCTAAAGCCTCAGGGCATAGAATTTTAAGAGTGGCTCCGATGTCTTTGAAAAACGACAGTATTTTTTCAACATTACTTGATAAAGTTGCGCAGGCCAAAACTTCGGCTTCAGAGCCTCGATGCCTGATGGTTTTGAAGTCAATCACTGCATTGTCGAGTGAAAACGGCAAATCATCTTCCAGCTCGAAAGGAAGTGTTTTTGCAATTTTATTTTTTTCTGTGTAAGGAAAAAGTTTGTGTCTGATGGCCACTCGGTCTTGCCTGAGGCCCATCACATACTCTGTTGTGGCAACGTCGTGGGTGGCAATTATTTGTCGCAAGAATTCAATGACTTCTAAATCCACATCGGTGGGATTTGAGTTGGGTTTTAATGTCAGTGATTTTGTTTGGCCCACTTGAAAGCCACGGGATTGAACATTCAGTTCAAGAACATGGATAGAATGGGAGCCAACATCAATTCCTACGACTTTCACAGATTGAGTATATCCAGACCCGATCTTGGGTGGGGAGAGTTTTTAGTGAAACCTAGACCCTAGAAACTCAATGCCTTATTTTAGGGCTGAGTGCGGTTGTCTAAGTCATTATTATGTATCGGTTTTTTACTCTTGAGCTATTTGCTTAATTCTCCGATCATGATGCAATGATAAATCAGGCTTTCCATATCGCTCGTAAGTTTAACAAATCGGGTCAGTCGATGGTGCAGATGCTCGTCTCCATCGGAATTATGGGAATCATGATGATGTCATTGATTTCCATGTTACAAACTCAAAACAATGAAGTTCGTGCATTGAAAGAAAAGTTGGCGACAGCGGATCTACAAGTGCAATTGACACGAGGCTTTTCAGACGGGGCAGTTTGCTCGAGTCTTTTAACAGGACGAACATTTACAGTGACGGGATCAGGTGTTGTTTTGCCTTCGATCAATTTAACGAACACATCAATTCCAATCAGCACGTTGCCAGGTGCACCTGCGCTGGTTGCCGCAAATGCACCCATTTCTGCCATTTCAAATACAGTTTTTGCTGCGCCCACCAACACTTTCCAAGTTCGTGACATCACCGGATCGACTGTTGGTAACGTTGGCCATTACATGGCGAACTTCGTCGTCAACTTAGATACATCTCGAATGGTGAGATCCCTCAAGCCAATCGTCACTCAAATTTCAATGAGAACATCTGGAGCAGGTGCCACCAAAACAATTACGAATTGCCAAGATGGAGGGAGTGGGGACACAGTTTCAGTTCCCATTGCAACGCTTTCGAATTACCACAATGCTTGCACGCCCTTCGCTGGTCCATACACAGCTCCACAATTGATGGCTTGTCTTTCCGCGTGTAATCGTTATTGCGGCGGAGGTTGTTTAGCAGCTTCTGGCAATTGTTCGGGCACACTTCCTGGTCTTGGATATTCAGGAGGAGTCATGACTGAGGTTAATCTCACGAGTGCAGAATGTTCGTGCATTCCGTAAATATTAAATTAAACAGATCAAAATGATGGCACTGCCAATGCCGAACGAAATCCAGGTGATTTTTTTGTATTTCGGAACTGTGATGGAAAGCCAAAGACCTGACAACGCCGTAAGGATCAGTGCGACGCCGAAGGAAATTTCAAACCATTTCATCAATTTCGGTCCGTGACCTTTGTGAATTTCCACAAGCTTCTTGAGAAGATTTGGTTCGATTTTAAAAAACGTCAAAGTTGAGTCTGAATTTTTTGTGGCAGAGTAGTGGGTACGACTTGAAGGTCTGAGAAGAAAGTCATTTCCGGCTTCTTTAATTTCTTCAAATTGGAAATCAATCTTTTGGTTTTCAAACTGCTGATTAAAAAATGTACGCCATTCTGATTTTTCTACTGGCAAAGGGGCTTCTGTTTTAAAAGCTTCAGTTTTGGTTTCAGAACCTTTGAAGCCTAAAAGATAAAGGCCACCAGTCATGGGCATCATCAAAAGAAGAGGAAGATAAAGAGATGCGAGGCCTAAGTGAATTTGAATCAAGAGTGGTCTTTTCATACTCAATGACTTATTCGACACAGTCGGGAATTGCAAATTTATTTCAGATTATGAAAACTTAACGAGAAAACCCTAGTATTCTGTCCAATACAAAATTCTAGGAGACCCTGGTGGTAAGGGCTTTGCGGGTGGTGGCGCTGGTGCGGCGGGGGCAGGAGCTCCAGCCGGTGGCGGTGGTGGTGGGTTTTCATTACTGACATTTGTCGAAACCCGAGTGGCAATGCTGTCAATATCAACAGCAATCACTTCAATTGTGGATTTCACATTGCTATAAACTCCAATAGATTTAATGTGAAAACTCACCAAAGATTCTGTCACAATGGGAACTTCTTTCGGGTCCACGGTGATTCGTGCACCAAAGTTAGTCACAGCCGCCCAGAAATCATCCGCACTTTTGAAGGGTCCACCTTCTTGTTCGTTGGATCTTCGATTGATCAGTTTGTCTGCGATTTCGCTTGTGATCGCGATATCAATGGACATCAAAACATCTTTGGTGGCTGAATTTGGATTAATGCCTTTCAGCCCAAAGGTCGTGACTCGGTTTTCTAAGAGCTGAAAAAGTTCTTCTTCCATCAATGGAATCACTCGAAGCTCTCTGACAGTTCGAAAACCTCGATTAGGCGGGTAGCCTTCATAGTCGGATTGACTGTAGGCCGAGGCTTTGTCTCCGCCATTCAAAGACATGCGTTTGTCAGACATAAAATCAGTGATTTGATTAATCAATTCTTCAAATCGAAAATTACGGTATTTTCGAGCAAACTTTTCGTCGTTTTCGATTTGTTGAGTGAAGGTGTTTAACAAAAGTCTGCGGGTGGAATCTTTTAGAACTTTTGATTGAGAAACCAAATCATTCAAATCAATTTTTGAGCCCTCATCTGATATGGTTGCAGAAAAGCTGGCATCAAAAAAGGAATCCTGGCCAGACTCAGTGATATTTTGTTTATCAGTGAGGCTGATATTGCCTTCAGGCACGGCCAAGGGCCATTGTAAAGGATACTGCCAAATCATATTCACCATGGGATAACTGTTGATGTCTTTGCCAATTTTCTTTGCCACTTGCTGGTATGTTTTCACTCGAAGAAGACTGAGTTCGATGCCAGCTTTAGCTGCGTAGTAGGCTTTAAGCCTTTTCACATCTTGCGAATTGATGGCGTATTCGACGGTGGCATCATAAGTGACTTGTGTTGCAAGATAAACAAGGAAAGACAAAGCGAGAATGGCCGTAATGATTGCGATTCCCGTTTGCTTTTTTAAAATTAAAAAGGGGGATGGCAGGTTTAACTTCATGGTGTGACATCTCCGGGTTGGCCAGGTTGGCCGGGCTGACCTGGTTGAGTCACTGGCTTTCGATTGTTAGGAAATCGAATGTTAGCTACAATTTGCATGGAGTACTTTTTAGCTTTGCCTTCTTTTTGAGTGGTCATCGAAATTTCTACGGCTTGAGGGAAGAAATTTTTGTTGGCCTCTGCTGTGGAATCCCACTCTTCGCTCCACTCAGTTTTTCCTTCGCCTAAATAACGAAATTTAAGTTCAGTGACATTTTCTAAGAGCACTAAACTTTCACCGCCCTTTGTGACATCTAAATCCACGGGACCGGCTTGTCTGCGCCACAGACAATTGGAATTGTTCTTTCCATCAGAACTTTTACAGCCCTTGAGCTCGTAGCCCACTTCGACAAAGTCTGCGAGTTTTTTGCCGGCTTGAAATTGTGCATTGTTCATGGTGACAAAGTTCAAAACTAAATTTGTGCCAATAAAATGAGTGGTTGGATCCAATCTTTGGACCTCAGGCGCTGGGGGAACTTGAGGTACTGCGTTTGGATTTGATGCTGTCAGATTGTTTTTGATTGCCGTTTGAACTTCTTTTTCCCAGTCATTGTAGTGGTAGGCTAGATTTAAATCTTTCTCCATCAACTTTAAAGCATCACGCATCCGAGATGAGGCATCAATCTCGGTTTGAATTCGAGCTTTGGCCTTGATGCCATTTTGAATGGCGTAAGCCACATAGGCTGATAAAGTCGCAAAAATTCCAATGGCAATTAAAATTTCAAGTAAGGTAAATCCCTTTTGTGATTTCATCATGGCCCGGCACCTCCAGCACCTCCGGTGGCACCGGGGAGTCCTGGTACGGGTGGTTCCTTGTCATAATCCACAAAAAATTGAGTCACAGAGTAAATCTGTTCTTTTCCCTTCGCACCTTTGTAAATGACACTGATTTTGACTTCCTTAATCGTTTTAGAGAGGTGTTCTGTGAAGGTTCTCATGATTTGTAATTCCATGCCGTCAGCGCCGCCATCTTTTGAAGTCATCAAACCTGTCAGGTCTGGCATTTCAAATTTTCGACTTTCCATTTTCCAAGAGTATTGAGGATATTCACTGCCGAAATTGTCCTCTTCACTTTCTAAAATACTATCTAGTGGTTTTCCTTGATACTTCGAATTCACTTCAGCCACTTTGCGCTCAAGTAGTGCCATCACTTCTGTATTCGTTTGAGTTTTTCTTAATTTTTGATAGGTGCCGCTCCAGCTCATGGATAATACCAAAATTCCGCTGGCCATAATAGCCACGGCGATAATGACTTCTAAAAGAGTAAATCCATTATTGTTTCTGTTGAGCATCTTTCAGATTCTTTTCCTCTGGGATAATGTCAGCTTGGCCGGTGAGTGGGTGGTAAATGATTGTCCAATTAATTCTTTTTTTATCTGTGATCTGGAGTGCAGAGGCTTCGACAAATCCATTGGCGTAAAAGTAGATGTAGCCTGTTCCAGTCGTCAGTGGTTCTTGATCCACGCTTTCAAGTGATTTAAACCAAAGTCCATCCGGCAATTTCTTTTCGGTTTTAAACAAACTGTCATCTTTTTGAAAAAGCTCTGGGGGTCGGTCTTCTTCTCGTAATTTGCTGACTTCCTCTTCATCGACTCGGCCTTGAAATCCTTGAGCTGATTCAAGCCAGTACTTTTTGTCTCCATCACCCAGCTGTAAAACCAAACGAAACGTGGAATTTTTAAGCCTGGCTTTATTTCTGACTTCTTTACCCAGGATGTAGAATTCCCGGGCTACTTTTTTGATGTCATTGTCTTTTTTTCGGATTCGTCCCAAGCCAAGAGCGATAATGGCTCCCATGATGCCTAGAACAATGAGGATTTCGACTAAGGTAAATCCTTTTCTATTATTAGCCTTCACCAGATCCTGCGTCCACATCAGAATCGAATCCTGTGCCGCCTTCTTTTTTATCTTTACCGAGGGATTTTAAAGAGTAACCACCACCTTCAGTGGAGTACTGAATCGGTCCACCCCAAGTGTCATTCATATTTAACTTTGAATAAGCGCCGGGTTCCCAAGAAGAACAACCAGCGTCGTCACTTTTAATGGCATCCAACGTGGCAGGGTACTTACCACATTCGTTGTAATACATGTTGATCGCTTCGGACCACTGATTCAATTCAAGTTGAGATTGTTTTACTTTTGCACGGTTTCTAGAATCGTTCACACGTCCAAGAACCATCGCCATAATAGTTCCTAAAATTCCAAGTACGATCAGAATTTCAAGAAGTGTAAATCCACGAGCATTTGAGAGTTTTGATTTTTGGTTAAACATGAAATCCATCCTTGCAATAAATTTTAAAGACCGCCGGTCATATCCATCATCGGAATCACCACAGAGATCACAACTATAAAGATAATAAAGCCCATTATGATAGTAATGACAGGATTAATGAGGGATGTCATAGCCTCGACTTTGGTTCTAACTTGAAAATCATAGGCATCTGACACTTGAGTCAGCATATTTTCCAGATCTCCGGTTTTTTCTCCGATGCTGACCATGTGAATCACGAGCGGTGGGAACTGCTCACTCTTTTTGAGCGGACCAGCAATGGACTCACCCTCTGAAATGTTGAGCCTTGCTTCTTCGATGGCTTTTGCAATGACCGCGTTATCCACCACATTTCTGACGATTTCTAAGGCTTGTAACATGGGCACACCGCCGACAAGAAGTGTGGCTAAAGTCCGAGTGAATCTGGCCACAGCGATCATGCGAACAATGGGACCAAATAGGGGAAGTTTTAGGCTTATGGCATCCCACTGATCAGAACCCGCCGGTGTTTTTTTCCACATGGAAAATAAAAAGTATCCTCCGACCAAGCCGCCCACGATTAAATACCAATAAGCCACAAAAATATCTGAAACATAAATCACCACTTGCGTGTACCAAGGCAAAGTGAGCTCGGGAAAAGATTGGAAGATGGTCACGATTTGTGGAATCACAAATGTAAAAAGGCCCAGCATCACACCCATCACCACAACAAGCATGATGATCGGGTAGGTCAAAGCCGAAGACACTCGAGCTCTGAGATCGGCTGCGGCCTCTAAAAATTCTGCAAGTCTCATGAGAATTGTATCCAGGGAACCTGAAGCTTCGCCAGCTTCAGCCATGGAAATATAAATTCTGGAATAGATTTGCGGGTACTTTGAAAGAGCTTTGTAAAACTGACTTCCTTCGTTCACTTGGTTTTTACAATCGGCGATGGATTCAGATAATCCAGGATTCTCTGTCTGTTCAGAGACTGCAAGCAGAGCATCCACCAATGGGATATTGGCTTTGACTAAAGTTGCAAGTTGTCGAGTCATCAGAGCTAAATCTTTGACCGGCACTGCTTTCTGACCGAAGCTTGAGGACTTGGTTTTCTTAGCGACATTTCTTTTTTTGTCTCTGATCTCAGTGACAAAGATTCCCTCTTTTTTGAGTTTGACTCGGGCATTTCTAGAATTGTCAGCATCCACGATTCCTCGTGTGTCACTGCCATTTTTTTTAATCCCTTTGTACTCAAAGATGGGCATATATGAAACTTCTACCTTTGTTAGATATCCAACTGTGTATTGCTGACAAGTTCTTCAATGGTTGTAATTCCACTTAAAACTTTTTGAATGCCATGATCTCGGAAGGGGATCATTCCATTTGCAATGGCCTGTCTTTTAATAGTGGCTGAATCTTTTCTTTGCATAATCAAAGTTCGGATGTCTTCAGAAACAGTGAGGATCTCTTGGATCTGAGTTCGCCCCACATAACCTTTTTGATTGCAGTGCTCACAGCCCACAGCTTTACAAACCTGGCTGTTTTTTACCTGGGATCGATTCATTCCAATCAAATTGAGTTCCTCATCCGTGGGTTCATGAGGGGCTTTGCAATGGGGACACAAAACTCGAATCAGTCTTTGTGCCACAACGCCAGCTACAGATGTTGCAATTAGAAAAGGCTCGGCTCCTAAATCCAGCATTCGAGGAAAGGCACCAGCAGAGTCATTGGTGTGAAGAGTGGAGAGAACTAAATGGCCAGTGAGTGACGCATTGATGGCCAGTTCACAGGTCTCGAGATCTCGAATCTCTCCGACCATGATGATATCGGGATCTTGACGAAGAAAGGATCTGAGGCCCGATGCGAAGGTCAGTCCAATTTTTGAATTCACTTGAACTTGACCGATGCCGTGAATTCGTTGTTCCACGGGATCTTCGATGGTTAGAATATTCACGTCAATCTTGTTGAGTTTTGCAAGAGAAGCATAAAGAGTCGTTGATTTTCCAGAGCCCGTGGGACCTGTGACAAGTAAAATGCCATCGGTTCTTTGAATCAATTCACCTAAAACTTTAAGTGAATTTTGAGAAAATCCCAAACGCTCAAGTTCTGGCACGACGCTGGATCTATCTTGAAGACGCATCACGATTCTTTCACCGTGAGCAGTGGGAACTGTGGACAGACGTATATCGACATCTTTTCCACCCAGTTTCAGTGGAATCCTACCATCTTGAGGAAGACGTTTTTCTGCGATGTTGAGGTTCGCCATAACTTTGATACGAGACGTGATGGAGTTTTGAAGTCTTTTGGGTGGTTTAAAAATATCAAACAGCACACCATCGATACGAAACCTGACCACCATGTCTTTTTCATAGGGTTCAATATGAATATCTGAGGCTTTTTCTTTAACGGCACGAAACAAAAGCGAGTTCACAAGTTTAATGACCGGTGCATCGTCGTCACCGGCTTCTAAAAGATCGATAATGTTATCTTCTAAGTCCACATCGCCTTCTTCAATGCCCTCGAGGCCTTGCAGTGAAGCTGTGGCTTTTTCAAAAACTTTATTGATCGCATCTTGAAGTTTTACATGAGTCGTAATCAACGGCTTTACACGTTTATTAAACAGAACCCGCAAATCATCCATGGCCCGCATATTGACAGGATTGCTTGTGAGAACAGTGACTGTTTGCTGATCTTCTTTAAACGGCAAAATTGCATTTTGCTTTGCATAATTAATAGAAATGTCTCGGACAAGATCCAGCAATATATCATTGGCAGGAATTTCTTTGATGTAATCAAGTCCGAGCTCTTTGCATAGCTCTGACAATAGCTCGTCCGCAGAAGCAAAATCTCGAGTGCTCAAGGCTTCGCCAATGGAAATGGGTCTGATCACAGAATTGGACTTAAGAATCGCCGCCACTTGATCCAAAGGAAGAGTGGTCGCTTTACTTAATACACTTTGTATATCCATATTTGACTCACTCCCTTCTTTGTTTACTCAACAGTGGAATCTTCAAGCTCTGCAGGACTCGGCTGAGGCTTTGTCGGTCTCACGTTTCCATTACTATCTGCTTTATATTTTCGAATTTCATCCATTTTTCTTCCGTAAGGGTCAAGTCCGCCGGAATCTTTGATAAACTCTGTGCGCTCATCCAAGGTTTTGTTCAAAACCGCTTGGTGATCACTTGGATTTCTGATGATCTTCGGAGTTAAGAAAACCATCAAATTGGTTTTGTTCTTACTTTTTGTTTTTGATTTAAACAGCCATCCGATGACTGGAATATCACCAAGGACTGGAACTTTGGTTTCATTCTCTGTTTCTTGATCCTGAGCCAAGCCTCCAAGGACCGCTGTATCTTCACTTCTCATGACGATATTGGTTTTAATTTCACGCTTACCGATGATCGTCGCCTGATCGGCCAGTGCAGCAGGCACGTTAGCGGCTTGAGCCGGTTGAGAAACCAATTGCGTGATTTCCATACGAATAATGTCACTGGCTGGTGAGATAAAGGGTTTAATTTTCAAATCAATACCGGCATCTTCAAACTGCAAAGATTGCTGGGCTACGCCACCAGTCGTTGTTTGATTTTGTAATCCCACAGGAATTTTCTGAGTCACTTTGATTTGAGCTTCTTGATTGTTCAAACCCATAATCCGCGGAGTTGACAAGATATTGGCTTTTCCTTGGCCCTTTAAGAAATTAATAAATCCTAAAATATTAGGAACTTCGATGGATGTGGGAGTTGAAGTGCCACTGGCGGGATTGAACTGTTGGAAATTTACAGTTTTTTTGCCAGCAAAAGGGATGATCACACCATTTCCACCAGTGAGTGATGTTAAGTTTAACAACTCACCGTCATCGAATGTATTAAATCCACCCTTACCAAATCCACTTTCGTCATACTGGAAGTATCCCACTTTCCATTCGTTGTTATCATTGGCAGAGATTTCAGTGATGACCGCTTCCACGTAAACTTGATCTTGTGCAATATCGATTCGACCTAATAGGTTCAAAACCTTTTCGTAATCTTGTTTGCTTGCAACAACCACTAAAGAATTGGAATTCTTATCAGCTGTAACTTTGACATCTCCACCAAAAATTTGAGCTGAATTTGCAGCTGCATCTTGTCCCTGAGGGCCCGAGTTTAAAAAGCTAGGAGGTAAAAAGTTATTGGGTCCTGCTTGGTTTTTCTTCGCCGCGTCTCCGCCAGCATCTTTCGCCACACCATTGATCACTTGAGCAATTTTTTCGGCATCACCATGCTTGACGTAATAAACATAAACGCCACCGGCAGCAGAAGCATTCAAACCAATATCCAATTGATTCACAAGTCTGCGGACCCGCTGAATGCCGGGTTTATTTCCAACCACGATCAATGCGTTGGTTCTCTCGTCTGGAAAAGCAAGGAAGTAGGAACCTCCTTGGCTGCCACCACTTCCACCAGAGCCTGAGCCCGGTCTTGAAAATCTTGAAACAGAACCTTGGAAGCCGCTGGAAATTCCACCGGCACCGCCAGTTCGATTGGGAGCTTGACCTTTGTTGACGATTTTTTCGATCAGATCAGCCAAATCTTTTGCTTTTGCATTTCGAACGGGAACCACTTCAATCTGATCTTCAAATCCTGGCACATCCAGTTGGTTGATGATTTTAACAAGTCGATCCACGTTGGAACCGTAATCTGAAATAATAATAGAATTGGTGGGGTTGTAGGCGTTGATATCCCCATCTTTAGTGGTGATATTTCGAAATTGTTTTAAAACTTCGTCTGCAGAAATATACTTCAAATGAATAATTTTTGTGATCATTTGATCACTGTTCGGATAGTAGCTGCCAGAAAAAGTCTCGATGCTATCCCGCTGCGCTTGTCTGGCCGGTTTGATTTTGTAATAGCCATCGCTGGGAACAATGGCATAACCGTGAATGGCAAGTGCTGACAAAAACATTTTGTAAGCTTCAGCCACTGTGATTTTTGAAGGGGCAATGATGGTCACTTTTCCACGAACACCGGGATCAAGAAGAAAATTTCTTCCTGTTAGTTCGCTAATCGCTTTGACGATGTCGGCCACGTCTGCGTTTGGAAAATCAAAACTTTCGATGGTCTCTGGAAAATTTTCGTTTGTAATATCCTCAGGGCCGGATCTTGCAAATTTATCCTGCTGAGCTTTTGTTAAATTGGCAGCATTTGGCTTTTGAGAGAAAGCCAAATGTGGGGGAGTCGAGAGTGCCAGGATCAATGGCAAAATCAGATTTTTATTATTCATGAACACTTACCCCTTATTTAATTGTGTAACAATTTTCTTTTAAACGACCATCACGCTCAACAGTGATACAAACTCGCGGCGAATTTCTTAAGGCATTGTACATTTCCATGGCTTGAGGAATGGAAGTCACAGGTGAGCCATTGGCAGCTGTGATCACATCCATAGGATTGACAATTTTTGCTAGAATACTATTGGGCTGAACACTTAAAATTCTAAAACCGTAAACTTCGCCAGTGCCAGGTCTGCGAGCAGGAACGGACTGTGCTTGCTGAGCCACCTCAGCGATATTGGACAAATATTTATCTAGATCGGCTTTATTCAGCTCGAACTGACCCTCGGCTACCTGTTTAATTTCACTACCCTCAGTGCTCATCTTATTACCAGATTCAAATGCTAATTTTCCTGTCTGAGGCAATTCGATGTACTCGAGTCTTCCATTGGCTGAATTTCTAAAAATAATTTTACCGCGCTCGATTCTTTCTAAAACAGCCACACCTTCCATATCTTGTTTAATGGAATAAGAAATGACTTGGTTCTTTCCTTTAACCTCAACAGCTGCCAAAGATTTCTCAGGATTTGAGTGAACAAGAGTTCCCACGAGTCCCAACGGAAGCGATGATAGAACTGGTGGCAATTCTTGTTGAGGATCTGCGCCTTCACCCTTCAAAGGATCAGGAATGATGTTGTCACCGCTGAAAAGATTTCGGGTCACGATGATCTGGTACTGACTTCGGTCGGGAAAATTCTCAGCCAATGGTTGGGGAAGTCTTGCGACAGGATTTGATGTTGGAAGTAAAAATTGTCGCGAATAAAGGACAGCTAGATCAGCAGTTAAAAAGCTAGCAATTAATATAAAAATCAGAGGACTATAAGCTGAGATCCAGTGTTGATCGCCGTCAGATTTAAATAAATTTCGACTCATCAGCCTCTTCCTTGAACTGGAAAGGTTCATTCCTTGAACCCAACAAAAATTAACTTACCAAAAAGTCTGGGTATAATCACGAAAAACCAGACTGGACTTGGGTCTGGATTACTGAGCGAGCTCTGATCCCAATCCATTCAATTTGTGTCTTAATTGAAGAATGAAGATTCTTTATTTCACCGAAGGTAAGTCCCTGGAGTCCCGAGAGTTGCGAGAGCAACTGGCTCGAATTCCTGAAGTGCTTTCAGAGATAAAAAAACACAAGGGATGCAAACTTCAGCCACTCCTGAGTTTTTTGGAATGCGGATCCAATTATCAACCTTGGGTTCGTGTGGTTCAAAGAGGACTGCTGGCCAGGCTTCGAAAAACGGGTTTCAAATACTCGGGTCTCATCAGACGAGAAATCCTAAGCGAAGAAAGATTGGAAGCGCAGCTTCTTTCAATGATGCAATCCAGATCTCAAATCGAATTTCATGTGATCGGTCCGGGTTATGATAATTTGCATCTCTTGATCAAAAAGATTCAGAATGAGTATCAGCTGGATTGCGAAGTGATTTTCAGTGATGTGATCGGCTCAGATCCACGACTGACTTGGTTCTGGGCGGAACTCAGAAAATCAGACGGTCGAAAGAATCGTGACAATTCATCAGTTGACGCTGCATACCATTGACCCTCAAATTTAACTTTGCTCTAAATTTATCCCATGAAGTTGTTGATCGCTTTTCTTTTTATTTCCAATCATAGTTTTGCTAACCCGGTCTCGACTTGGCAAAATGCAGCCTATGGTTCTCTTTTAGAGTATTTCCAAAGTTCAAATCGAATTATTCAAAATTTGAAGTGGTCAAATATGTCGATCATTGATCGTCAAACACAAGAATACTTGATCGAAGCTGACATTATGGCAAAAAACCGTACGACCACAGAGGTGAACATGTTTCACTGTGGTGTTTTTGCAAAAAAAGTGAATAAAGAAAATTGGCAAGTTTTGCTGACAACTTGCGAGGCCTTTGGCGATCGATCCCGATGAGCCTTAGTTTTGCGGTAGGCAATACTCCCCTTATTAAAATCCAAAGCCTATCAAAAATTTCAGGTTGCGAAATTTACGGGAAAGCTGAATTCATGAATCCTGGTGGAAGCGTCAAAGATCGCGCTGCTTTGGGAATGATCAATGATGCCGAAAAAAAGGGTCTTTTGACGATCGGCTCAACTTTAGTTGAAGGGACTGCTGGTAATACAGGAATTGGGCTTGCGACTTTAGCTGCGGATCGGGGATACAAGTGCCTCATCGTTATGCCGAACAATCAAGCTCAAGAAAAGTATGACATCTTAAAGGCTTTGGGGGCCGAGCTTGTTCTGGTCCCACCGGTCCCATTTGCAAATGAAAATCATTTTTATCACACAGCTAAAAAGTTAGCCCTGCAAACTCCCAACTCATTCTGGGTGAATCAGTTCGAAAATTTAGCTAACTTTCAACAGCACTTTGAAACCACGGGCCCAGAAATCTGGAATCAAACGGACGGCAAAATTTCTGCTTTTGTTTCAAGCTCTGGAACTGGTGGAACGATTGCGGGAGTTTCTCAATATTTGAAGTCAAAGAATTCCAATATTCATATCCGACTTGTGGACCCCATGGGATCTGGCCTTCATCAGTACCTAAAATCTGGAGTATTGAAGTCTGAAGGCTCTTCGATCACAGAAGGCATTGGAATCATGAGACTCACTGAGAATTTTAAAAAAGCAGTGATTGATGATTCCATGCAAATACATGATCAGCAGATGATTTCCATGCTTTATTATTTAGCTGAAAATGATGGCTTGTTGATTGGGACGTCTGCAGCACTGAATGTGATGGGAAGTTTTCTATACGCTTTAGAGAATAAAAATTCAGGAAAAAAGATTGTCACTGTGTTGTGTGACTCTGCGATGAGATATCAATCTAAAATTTTTAATCCAGAGTTTTTGAAAGGTCAGAGTTTAGATCCTCAATTGCCCTTCTAGAAAATAAAGGGGCCTATCTAAATCAAGTTGTACCTTTAAAAATTGAAGTCTTTAAATTCATTTCGGTTTTTAGGCCTAGTTCATTTATTGATTCATTTCTTCTGTAAAGAAGACACTTTTAAAAATTGAAACCTATTTTTAGATCGGCCCCAAGAAAAAACTAATTCTTAGAGTTTTCTGAAGTTCTTTGATCATCTCTTTTAGCAAATGACTTTGCATCAGATTGACGATCTTCTGAAGTGTGCTCTTTGTCCTGGTCAGCTTTTGCATCTCTTTGACCAGCGTCTCTTTGAGGAGAACCGTCAGAGCCAGGTTTTTGAGTCCAAGGTTTAGCTTGTGCATCGTAAGCTTTCGATCCACCTTTTTGCTGGTTCTGATTGTCCATGTCTTTTCTATCTGTTTCCATTTTGTCTCCTGTGTAGGGGTTAGTCGATCAACCTTCGAGGAAGCTGATGAAAACAGAAGTTGCAAAGCCTTTGCCATGAGTGAAATCCAATGAATTAAGGCTTGAGGAGTTTGCAGATGCAAAACCCCTCTGGGCTCTGAGGTATTCAGCTACCAACTTTTCTTAACGAGTTTGTGTTGAAGGGCTTCAGCACCAGTGGTAAGTGCCTCTTCACCATATATATAGGGGTTATTAAGTGGACTGCTCGCTTGAACATCCCGACTGGCTGCAACTAGAAATTTCCAAGTTACATAATAATGAAAAGGGGAAACTCCATCTTTGCCACCAAAGAAAAAAGATTTACTGAGTGGATGAAAGTGATCTGCCTTAAGGCCCGGATAACTGGCCACCTCTATAAATTGTTTATACTTTGTGGGAAGCCCGCTTTCGATTTCATTTAAAATATTTCTCTTAATGATTTTATCATTATCTGAATAAACAAGTGTGACTGGCACTTGTGGGTTAATATTCTTTAAATATTCTGCATCGTAACCAGCCGGAGCAAAAAGAACTAAACTTTGCGCGATAAAATCTAATTTCAAATGGCTCGGTGCACCTGCCGCCATCAAAGCGACGTATCCACCTTTCGAGTGTCCTGCATAAATCAATTGTTTTGGATTCAACTGGGGATATTTTTTCAGCGCACCCATGGTCAAAGTGTTGAAATCATCAGCCATTCTTCGCCACTTCTGATCAAAAAAACCGTTGTCATACATAGGATGTACGACGGCGATCCCTTTCTTGGCTAAATGCTGAAAAGTGAGATCGTATCCGGACACATCTGTGGCTTGGCCGTGACCAAACACAACCACTGGAAAAGATCCAATTTCGCGGGTGTTTGAAAGCGGCAAATAAACATCCACCTTACGACCATTTTGCTCATAGCTCTCTCTCTTGAGTTGAAATTCATAAGCTTCGCTCGAGGGATGGCCAGCCTGTTCGGGCTGGCGCGGTAAATTTTGAGAAAATACAAAAGTTGGAACAAAGAAAAGAACAGAAAATAATTTCATAATTAAATTCCTTTGAGAAGATTAAAATCTAGCTTTAAACCAACAGGCAGGACGTAATCCAATATTATAGTTAGAAGTTTTCGTGCAAGAAAAATTCGCTGATTCTAGTTCAGCAGCTTCAGACGAGCGTCCGCCTTTTGCTTTTTTGCCTGGGATAAAATTTTCATCAAAAGCAGCTGAGCACAAAGCGCCTTGAAGAGAGGTATCAAGACGACATTGAGTCGCAGGATGACCAGAGTATGTTTGTTCTACTACTTTAAGATCTGGTGTGCTGAAGCTTGGAATGGTTGTTTCTTTTTTCAGTGCCATCATTGTGAGAGCCACAGATTCCCCAGCCAATAGAACTCGTGCACATAAATTTTGTGATTCTTGGGTTTCCCAAACTTTTGCGCACTGAGATCTCATTTCTAAACTGGAATTCTGATAACTTTGAGCGTTCGTTTCGATTTCTGAAGCCCAGATTTTTCGTGCACAGGAATGGGTGGCAAAATAATCGGATTGACCCTCATTGGCTGCCCAGTTTCCACCGATGGGTGAGCCACCTCCGAAGGCGAATCCACCTAAATGGTGACCCATTTCATGACACAAAATCAACATGGCTCCGTCAGTTGTCAGCTCGGGTCTTCTAACAAGTCCGCCAGAGATGACCACGTTCCATGAACCAAAAAGTTGACTGGCAGCTGCGTTTAATTTTTCATCTTTCCAACTGCCTTTGATGTTGAGTCTGCCACCATGGGATTTTACGATGGGCGCATAAGCCGCCTGCAATTGAGCCACTATTTTCTGTAGGCCTGCTTCGTCTGTGTTGGAAGGGCCCACATTCAAAAGCGCGCCGACCATGATTTCATCATCGGGTAAAAATTTAGCCATTGAGATACTGGATAAAAAAAGTAGGCACAGTGTAAAATAAAATTTCATTTTCAATCACTCCTTTGATTTGTGGTCCTGTTCATTGACTCAAAGGCAAATGGTGGGGTCAACAATTTTTACTTTTAAGTAAGTAGAGCGGAGTGCGGCGGATGTTTTTGCTAGGATTCATGCGGTAGGTCAGCTTTTCAATCAAATTGGTTTGAAAAATTTGATCAACTACAAAGTTTGATGGCGGCATCGCTTCAAAATCTTTTTCGTTCATAATGACTCGGTCCGAGCATTGAAGCGCCTCTGGAAGGCTTGAGATCTCGATCCATTGAAAATCTTTGCGTAAAATAAAAACTTCCGTGATCCACTCGGGGCTTTTATTCAGTCGGTAGAGGTTTAAGATTTTTGGTTGATCGTTGAGGTGCAGTGACATTTGAATCAGATTTTTTTGGGCTGGAAAAAATGAGGCAGGGATGAGGAGCAAAAGATGAAAGACTGCGAGGATCAAAATTCTAACTTTTGATCCTCGCTGCCAAAAGTCTTTGATCCAATCAGAAAGAATTAACAAAAACAGAGGAAGCACGGGCAGTGCAAATCGTTCCCACTTCTGAGGAAAGAAGGAATGGAGCCCAAGAATGAGGACGATGTAAACCCAAAGAACTTTTTGATTTAAAAAATTCTTTTTAATAATTTCCAAATAATGACGTGAAATGAAAAATGGGATCATTAAAATTGACAGCGAGAGGGTGATATAAAAATACCAGGGTTGGACAGAGTAGGTCGCACCGAACCTGACATTGTAAATTAAAATGTCTTTCAGGCTTTTATGCCATTCACCTAAAATCCACAGATCAATAAATCCCAGACTGATAAAGGCGAGCAAACCCAAAGCGCCAGCCGTGAAAAATTGTTTTTTTGTGCTGAAGGCGTAGCTAAATCCGAGAAGTCCCAGGGCTGCGATTCCGGTTTGGGGTCTGAAACAATAAGCGATTGTGATGGCTAAAACTGAAATCATTAAATCCCGGGACTGATGGGATTTCATGTGTTTCGCAAGCGAAAGAGCGCTCAGCAGAACAAAGGGGGCGGACAAACTTTCATACATGGGCCTGGTGAAAGCAAAAGGAGCTGCGCAATACAATGTGAACACAGCCACTGCCCATGGGAAATCCTGTGTATTGAGGTAACAAAAAAGACAAATTAAAATCAGGCCCGTGCAAATGAGAGCCCAAAAGATTTGAACAAATCGATACTGCTGATAGGGAGATGTGATTCCAAGAGCCAATGCTATTTTTGAAGTGGCAAGCAGTGGCAATATTTGTGACGGAGATTTGACGTCATCGGACTTTAAAATGTTTTGGGGCGTTTGAGTTTGAGCGGGAACATAGCGAGTAATGCCAGTCCAGTATTCATCCGTTCCCATAAACCCATCATTGATAAGTAACGTGCAAAAATAAAACACAAAAAAAACTGCCATTAAAATTCGGGAGCTTTTAGACATAGAAAGGTTCCCAGTCACAGGGCGTATCATTTGACGGGTGTAAAAAACTGGGGACTTTTTGATCTGGTTTTAAAAGGCAATAAAGGCCGTAAGGGTGTCTAGCATAAACCCAGCCTTTCGGTGGACGCATGTGAAGATCTTGCCTCATTTGTAAGTAAACTAGAAATTCGTGAGGATGGATTTCATTAAAAACTCTCCACAAAAGAGATTCAAAAATATCTTCGTTGTCAGCTAAAAGCCCAGTCAGGTAGCGAAAATTAAGAGGGGCTTCTTGTTTCAATCGATGAACGGGCTTGGTCAATGTTCTTGTCCAGCCTAGCATTTTTGCAAATTTTAAAAATTGGCGAAAATTATGAGCCACAGAATTGTATTCGTAGGGAATGTATTCTTGGACCTGAGCCGCTGACCAAGGAGCCACACAGCCGATAATATTATTTTCAGAATCCAAGGCGACGTAAAAATCTCGCAAAGACAGACCTTGCCAACGCTGAAACCATTTTTCAGCTGAAGCACGATCATAGATAACAGAAAGGTCACGGTCCTTTTTTTTCTGTAGGATGTAATAAAGAAGCGCTTCTTCGAAGTGCTCGTCGACTTTTCGGATCCGAAGCTTTGGGAGTGGATTTCCACTTCCTGGCAATGTGCCATGAAGACTGACAAGATTAAATTTTCGAAATTGGTGATATCTGGGCCACGGTCTTTTCAAATTTCTGGGTCTTACGAAAGTGTTGAGGACGTGGGAATCTGCCACATTGAGAACTGAAAAAAAGTGATCCACATCGTAGGCTTTTTGAATTTCTTCGATCACAGGCTGAAAATGCTGACCCCAGGCCAGAGTGGCGCCACGAGTGGGCATGATTCGAAGATCACGGCCGGTGGCAACAGTTTGTAGCTTTCCGCCCAGCCAAACATTCTGAATAATGAAAGTGGCAACCCCTTGAAGCTTTTTTTCTTTTTCATCCCGGAGGGTGTAAGTGACGTGCTGATCAGACTGGATGTCGTAGGGAAGAAAAAAATCATCGTGACGATCGATTTTCATTTGGATCAAATCACCGACTGTAAAACCTCTGAAGAACTGTTTGAGTTCCCAGCTATTTTCGGGTCGTGCGATCTCGAGGATCATGCTTTTGAGTCCCAAAGAACTTCAGGTGTATTGGATTTTAAATGAATGTATCTGGCCAAGGTGAAGAAATAATCACTTAAGCGATTCAAATAAATCAAACAATCCGAATTTGGTTTTTGTGAGGTATCAAGTCCCACCACATTTCGCTCGGATCTTCGACAGATCGTCCGACAAAGGTGAGCCCACGAACTGCTGGGGTGTCCTCCGGGAAGAATAAAAGCTTGAAGTTTCGGAAGAAAAGAGTTGAGCAAATCAATTTCTTTTTCTAACCAATCAAAGTGCGAAGCATCTAGAGTGGGAAGTTTTTTTAAAATCTCAGGATTTTCACAAGCCAAGAGTGAGCCCACGTTGAAAAGATGATTTTGAATTTTAAATAAAGTTTTTTGTAATTCAGAGAGTTCATTTGGTTTAAAGTGGGCGTTCAAAGAGTCGCGGAGGGCGCCAATGGCAGAATTGAGTTCATCCACATCGCCGTAGGCTTGGACTCGGGGGTGATATTTAGAGACATTGGATCCATCCACAAGTGATGTGGTGCCCAGATCTCCCTTTTTTGTATAGATACTTGCTTTCGGAATTTGACTCATAGTCTTTTTATGATTCATGCTAGCCTCATGACAAGTCAATCACTGATGGTCACGATTCCTCATTCGGGCGAAAAAATCCCGAAGCAAGCCTCGTGGTTAAATAGTTTACCGGAAACAATTTTGATGGGTGATGTGGATCGCTTCGTCGATGTTTTGTATGAGCCCTCTTTAAACAAACTCAAGATTCCTTTTATTAAAACTGAATGGCACAGGTACGCCGGAGATTTAAATCGGTTGGCAACAGATGTGGATGCCAGCTCTGTCGAAAATCATCCGACACCTGAGGGTCCCCATGTTCGTGGTTTTCATTGGGTGAGATCTATGGAAAATGAAATCCTGATGCCAAAACCGATGAGCAGATCTAATCATCAAGAACTTGTAGAGCTTATTTTTAATCCCTTCCACGAGCAGGTGAATAAGTTAAAGCAATCTCTGAACATTCCCGTGTATCATTTGGATGTTCACAGCATGCCTTCGGTGGGAACTGCTCAGCATCGGGATCCCGATGAGCTCCGTGCAGACATTGTCATCAGTGATCAGTTTGGCAAAAGTTCGAACCCAAAATTTCGAGATCTTGTGATCACAAGTTATGTGATCGCAGGATTTAAAGTAGGTTATAATTGGCCTTATTATGGTGGTCGAATTACTGAAGCCTACGGAAGACCAGATCAAGGGCACCACACCATTCAAGTGGAATTGAACCGTGCACTTTACATGGATGAAAAGACGAAAAAATTAAATGTCACACATCAAAAGGTTCAGACTCAAATTGAGACAGCGTTGAGCAATATTGTTAAAAATCTGCATAGCATTTAGCGTCAAGCATTTGATCTTTCAATTCTATTTCGAGTCTCGTAAGCTATTAGTACTTTGACACCAACCACTCGCTCTCCCATTCGAAAATTCATTAAACATTTGGCCTCATTGAAATTGGCAGTTGTTGTCATGACTTTGATAGCTCTGTTATCAGCCATAGGCACTTTCGTCGAAGCTGATCTCGGGCTCGAGCATGCGCAAAAGTTGGTTTATAAATCTTTTTGGATGGTCTCTGTCATGGTGCTTTTTATTGTGAACCTGACAGCGGTCATTTTGGATCGCTGGCCTTGGCAAGCGAAGCATGCCTCTTTCATTTTGGCTCACGTCGGATTGATCATGATTGTGGTCGGGCAGTGGCTTGGAAATTCCTACGGTTTAGATGGACTTTTGAATATTAATATTGGATCTGAAAGTAAATACGTCACCATCGGCTCCACTGAAATTCAAATCTACACTTCTTTTGATGCTGTGAAGTACACAAGGCTGCACAGACAAGATGTGGATTTTATCACCAACCCTCCAAGCGAAAAAAAACCACTCTCGTTCCAAGTTGAAAATGAAAAAATTCAGTTCATTGATTACAAGCCCTTTGTGGTTCCTAAAAGGGACATTACGCCAGCAGAAGATCCTAAGTTTGGTCGAGCTGTCCGTTTTCAAATTAAAAATCAACAGACCCAGGCAGTGGAATGGCTCTTTCAAAAAAGCACGCAGATTTCCGATATCAAGGCCATGGGTTTGATGAATGTGGTATTAGGTCCTATCAAGCCAGAGCTCATGGGTCAGAATATTTTGCACTTCGAGTTTCAAAATGAAGAACTGATCGTGACCACCTATAAAAAAGGGGTCAATACTCCACACAAAAGATGGATCGCCAAAGAAGCGGAAAGTTTGCAATTGGACTGGATGGGATTTGATCTCAAGCTTCTTCGGGTTTTGCCAGCAGCAAAAGAAAGCTGGGATTTCACTGAGAAAAAAGGACCTACTCCTTTGACGGTCGCTGCCGCTAAGATGAAATATAAAAATCAAGAGCAGTGGCTGCTCATGAATGACACTCTTAAAATCTTTTCAGACAACGCCGTCTACATTATTTCATTTGGTCAGAAAAGAATTGAGCTGGATTTTCCAGTGGTTTTGAAAAGTTTTGAAATGGAAAAGTATGAGGGCATCGATAAGGCCAGGGAATACAAAAGTATTGTGAATGTGCCAGGTGTTGAAAATCACACCATATCAATGAATGAGCCTTTAAAGTATCAGGGTCTGACTTTTTATCAGGCCAGTTTTCAGCAAGATGAAATGGGAAGACCCGTGGCTTCAGTTTTGAGTGTTAACTATGATCCGGGGCGAGTTCTTAAATACTTCGGATCTTTAATTGTCAGCCTGGTATTATTTTGCTTTTTTACTTCAAAAGGAAGTGGTCATGGCCTTTTCAAAAAAAATCCTAATTAGTTTTTTATTTTTGACTCAAGTTTGTTTCGCCATCACGGAGCTTCAGATTTTACCGGTTCAAGACGGGGGACGACAAAAGCCCTACGACAGTTTTGCGCGGGAACAGCTCGAGCTGGTCTACGGCAAAACGAGCTTTGAAGGCCGTGAAGCTTTTGAGGTGATCTTCACTTGGATGCTCAGCCCAGAGGCTTGGGCGGAAAAAGAAATCTTTCAAGTTGTGAATTTAGATGTGAAGAAAAAGTTGGGTTTGGATCCAGAAAAGAAGCGGTTCAAAGGAACTCAGATTTTTGACCAAAGCGGGTTCTCAGATCTCATGATCGAGCTTCGGGATCAGCGGGAAACAAAAGAAAAACTCACGCCTTATTTTCAAGCTTTGCAGCGATTGGAAAACCAATTTTTCATTTTCAGTGAAATTGCTGCCGGAAGAATGCTTCGTGTGTTGCCAGTTCAGGGTCAATCACAGTGGACATCGGTTTCGACTTTACCCACCGAGTATCAAGCCCCCTTTGCTGAAATCACAAAAAACTTTATCTCGGTGATTGCGGCTGAGTCAGAAAAAAAGTCCTCAGACGAAGTGAAGCAGGCGCAAAAGTCTTTGGACGATTCTGTGCTCCAATTTAAAAGCCTTGTTCAGTCTCAAAGTGGAAATTTATATCCCTCTGACCAAGACATGAAAATTGAAGTTCATTTTAATCACTTTCATCCCTTTGGTTGGTCGGCTCTTTTTTATGGAATCTCGCTCCTGTTTTACTTGCTCGTTTGGGCCATAGAAAAGCACAAGCTGCAACTTGTCGCTCACGGTTTTTTAAGTGTCGGACTTCTACTTCAAATTTACGGTTTTGCCATTCGGAGTTATCTCACCGGTCATCCTCCGGTCACGAATATGTATGAAACTGTGGTTTGGGTGGCTTTTGGAGCTGTTATATTCGCTGGTATTTTGACTTATTTTATGAAGAACCGATTTCTGATGTTGGGTGGTGCAATGGTGGCCACGCTTTGCATGATCGTGGCTGATAATGCGCCTGTTATTTTAGATAATTCCTTGCAGCCTTTAGAAGCCGTCTTGAGAAGTAATTATTGGCTGACCATTCACGTTCTCACGATCACGATTTCTTACGCGGCTTTCTTTTTGGCCATGGCTTTGGGTGATATCGGACTTCTCTATTATATACGTGGCGAAAAGAAGTACATGAACGAAATCAAATCCATTGCACAAAGCATTTATCGATCTATGCAAATCGGTCTCGCCTTTATTATTCCTGGAATTATTCTGGGGGGAATCTGGGCTGATTATTCTTGGGGTCGATTTTGGGGATGGGATCCAAAGGAAACTTGGGCCTTGATTGCAACTCTTGGATACTTGGCAGTCCTTCATGGAAGGCTCGTGGGTCTTGTAAAAGACTTTGGAATGATCGCATCGGGTGTGGCCACTTTTTCTTTGGTGATCATGGCTTGGTACGGAGTTAACTTTGTTTTGGGAGCAGGACTTCACTCTTACGGTTTTGGTGCCGGAGGGGTTGAGTACGTGTCTGCCTTTGTGGGATTGCATATTCTTTTGATTATTTATGCAGCACTTGTTCGTCGCGAAAGAAGCAAAGCTCCGTAGCTTTTCTCAACTCGCTTGCAAAAAGCACTTGCACCGTGACTCGAAAAGTCTTTAAATAGCCGAGAATTCAAAAGACTCAGCATCGAAGACTTAACATAAGGTGTAAACTGCTATGCGAAAACATGTGGGAATCTTACTCTTTGTATTTTTAGGATTATTTCTGGTGGGTTGTAAATTCCAATACGGAATTGGCTACAACAAGGGCTACCAACCCGAACAACCCATTCCATTTGATCACTCACTTCATGTCGGCACTCATAACATTCAGTGTCAGTACTGTCACAACCAAGTGGAAAGATCCACGCACTCAAACATTCCAGCTCTGCAAACTTGCATGAACTGTCACAATCAAGTGAAGACTGACAGTCCTTATATTACGAAGCTTCGTGAGGCTTACGATGCCGGTGGATCCGTTGAGTGGGTCAAAGTTCATATGCTTCCGGATCACGTCAGGTTTAATCACTCAGCCCATTTAAATAAGGGTGTGAGCTGCCAAACTTGCCACGGCGAAATCGAGAAGATGAAAGTGGTTTATCAGTACTCTGACCTTTCCATGGGCTGGTGTATTAACTGTCACCGCGAAAAAGAAAGCAAAGCTCCCCTCAACTGTTCAACTTGCCATTATTAATTTTTAATCGATTCGAGGATTATAAAAATGTCTCATCATCATGATCACGACACAGAAGAAATGTTAGCTCAAAAAAAAGCAGCTCGTCCTCAGATTGAAAGATCCAATCAATACTGGGTGAATTTAGAAAACTACAACAATGACCCAGAATTTTGGAAAGCAGCAGAAACTGAATTTCAAAACTCTCCGCTCCGTGGTGAAGCCGAAGAGGGTTGGGCTCGCCGTGAATTTTTAAAACTGATGGGGGCCTCGATTGCGATGGCTTCAGCCGGCTGTATTCGACGTCCAGTTCAAAAAATTGTTCCTTACAATAAGCAACCCGAAGAAATCACACTGGGTGTTTCTAACTATTACACGGGCGCATTTTATGATGGCCTTGAACCCTTGAGTGTCTTAGTTAAAACCAAAGAAGGCAGACCTTTAAAAATCGAAGGTCATGCAAAATTCCCTCTGACCGAAGGTGGAACTTCAGCCAGATCTCAAGCTGCACTCATGAGCTTGTACGACCCTGAAAGACTCAAAGGTCCTCGCAAGAATATTTTCAACGACAAGCGAACCAATAAAGACACTGTGCAAATTAAATGGGACGACATGGACGATCAAATTGTTGAAGTCCTAAAAAAAGGAAAAGTGGCAGTTCTCACGGGTTCCATTCCTAGCCCTTCGACAAAATCCATCATTAAAGAATTCTGCCAAGCTTTCGGCGGCGAGCACTATGTTTGGGAATCATTAAATCTTTCCGATGTTTCTGATGGCCAGAATGCTTCCTACGGTGAAAAAAGCGTTCCTTACTACCATCTTGATCTGGCTAAAACCATTGTCAGTATTGATGGTGATTTTTTAGGTGCTTGGCATACGCCTGTGACAAACTCTCGAAAATTTTCTGAGGGTCGTCGCAATCTGGACAAGATGACTCGATTGATTGCTTTCGATTCAAACTACTCTTTGACTGGCGCGAATGCCGACATCCGATTCAAGATTAAACCTTCACAGCAAATCACTGTTGCCATGGGTTTAGCTCATGAGCTTGTCGTTAAAAAAGGTCTGTCTCAATATGCAAGTAACCCTTCTGTGAAATCTTCACTCGAGGCTTACGCCGATGCGGCTCAATCTTTGGGAATCAATCCTGAGGTCTTCGCAGAAGTGGCCAATGATCTTTGGGAAAACAAAGGTCAATCGGTTGTGGTTGCCGGTGGACTTCCGACTTTGACTGGCCAGCAATTAGGTCTTCAAATTGCGGTGAACTTTTTAAATTCAATTTTAGGTAACGACGGTAAGATCGTTGATTACAAAAATGATTGGTCCCAGTCTTTATCAGCCAGCTGGCAGGATATGACTTCATTGATTGAAAAGATGAAGTCAGGCCAAGTGAAAACTTTGATCATTCACAGAACAAATCCAATTTACGCACTACCTGAATCTTTGGGTTTCAAAGAAGCTCTTAAAAAAGTCGAAACTGTGATCACAACCAGTGATCGAATTGATGAGGTCGGACACATCGCTCATTACATCGCTCCAGACAATCACATCATGGAAAATTGGGGGGATCTAGAATCCACTTCAGGTTTGATTTCCATTCACCAACCCACTTTAAGACCTTTGTGGGACACTCGATCTTTTCAATTGTCATTGATGAGCTGGGCTTACCTTGCGAACCAAGGACCTAAGCGATTGTTGGCTTATGAGTCTTATTTAGATTACTTGAAAAATTATTGGAAAGAAGAAATCTACCCTAAAAATGGACAGGGTAAAAACTTTGAAGCCTTCTGGCAGGGTGTTTTGCAAGCCGGTTATGTGGGAACAAAGCCTGATGGCGCTGGATCCAGGACTTTTAAAACTGAAGCCTTAAGTAAAGTTCAAAAGCCAAGTGCAGCTGAAGGCTTCGAGCTAGTTTTGTATCCAACTGTGCAACTCGGTGACGGAACTCAAAGCAACATTGCGATGTTACAAGAACTTCCAGATCCTGTGACTAAAATTGTCTGGGACAACTACGCAAGTTTGTCGATGGCATCCAGTGAAAAACTCAAAGTAAAAGAAGGTGATTTAGTTAAAATCACAGTGGGCTCAATCGATATGACATTGCCTGTGCACATTCAGCCAGGTCTTCATGATCAGGTTTTAGCTGTGGCCGTTGGTTACGGTCGAACCCATGCGGGATCCGTCGCAAATGGAGTCGGACAAAACACTTATCAACTGGTTCAGTTTGCAAAAGAAAATGTGGTTTTCTCTGGTCAAAATGTGACTGTGACAAAGCTTGGAAAACGGGTTCAATTGGCGACAACTGCGGGTCACCATTCAATGGAAGGTCGACAGATCGTTGCAGAAGCGACTCTTAAGGATTTCCAAAAAGATAAAGCAGCCGGTCTTCACAAACATCATATTTGGTCAATGTGGAGCGGACATCAATACAACGGAAACAAGTGGGGACTTGCAGTGGATTTGAATTCCTGCACAGGTTGCTCTGCGTGCGTTGTTGCCTGCCAAACGGAAAACAACGTTCCTTCAGTTGGAAAAGCCTACGTTCTTCAAGGTCGAGAAATGCATTGGATCCGAATCGATCGTTATTACACAGGTGACATCGCAAATGCAGAAGCTGTGTTTCAGCCTGTGATGTGTCAGCACTGTGACAACGCTCCTTGTGAAACTGTATGTCCCGTTCTTGCGACAGTTCACAGTGACGAAGGCACAAACGACATGGCCTACAATCGATGTGTGGGAACAAGATATTGCTCCAACAACTGTCCTTATAAAGTTCGTCGTTTTAATTGGTTCAATTACCGAAAAGAAATTCCAGAGCCCGTTCACATGTCTTTCAACCCGGATGTGACAGTTCGTGTTCGAGGGGTCATGGAGAAGTGCACATTCTGTATCCAAAGAATTCGTGCGGCTCGAAGTTCAGCGAAATTAGAAAATAGAACCTTGAAAGACGGGGATGTGAAAACAGCCTGCCAAACAGCATGTCCAACAAGTGCTCTCGTTTTCGGTGACATGAATGATCCAAAATCATTGGTGTCTCAAGCTTTCGTAGAGCCCAGATCTTACGGTCTTCTTGAAGAGTGGGGAGCTAAGCCCAGCGTTCGTTACATGACTAAGATCAGAAATAATAACAAAGAATCCAAAGCAAAAGCTCACGGAACTGATCATGCTGTCAAAGGTGCAAGCCAAAATGAGGAGCAGGTATGATGAAACGTAATCAACTCATTCTGGGCAATAAGACATTGGCTCAAATCACGGATGATATCTGTCAGCCCGTTGAAACCATGCCTTCAAAAGGTTGGGTGGCTCTTTTCTTAAGCGCTAAAACCCTTCTTATTTTTTACGTGATCATTTTGGGAATCATCATTGCAAACGGAATGGGTTTGCTGGGCGTGAATCATCCGAATGGTTGGGGAACGATGATTATCACGTTCGTCTTCTGGATTGGTATTGGTCACGCAGGAACTTTGATTTCTGCGATCTTGTTTTTGTTCCGCCAAAAGTGGAGAACTTCGGTGGCAAGAACCGCTGAGGCCATGACTGTTTTTGCCGTGATGACAGCAGGTCTATTTCCTTTAATTCATACGGGCCGTCCTTGGTTAGATTTCTGGTTATTTCCTTATCCAAATCAGCGTGGTCCATTGTGGGTGAACTTTAGATCACCACTCCTTTGGGACGTGGTTGCCGTTTCCACTTACGCAACTGTTTCAATTGTTTTCTGGTACATCGGTCTTGTTCCTGACTTTGCGACAATTAAGGATCGTGCGAAAAATAAAATTCGCAGGTTAGCTTACGGTGCCTTGTCTCTCGGTTGGCGCGGAACGGCTCGTAACTGGAGCCACTATGAAATGCTTTATCTTATTTTAGCAGGTCTTTCGACACCGCTGGTATTGTCGGTTCATACAATCGTATCTTTTGACTTTGCTGTTGCGGCTTTGCCTGGCTGGCACACGACGATCTTTCCGCCTTACTTCGTGGCGGGCGCGATCTTCTCTGGCTTTGCGATGGTTGTGACTTTGATGACATTGGTTCGAATCGGAATTCCACAGTTTAAAGATTACATCACAATCGATCACATGGAGGTGATGAATAAAATCATCATGACCACAGGTTTGATGGTGGGTTACGCTTACGCCTGCGAATTTTTCATCGCTTGGTACTCTGGAAATCAGTACGAAAGATTTGTATTTATCAACCGAGCATTTGGTCCTTACGGTTGGTCTTATTGGATCATGGTTTGCTGTAACGTTATTATTCCACAGCTTTTCTGGTTTAAAGCTTTTAGAAGAAGCATTCCAGTTATGTTCGTAGTTTCCGTTTTCGTAAATATCGGAATGTGGTTTGAGCGATACGTGATCACGATCACATCTCTTCACCGCGACTTCTTACCGTCCAACTGGGGTCAATACGCTTGGTCCTTCTTTGACGGCGCCGTTTTATTTGGAAGCTTCGGAATGTTCTTAACATTGTTCCTACTCTATCTTCGTTTATTTCCAGCAGTCTCGATTGCAGAAATCAAACCAGTATTGCCAGTGGGTCGTAAAGATCTAGAAGGAAATCACTAATATGGGTAAAAAAAGACTCGGTGGATTTGCAGGTATTTGGACAGATGAGCACAAGGTCGTGAAGGCCTGTGCAAAAGTTCATGCACTTGGTTTTACAAAATTTGATGCAATTACTCCTTACCCTGTTCATGGCATGGAAGAAGCTTGCGGAATTAAACGCTCTCCGATTCCCTATGTGACTTTTGCGGCTGGTATCACAGGAATGCTCAGCGGACTTTGGTTCACTTGGTGGACTTCAGCTGTTAACTGGCCAATTAACGTGGGTGGAAAGCCATTTTTCAGTTTGCCTGCTTTTATTCCTATTATTTTTGAGCTCACAATTTTATTTGCTGCACTTTCTTCTGTTGGTGCTTTGTTTTATCTTTGTAAGCTTCCGCAGGTAGATCCTCCTGTGATCGATCCAGATTTAACATCACACAAGTTTGCCATTTTTGTTCCCCAGAATGACACAGGTTACGACGAGGCAAGACTCGAGCAGCTATTCAAAGAATTGGGTGCGACTGAAACCAAAAAAGTGGCGGAGTTTTAAAATGAAAATATCAATATCTTCCGCACTTTTAATGATTGGTCTTGTTGGACTCACGGGTTGCAACATTGATAAATCAAAACCAAATATCGAATTGATCCAAGATATGATGGAGTCTCCAGCGATTAAGGCTCAGGAATACGATCCCACGGCACCAAACGGGATCAGTGCAAGAATTCCCCCCGCAGGAACTGTGCCTCAGGGTTTCGAGCCTTATTCTTACGGCAACGATTTCGAAGCAGCGGCCAGTAACAAGAACCCAATGTCTGGCGAATTTACCGAAGAAGTTTTGTCTGTGGGCCTGAAGTACTACAACACGCAGTGTATGGTTTGCCACGGAGCTCAGCTTGAAGGTGGATTACAAGCCACAGTGGCTCAAGGTATGGCTTTGAAGCCGCCGGCTCTTAACTCAGATAAAATTAAAGGTTGGACTGACGGGCAAATCTATCACGTCATCACCATGGGACAAGGTGTGATGGGGGCGTACGGTCACCACATTCCAGCTAAGTACCGTTGGCAAGTTGTTAATTATATCCGTCACTTACAGAAATAAGTTTATTTTTTAGTTTTTTCAGAAACAGGGTAAGAACATATGGCAAACGCAAATCACAGCATAGAACTTAAAGTTGAAAAGTTCACTCCATCCGCCAACCTGAAAACCACAATGTGGGTTCTGATTGGATTGGGTCTTTTGTCTTTTATTGTGGGCCTCAGATCCCCTGAAAGACTTTGGCCTGCTTACCTGACAGCCTTTTTCTACTTCACATGTTTAGCCCTTGGTGGATTGTTTTTTACATCTATCCAGCATGTGGCTAAGGCCGGTTGGTCAAGCAGCATCCGCAGGCTCTCTGAATCCATGACGGCTTTCGTGCCTTACATTTTCGTCTCAGGTCTTATTTTATTAGTCGGAATGAAGTATTTATTTCCTTGGGCAGATCCTCAAGTGGTCGCATCGACTCCGCTTGTTGCTGCCAAAACAGGATATTTAAATGTTGGCTTCTTTGCTATTCGATTGGCTCTATTTTGCGGTGGCTGGTTAGTTTTTCGCTATTTCATTGTTGGAAACTCGTTGAAACAAGATCAAACCGGTGACGAGAACCTGACTCATAAAAATGTGGGAGTCTCCATTGGGTTTCTCTTGTTCTTCTCGATTTCGTTCACACTGTTCAGTATGGATTTGCTGATGAGCTTGCTTCCCACTTGGTACTCAACCATTTTCGGGATCTATACATTCTCTGGATTGTTTCAGTCTTCTTTGGCATTTTTGGCTTTGATGATTATTTTCGTTCAAAGATCTGGATTTGTGAAAGGTTACATCACAGTCGAGCATCTGCATGACGTTGTGAAATTCCTGAAGGGCTTCACAGTTTTTTGGGCCTATATCGCATTTTCCCAGTTCATGTTGATTTGGTACGCAAATATCCCAGAAGAAACAGAATACTACCTGATGCGCTCTCAGAATTCAGGCTGGATTATGATCTCTGTGGCACTCATCATTTTCAGATTTATCGTGCCCTTTATTGCGCTTCTACCCAGAGGTCTTAAGCGGAACGAAAATCACGTCATTTTGGTCGCAAGTTTGATCTTGATCATGCAGTACGTGGATATTTACTGGATGGTTTATCCTAATTTCTTCCACGGACACGTGACTTTCGGACTGATTGAAGTGGGAGCTTTTGCGGGTTTTGCTGGGTTGTTTTTGTTTTCTGTTTCATCTTTCTTACAGAAAAACAGCATCGTACCACTGAAGGACCCAAGACTTCACGAAGCCATCCAGCATCACGTGACTTACTAGTTCGTGGTTGAGGGGTATAAGCTTAGCATAAACCTTTTGCAATTGACCTGGGGCTCGCTTCGAGCCTACAATGTCTTCATGCATCAGAATCTCAAAACCATTTTGACCCTTGCCTTATAATCCAAATGCCGCAATTTAAAATCATCCTTCCTGACTCATCCGAGAAAATATTCGATCACCAACCCACAGCACTTGACGTGGCAAATAGCATTGGACCAAGGCTTGCCAAAGAAACCTTGGGTGTAAAGCTCAACGGTTCCAGTGAAGTGGTGGATTTCAGGTTGCCACTGGCTGATGGGACAAAGATTGAGCTTGTGACAACTCGAAGCCCTGAGGCCAACGAGGTGATCAGGCACAGTGCTGCTCACATTATGGCTCAAGCGGTTCAAAGAATCTGGCCAGAGGTCAAAGTGACCATTGGACCGGTTGTTGAAAATGGATTCTATTACGATTTCGATTCTCCCTTTCATTTTACAGAAGATCATTTTGAAAAAATTGAAAAGGAAATGCAGAAGATCATCGATGCTAACTATGCCTTAGTTCGAAAAAACATTCCCATCGATGAGGCCATTCAAACTTTCACGAAAATGAATGAGCGATTCAAAGTCGAGATCATTCAAGACTTGAAAGCCAAAGGTGAAACCGTTGTCGGCATTTATGATCAAGGGGATTGGTTTGACCTCTGCCGTGGCCCTCACGTGCAAAGCACAGGACAAGTCAAAGCCATCAAACTTCTCAGTGTGGCAGGGGCTTACTGGCGCGGGGACGAGAAAAACCCCATGCTGCAAAGACTTTATGCCACGGCCTTTCAAGATAAAAAGCAACTGGATCTGCATCTTGCAAACTTAGAAGAAGCTAAAAAACGGGATCACAGAAAATTAGGTAAAGAACTAGGCTTAATCATGTTTCATGAGTGGGCACCAGGATCTCCTTTTTTCACCTCTAAAGGCACAATTGTTTATAATGAACTTCAAAGACTGATGCGAGATATGTACAAGAAGTACTCGTATCAAGAAGTGATTACGCCGCAAATTTTTGATGTGTCTTTGTTTAAGACTTCAGGGCACTACCAAAATTATAAAGATGATATGTACTTCATGAAGGCTGACGAGCGCGAATTTGGCGTTAAGCCCATGAACTGTCCGTCTCATTGTTTACTCTTTGGATCCACTCATCATTCTTACAAAGATCTTCCCATTCGTATGGCTGACTTTGGTCGACTTCATCGCTATGAAAAATCAGGAGCCATGTCGGGACTCACTCGAGTTCGCACTTTTTGCCAAGATGATGCCCATGTGTTTTGTACTCTGGATCAGATGCAAACTGAAATTCAAAGCTTCATGAATCTGTTTAATGAAGTGTATGGAATTTTAGGAATGACTGACTACACGATTGGTCTTAGCACAAGACCTGCGGCTCGCATCGGTTCTGATGATGTTTGGGACAAATCAGAAAAAGCTTTAGAAAATGCTCTGACGGCTTTGGGCTTAAAATTCCACATCAATCCAGGTGACGGGGCCTTTTATGGACCTAAGCTGGATTTCCAATTCAAAGATGCCATCGGAAGACAGTGGCAGCTGGGAACGCTTCAATTGGATTATAATTTGCCAGAGGCTTTCAGTTTAAAGTTTGTGGGTGAAGATAACTCTGAACATCGACCTGTCATGATCCACCGAGCCGTCCTTGGATCTCTCGAACGTTTCATTGGTGTTTACCTTGAGCACACGGCTGGGCATTTGCCAGTTTGGTTATCGCCTATTCAAGTGATGATTTTAAACGTCACTGACCGAGTGAATTCTTATTGTGAAGAAGTTCAAAAGACGTTGTTTGAAAACAACATTCGGGTTGAGTTCGATCGTAAGAATGAAAAGTTAAACTACAAAATTCGTGAAGCTCAAATGCAAAAAATCCCTTACATGTTAATTGTTGGCGACCAAGAAGCTGAAAATAAAAAAGTTTCTGTGCGCCTGCGAGACGGGAAAATGGTTAATGGGATAGATTTGAATCAATTCTTGCAACATATAACAACTGAAAACAAAACAAGAACAAGTTTAAGCTTATAAAGACCTTTGAAGGAGGTATGATATCGCTGCTCCATTTACTAAAGATTTAAAAAGCAACTCGGGTGGACCCGGTGGTCCTGGACAGTTCCGTGATAAAAAACGAGGCGGAGACGGCCTTCGTGTGAACCGAGACATTCGTGCCCCACAAATTCGGGTCATTGATGATAACGGCCAAATGATTGGTGTGATGGGAGTTCCTGAAGCTCTTCGAATGGCTGAAGATAAAGGTTTGGATCTGATCGAGATCGTTCCCAATGCAACTCCTCCCACTTGTAAAATCATGGACTATGGTAAGTACAAGTATGAAAAGAAAAAACAAGAAGCGGCCACTCGTAAAAAACAAGTGATCGTGACGATTAAAGAAATCCAAATGCGTCCTCGAACGGATCAGCATGATTTCGAAACAAAAATGCGTCATGCACGCAGATTTTTGCTTGAGGGCGATAAAGTGAAAATCAATATGCGTTTCTTGGGCCGAGAAATGGCTCACCAAGAATTTGGTATCAAATTGATGAGAAAAGCCATGGAATTTGTCAGTGACATTTCTATGATCGAAAGTCAGCCCAAGATGGAAGGTAAACAAATGTTTACTCTGATTGCGCCTGACGCTGTTAAAATTAAAGACTTTTTGAAGGCGAACCCGGATGCAGTGAAGAAGGCGCAAGCGGCCGCTCCTGGTGAACTGAAAGCTGAAAAAGAAGACGAAGACGAATAGTATCAGATGAAGCTTGAAAAATGGATCAATGAAGAATCATTTACTTTAGCTCTTTCTGCTGGATACTTCGGATTTTATTCCCATTGTGGGTTTGTCAAAGCCCTCTGGGAGCGTGGATATAAGCCTCAAAAAATAGTGGGCACAAGTGCAGGGGCTTTGATCGGAAGTCTCTTGTGTGCGGGGCATACGCCCCATGAAATTGAAAAAATCCTAAAAGAAATTAAGCGCGAAGATGTTTGGGACGTGAAACTTGGATTTGGCCTTCTTGAAGGTAAAAAATTTCGAGATCATCTCTCTCGGTATTTGCCTCAGTCCTTTTCTGATCTTAAAATTCCATTGTCAGTGAGTGCCTTTAGTCTAAAAAACTTCAAAGGAAAAGCTCTACAAGAGGGCGATCTGATTAGTGCGGTTCAAGCCTCTTGCTGTTTTCCATTTTTGTTTCATCCTGTGAAACATGCTGGAATGAGCTTTATCGATGGTGGAGTTGCAGATTGGATGGGCCTTGGTGGAGTTGACCAGGAACAAAGAGTTTTGATCCACAATTTAGAACCCTCTGGGCCAGGATCCAATTTAATTAAGAATCAAATCAACAGACATTTGAAGCAAAAGCCTAAGAATCTTGTCATTCAAATTTCTGATTTAGTGCCAATGGGATTATCTAAAATGCATTTGGCTGAAGAAGCGGTTCAAAAAGCCTACCAATTAACTTCTGAAAAATTGAACCAGTAGTTTTTCAATCTTTTGCCCCACAAAACTATCGAAATTGGCATCACATCCATGGCTTTCATTTTTAAAAACATGAAATTCTGAAGAACAGCCCTGCTTCTTGAGCGCCTCATGAAGTTTTTCACTCTCTGACACATCAACCAATGGGTCAAAATCACCTGAGAAGATCAGAAATTTTTTGTTCACTGAGTAGACCAGATTTACTGGAGAAATTTTTTCTGCCAAAACATCATTCTTCTGACAAAGTAAATCCACGCGCCAGCGAGAATTCAGAGTCAGGTTTGCGTACTTTTCACTTCCCCAAGCGATCAGGTCTGTAACAGGATAAATCGCAAAACTTCCTTTGTGCCTTGGATCCTGAATGTTGCTACTTGCCATCATAGTCAGGCAGCCTCCGGCAGACCTTCCGCCAACATAATAGGTGTCGATGGAAACTTCTTTTAAAGTTTCTTCGATCAATTTTAAAATATCATCCAAAGGAGTGGGCCAGCTGAACTCAGGCAGTTGTCGGTAGTTGAGTGAAAAAACATGAAACCCAAGGCCTGCCAGTCTTTTATTAAACAATCGGAGCTGAGATTGATCATTATTCATAAATCCACCACCGAACAAAAAGAAGACAGCTGTTTTACTTCGAGAGTCTTGAGGCATGAAGTGGTCGACTTTGAGTCGTCCATTTTGAACTGCAAATTCGTACTGATGATGAGGTCTGGGGGATAGAAACCCAGGGAAAAAGAGTCGAATCCAACTCACTTCACTCAAAGCCAGGGGACTATTTTTGATTTTAAAAAAGAAGACAAGTGTCAGACTCAGAAATAAGCCAAAGCTCAATCCTAATAGCAAAGAGGTCGATGAAAGAAAGAAATGAGTGGCCAAAAAGATGAAACTCAAAAGCCATAGGGGAGCGTAATAAACAGAGGCGACGAGGCTGAGCATCCAAGTCAAGGCGGATCGAGGCTTCGACCAATTTAAAAAACAACTGATTATGAGTGTGATACAAAACAAGGAATAGGGAACTATAAACCAACCGCTGTTTGACAAGATTTTGACCCCTCTTTTATTTCTATTGCAGCACGAATATTCGTGCCTGGGATTATCCTGCCAGATTTTAAGTCCACCATCAAACTGCGAGTTTCGGGTCTATTGGCTCGAGCTTCAAATTCCAGTCTTTTTCTTTCTGACCAAGCATCCCTTTTGCCAAGGGCTTCCGTGGGGACAAGCTCTGGTTGCGAGATGATAAACTCCATGGGGATATCAGCCGAAGAGGTCGAAAATTTTAACAGATTGCTTTGAATATCGATTAAATAAACAGGACGTTTGGAGGCCAACTGAATGGCCGCTTTGCGTGCCATAATATAGGCTCCAAATTTCGAGATCATCGGGAACTGTGTGAGCGGAAAGGGCAGATTTCCCTCGGGATAGATCGCAACCGACGGGTTTTTGTGTGCGGAGTCTGCAAGAACATCTGTGACTTTTTGGGAGAGATCTTTATCTTGAATAAAAAGAGTGTCCTGATCTTGTTTGCCAAGGGCCCAAACCACGCGAGTGGTCAAAAGAGCTGTTCGATCGATTCCAAGTGCCCGGGCAATTTTTCTGACATATTTGAGATCTAAGATCTGATGATCATGATTCATCGTTAAAATAAAAGCCGCATCCTTTGGGATTTGCGGAAGTCCGGGTTGCAACTGATCTGGATTCGCTGTGCGTGTCCAATAAATAGGTTCTTGGGGTGCACTTTTCATAAATTGGTGTTCAGGCAAGCCTTCAAGTAAATCGGTGACTGATTCTTGAAAACATAGCTTCATGAAAGCGCCACAAAGAGTCCGAGTCGAACCTTTTGACTTCATCGGAATGATGTCGATTCTGGCAATTGGGGCTGGCTTGACATGATTTTTGTTCTCGTCAGTGGCCTGAACTTGCGCTGTGGTTTTGATGATTCTTTTGATCTCACTTCGGATGACACTCAAATCAGCTTTCGATTGAATCTGTGATGAAATGAGGGCCATGCTTTTGAGGACGATTTCAGTGGCCCATTTCAGACCCGTTTCTAAATAGTTGAGTCTGCTTTTAGCCGCTTCGTTTTTTTCGAATTTGATGAAAACCGACTGATAGTCGGCTTTCAGGATTTCAGACTTGGCTCTTGAGACTCCGACGAAGTCTTTGGAAACTCTTTTGATCTCTTCTTTGAGTTCCTGGCTCAACGTTGAAGAATCAATGGCTCCGAAGAAGTTGTGCTCAACATTGATTTGCATTCTTTTCTGATGCGCATCGAGCGCGTCAGGAAAAGGTTGAGCCATCGACAGCCTCGTTAGCATCACAAAACAAAGGGTCATCAAGAAAATCTGTTTCACTGTTTCCGCCCTTACTTTTGGATTGAAACGCTTGCACGACAATCCATGATTTCCATGGCTTTTCGCACTGGCAGATATTGCTTAACAGTGGATCTCTCGTATGTTTTGTTTTCAGTTTTTCTAACATCGATCATGTCCACAAGTTTCACTTCCAAAGTTTCGCCTTCTAAAACTTGCTTAGCTAAAACCTCGATGCCTTCATAATCTGCTTTTCCCATTAAAATCACTTTGCCATCTTTTTTAAGACATGCTCGAGCGATCAAGCTGCAGTATTCCTTTGTTTGGTTCGCAAGGCCATTTTTGAATTGCGAAGAACTCAAGGCTAATGCCTCTGATTGTCGACTTTGAGCGAAAGCATGCAGCACTCGTTTTTGACCACGATTGTTTTCCAGGAGCTCAATGATGTGAGCATAAGAGATCAACTTGAGCTCGACAGACCGAACAAACAGTTTTTCTTCTGTTAAGTACTGGCCAGGCAAAGTGGATCCCACTTTAATAGATGCCAATTTCGTTTGTAAGCTTTGGATAAATTCCAAGGCATCCAAAGCTAATTTTTTTCGAGTGTCAAAGTCGATATCTAAATTCTCTTGAACTTGAGTCAAGTAAACATTTTCAACTTGATGAATCGCGAGGCGGGCGTATTCCTCTAATCGTTGAACTGGATTTTTCAATTCAGACAAAGTGGTCACAACGTCGCTGCCTCTTCGATTTTGATTGTAGCGAGTTGCGATGGCCTCTTCCATGTCTTTAATTCTTTCCATGCCAGCAGGTCTTCCCTCGGGGATAACTCCTGTGAATCGTTGAACAAGGGCTCGTCTCCAAACACCTTTTGCTGACATAAATTTTGTCATCATCTCGGGACGTTGAAGTACCACAGCGTGAATGTCTTTCCAGAAGTGATCGTAATCAGCCATACCCAGTTTGAGGTGTCGTGGAATGAATTTATCAACAGGAATTTGGCTTTGTAGATCTCTGACTAATTTTTCATAGCTTCGGACTGAAGCATTTACGACATCAGCGTGAATATCAGATTTAGCGTCTTTAAATTTAAGGAGTCGATTGTTTAAATGTTGAGAGGCGCTGATAAAAAGATGGAGTCTTTCCTTTTGGGCTTCTGAGTGAATACCGGGGTTTTGTTCCCCCAAAACTTGAATTTCAATCAGTTTTCTGCCGATGTGAACAACATGATTTCGTAGATTCATGACTTCGAAAAGTCCTTTGGGTGGTGCTTCTACGTTTCTTAAGAAGACATCATCACGAAATTCTTGCATGGCTTTTTCAAGATTTTTTTCCAAAGTGTCGATGTCTTCACCAACGAGGAAATCATTGTTCCACTTGATATACCAAGGTTGTACGTAGAAGGCGGCTTGCATCTTTGCGTACTTACTAAAAGCCAAGTGGCCGGTCTTAGGAAAAATATAATTGACCACAGTCATCAACGGGGCAAGACCGTGCTTGATCACAAGTTTTTCTAAGCGGGGAGACATTTTTTCGTCTAAGCGAGGAAGAACCATCGGCACACCCGCATCGCGAGCTCGCAAATAAGCTTCAAAGTTCAATGATTTTTTCACAGTGCGGTAGTACTCGCTCACCTGACCAGTGACTGCGGCAAGAACAAGATCCATGTATTCCGCTTTTGTAAAATCACCGATCGAGGCCAAACCGTTGTTCGCCTTTTCAAACTGCTCTTGAGGAAATTCATTGCGAACTTGATTTCTCCAGTTCCAATATTTTTGAACGTAATACTGAGTGGACCAAGCCGAAGCGAGGGCTTCTTTCACCAATAGAATTTTCCAAATTCGTTTTTCCGTTTCCTTGATGTTTTCCATGTGCTTCATTCGCAAACCTGGAATGTCGGGAATGAAATGAACAGGGTCGTGGGTCAAAAAGTGAAGTCTGCCCACTTCTGTTTTACGGTCCGGTGTGGGAACACCGAAGGCAGCTGGTGGTTCTTTTAAAATGATATCAACAACTTCGCTGCTGAGATCAAAATAGGAATCTCTGTTGGGGTTATCACCCACACCAATCGCAATTCCTTTTTTAGCCATCGTGTACATGATTCCGCGCATTTCAGGATCGTTTGAGGCATTGAATCCCGCAAGCTCTGGAATCTCAGAGAACTGAAGTTTTCCTGAAAATACATCATAGGGAGATAGCATTTTCATGGCTGGGTAACCTTCAGGAATACTGAAGTTCTGAGCCATTCCTTGAATCGTGAAAATTGAAACCAATAAGAGAGTCAGTTGTTTTAAAGTTTTCATAAAGTCTGTGCATTGCCAGAACTGTACCGTCCCGAATTGGAACTAATCCCACTTTGAATCAGGTGAGTGTCTAACTTCGAGACACTTAACCCAATTTCGTGCAAGTTTTTCCCGGCTCATCCAATTTGTATTCACTTTTTTACTGTCCAAAATCATGTCAGGTGTGAGGTCCCCATTTATTCTTTAAGGTGCATCATCTACAGGAGACATGTCTTATGACGAAACTTAAATTTCTACCAGTTGCTGCCTTTGGTTTAGTGACAATGCTAACTTCACCATCACATGCGATCTTTGGCTTTTTAGCTGATGCTTTTAATTCAGGCTGTGAATGGAATGCGAAAGATCCTGTTGATTCTGCCATTATGATGCACGAAAGACTTTCAACTCCACTTCCTAAGGGTCTGAACCGGAAAGTGGTTTCATTTAAAGAGTCTGATTTAAGAACAAAGCCTTGGATCCGAGCTTACGAGTATGTGATTGTGATTAACAATCAAAGTCCCTACCTGCATCATACGGAACTTCCGGCGACGATGCCTTTGATTACAAATTCACTCAAAGAGTTTGGAATCATCGACGTGACAAAAACCAACTCTTACAATTCAGTTAATGACACTTTAACAAGTGAGCAGTCCGCATCCAACGCCGCCTACTTTGTGAATCAATTTGCAAAAGAAGCTAAAAAGGTGAGTAACTTTGGAGAAATCATCCGCGAGAGAAACGCACGCGGCGAAATGGTACCAAAAAAGTCAAACCTGCCGGATGTGCAAACATTACGAATCTACAGAAATGGCCAACTTGTTAGAAAGGCGAAAATTTCGACAGGTCGGGGATCTTTCCAGCTTCGTGGCCGAAAAGCCCATTGCGAACAGCCGGTGGAATCTTATCACACCTACACTGAGCCCGGTTACTTCAACTTCCAGGAGCTCAGAAAAGAGTATAAGTCCAAGTCCTATGATGCTGATATGCCCAATGCCATGTTCTACAATATGGGTCGCGGTTTAGCACTTCACGCTGCTTTGGCTGTGAAAATTCCTTACTTAGGAACTCCACATTCTGGGGGTTGCACTCGAATGGACCCTGAAACAGCGGAATCATTATACGAGGCGATCTTGGCCACTGAAAACTCTACAATTCCTGTGATCGACATTCTGGGTAACCCGGTTCTTGATGCACGTGGCCAGCTGACTTATAAGCGCAGTGAAACTGTGATTTATGCGGAAGGCACATCAAGAGAGAAGCGGATCGAGACAAATCGATCTTACAATGCCCTTTTGATCATTCAAAATGAGCCCGTGAAGGACGCAAATCCTGAAAACGACAGGTACTACACCCACGTTTACAGAGCTCAATAATTGAGAGATTCCGATTCTCGAAGGCTTAAAAGTATCTTTTAAGCCTTTGGAGTTTACATAAGTCCTTTTTATTGCTAACTATTTCACCTCAACTTAGCTGATAGGCATTCAAGTCATCCCTTATGGTAAGGGTTTGCGCCTTGATCGGTAGAAATAGGTTATATGAAACAGAAGACACATTCAGGCGCAAAGAAGCGCATGAAGCTTCTCCCCAGCGGAAAAGTAAAAAAGAAATCGGTTGGCATGCGCCACTTGAACTCACACATGAGCTCAAAAACAAAACGTCAGCTTGGCAAAGGATCATACGTTGATGATGCCAATATGTACCAAACCAGCCGAACATTGGTATTTTAAGAAGGGGATGAAAGAATATGGCTCGCGTAAAATCCGGTAAAACAAATCGTGCAAGACACAAAAAAGTTCTCAAACGTGCCAAAGGTCGTTACTCGGCAAATTCTCGTGCGTACACTCACGCCGTCGAGATGGACGATCGCGCAATGGTCTATGCTTACAAAGCCCGTAAGGTTCGTAAGCGTCAGTTCCGTGCTCTTTGGAATCAGCGAATCAATGCAGCAGCAAGAATGTTCGGAACAACTTACTCTCGTTTGATCGGTGGACTGATCAAAGCGGGTGTTGAAGTTGACCGTAAGAATTTAGCTGAAATGGCAGTTCATGACATGAAGACGTTTGAAAATCTCTGTCAGCACGCGATGAAGCAGTAAGTTTTAAATATTTAAGGAGTGGAGCTTCGATGGATTCCAACACTCAGTTCGAGCTTCGTAAGCAAGAACACATCAGGCTCTCACTCGACCAAAGATCTCAAGGATCAAACCGATCTGGCTGGGACAAATACAATCTCAATCATGAAGCGTTTCCAGAAATGGATTTAGAAGAGGTGGATTTAACCACCTCTTTTTTTAATTTAAACCTAAGCTCTCCGATTTTTATTAGCTCCATGACGGCAGGGCACACAGATGGCCAAATCATCAACGAGCATTTGGCAGAACTTTCTCACAATAAACAAATTCTGATGGGCGTCGGTTCTCAACGTCGAGAACTCACAGATGCCGATGCGGGTCTGGAATGGAAAAAGATCCGCGCCAAATTTCCCAAAGCTCTTCTGATGGGAAACATCGGAATCACTCAAATTATCACTCACACTTCTCGTGAAATTTTTAAACTGATTGATTCGCTCGAGGCAAAAGCATTGATTGTTCACACCAATCCTTTGCAAGAAGCTTTGCAAGCGGAAGGAACACCTCAATTCAAAGGGGGACTGAAGTCCCTCGAAAACCTGGTCAGTAAAAGTCCTGTCCCCATTGTTGTTAAAGAAGTGGGCTGCGGGATGAGTCTTTCCACAATTCAAAAATTAAATGATATCGGTGTGGCCGTGGTTGATATTGCCGGTAAAAGTGGGACCCATTGGGGGCGCATTGAGGGCCTTAGATCTCAGGATCCTGTTTACGAGAAGGCCTCTGAAAGCTTTATGGATTGGGGCTACTTTTCTTTGGATCAGCTCGAAAAGTCGGAGGCACTGAGGATTCAAAAATGGGTTTCTGGTGGGGTCAGATCAGGTGTGGACGCAGCTAAAGCGCTAGCCCTAGGAGCCAGCCTTGTCGGTGCCGCAAAGCCCTGGCTCGAGGCAGCTGTCCAGTCCCCAGAGGCTCTGGAGCAGGTTTATAATCAATTTCAACTCGAATTAAAAACGTCTCTTTTTTGTACGGGCTCTAAAACCCCTTCTGAACTTATGGGGCGAATCACAAAGCACGAGTTTGTCATGAAACAACCCGATCACGGAGTTCTCGCATGATGGATATGGGTCATGAGATACTAAAACCGATGAAGAAAAATTTCTCTGAATTTTTTAAAGGATTCTCTAAGCTCAACCTCGGTCAGAGAATGGCAGCTTTGATTCAGTCCGGAGTTTTGACGCCGGAAGAAGCTCAATACTTAAAGTCCGGTGGCTTGGAAGACCTCACTCTGGGTGAAAAATTCGTTGAAAACGTCGTGGGTTATTTTCAGCTTCCCATGGGAATTGCGACAAATTTTAATATCGATGGTGATGATTATTTTATTCCCATGGCAGTGGAAGAAACTTCCATTGTGGCAGCTGCCAGTAAAACCGCGAAATGGGTGAAGGAATCAGGAAGTCTGACGACAGAAGTGATGGGTCAAAACATTATCGGTCAAATTCAGTTTGCTCGAATTAAAAATCCTGAACAGTTTAAAGCCGATATTTTGAATCAAAAAAGCTATCTGATTGAAATTGCAAATAAAGAAGTGGCCCATGGTTTGGTTGCTCGTGGTGGTGGCGTACAAGATATCACAGTCCGATTTATTGACCGTGAAGATCAAACTTTAACGCCAGGACTTTCGCCATTTATGGCGGTCGTTCATGTGATGCTGAATCCCGTAGATGCCATGGGTGCAAATATCGTGAACCAAGTTTGCGAGTTTTTAAAAGATCATTTGCAACACCTGACCGGTGAAAAAGTCACGATGTGCATTCTTTCAAATCTCGTCGACACAAAAATCACTCGTGCCGAAATTTTAATTAAAAATATTGATCCCGTTTTGGCTGAAAAAATCCAAGAGGCCAGTTTGTTTGCAGAGCTGGATCCCTACAGAGCAGCTACCAATAACAAAGGTGTGTTGAATGGAATTGATCCGATTTTAATTGCCACTGGCAACGACTGGCGGGCAGTTGAATCTGGAATTCATGCCTATGCAGCTAAGTCTGGTCAGTACCGATCCATTACAAAATGGCGCAAAGTGAATGAAAACTCGTTGCATGGAATTTTTGAAGCACCACTAATCGTAGGAACTGTGGGTGGCGTGACCACACTTCATCCGACAGCAAAAATTGCGATGAAGATGATGGGTATCCAAAGTGCGCAGCAATTATCAAGAATTTGTGCGGCTGTGGGTTTGACTCAAAACCTTGGAGCTTTAAAAGCTTTGACCACAGTGGGGATCATCGAAGGTCATATGAAATTGCACATCAAGAATTTATCTTTAGGTGCCGGTGCAAAAGAAGAAGAGATTCCACTTTTACAAAAACGACTTGAAGAAGTTTTACAACTGACAAAGAGAATCTCTTTATCCAATGCCATCGAAGCTCTCAAAGAACTCCGCGCATCGACCAGGTCCTAAGTTTTGAAGAAGCAGTATAGAATCAAAATCCCAGGAAAGTTTTTTCTCAGCGGAGAATACGCAGCTTTGCGTGGGATGCCCACAATCAGTGTGGCTGTAAAACCTGAATTTCAGTTCCATTCCGACTCAAACAAAGGATTCAATTTTCACCCCGAAAGCCCTGCAGGTCTCTTAAATCCCCAAGAAGTTCAAGGTGTGCTAACAGACCCCTATCAAGGTTGGGGCGGCATGGGGCTTAGCACAGCTGAATTCATCCTGGGCTATGCACTTAAGCACGGTGAGAAGGTTGAAACTCTGACTGTCTGGCAGGCTTACCGAAAGCTTTTAGCAAACAATACGAATGTCCCCAGCGGAGTGGATTTGATCACACAACTTGAAGGTGGGTATGTGACCACTCAAATGAGTTCACTAAAGATTGAGCGTCAGGCTTGGGGCTTTCAAAATTTAAGTTGGTGCTTGGCTTTGACTGGAAACAAACTGAAAACCCATGAGCATTTGAAATCTGACTTGCGTGACCTGAATTGGTCAGAGGTTGAAAATATCAATTCTGAAATTAATTTGAGCTTTGCGAACCGGAATGAAAGAGAATTCGTAACAAAGTTGAATGATTGGCGTGAACTATTAAAAAAATCTCGATTGGAAACCAATCTGACAACTGAATTGATATCTGAAATTAAAAAAGATAAGAATGTGATTTTTGCAAAAGGTTGTGGGGCCATGGGCTCGGATGCCATTTGGATTTTATTTCATTCTGATGCTCGGGTTTCCCTTGAGACTCTATTTAAGGATAAATCTTTCTTCATCCATGATTCGGATGTGGCAAACAACGGGATGGCTTGGGAGAACCTGTGAAAATTAAAAGTTCAGGACCTTCTAATATCGCTCTTATTAAGTACATGGGAAAAGTCGAAGGGACAGGCAATAAGCCAACCAATGCTTCCATCTCTTACACTTTAGATCATCTTAAAACTTTCGTTGAACTGGAACTGGTCACAAAAGATCCCAATACTTTGAACAGATCAAAATCGGGCGAGATCATAGGAGCTGATGTTTGGGAAGCTTTGGATATCTCAGGCCACACACCCATTCAATTAAGTGAAAAGGGACTTCATAAATTTCTTAAACATTTTCAATTTTTAAAAGAGAAATGGCAGCTGACCCATCAGTCCTTCAAAATTAAATCAGGAAATAATTTTCCTTCTGATTGTGGACTGGCCAGCTCTGCTTCCAGTTTTGCTGCTCTGACTTTGACATCGGCTGAATTATTTCAAAAAATAAACCCTCAAAGTTGGGGCGAAGATCTGAGTGAGCTCTCAAAACTCTCACGTCAAGGTTCGGGATCCTCGTGCCGGTCTTTTTATTCGCCTTGGGCCCTTTGGAAAGAAGAGGGAGCAGAGCCAGTCAAACTCAATCAAAGACTTCACTCTGCGGTTGTTGTTTTAGAGAATAAAAAGAAGACCGTTTCATCCAGCGAGGCTCATAAGCTTGTTCTGACCAGTCCTCGATTTGAGGGCCGTGTGAATCGGGCTCAATTGAAGTTAAAGGATCTTTTAAGCGCAATTGAATCTGAAAACTGGAAACAAAGTTTTGAAATTATTTGGGATGAGTTTTGGGACATGCATGAGCTTTTTCACACATCAAAACCACAGTTTAGTTATCTGACTAAAGAATCACGAGAGATGCTAACTTGGATTGAGGGAATGTGGAAAAAACAGAACCACGGACCTTGGGTGACTTTGGACGCAGGTCCCAATATTCATTTGCTTTTTAATCATGAGGATCTTGTGTGGGCTAAAAAATATATGACTGAATTTAAAAATTATCAGGTCATCACTTCCTGGGATCACAAATGATTTTTGAAACGAGAACTTATGGCAAATGGATTTTATCCGGCGAGCACACAGTCCTACGCGGGGGAGAAGCCCTGGTTTTTCCACTGAAATCGCAGTGGTTGGATTGGAAGCTGAATCCCACGGCCGCCGGATCTTTAGAAGTTGTGATTCCAAAAGGTTATCCGGAAGAGTTTAAACTTTTGTTCTGGAGTGTTTTTGAAAAGGCCTGCTCATTGAGTCACACAAGTCCCAGTCAATTCTCTGGGACCCTCGAGATGCGTGCGCATATTTTGATCGGCTCAGGTCTAGGTGCTTCTGCCACATTGTGTGTGGCCTTGACCCGGTGGTTTCAAACTCTGGGACTTGTTTCATCAGATTCGGCTTTTTCTTTTGCTAAGCAACTTGAAGATGTTTTTCATGGGGAAAGCAGCGGTGTGGATGTGGCAGTTGTGATGCAAGAGCAAGGTTTGGTATTTAAGAAAAATGAAAAACCAGTTCCATTTCAGGCAAAATTTCAGCCTCATTGGTATTTGAGTCATTGCGGAGAAAAGGGAATCACCAAAGAGTGTGTGAACAAAGTCAAATCGTTAGAATCAAAAGACTCTCAGCAGTTTTTAAAAATTGATGAACAAATGAAAAGAGCGACTCTTTTGTGTAAATCAGCGCTGATCGAAAACTCCGAACAATCTTTTGATGTTTTAAAAACAGCTCTTGATTTGGGATCCGATTGTTTTTCGCAGTGGGGATTGATCACCCCAGCTTTAAAATATCACATGCAAGAATTAAAAGCGTCAGGGGCTAAAGCCATGAAGCCGACTGGATCGGGCGGGGGAGGCTTTGTGCTTTCTTTGTGGGATCATGAAGTGACGGACGAGAAATTTTTAAGAGCGTCAGTTTTGTAAATTAGCTTCGAGTTACAATTCGATTGATCAATACTAAAATCAGAGCGCTCGATATTCCAATGGCAATTCCTTGCCATGAAAAAGCGTTGTAGTGGGGCCAGCCGAAGATTTGAGGCGCGAAATAATTTCCTAAAAAAGATCCCAGTAAACCAATACAAATGGTTTTAATCCATCCCATGTTTTCTTGACCTGGCAATAAAATTTTTGCAGCCAAACCCACACTGAGTCCTAAAAGAGACCAAACGAGAATCTTATGAATGATCGGATTTTGAAGAACACTTGTGATTTCCATCTCTCGAGGTTAGCTTAAAAAAGGCATTAAGCGAAAGGGATTTTTTTGCTCTCGAATTCATATGTGATTTTATTTTGGAAAGCCGTCACTCTCTCTGGCACATTTTTTTCTTGGTTTCTTGTCATCATGCTTCTTAAGTTTTTTCAACTTTCAAAGATTGAAGTCTTGCCAGCTCAAGAGTTGTTTTATCAGTCCATGAGACCTGTTCTATTTGCTTGGATTGTTTGCCAAATTTTAAAGAAAATTTTTAAGCGTCAAAGACCCTGGCAGAAATTTCCTGATCGAATGCCTTTAGTCCTATCACCCAAAGATGATTCAATGCCATCTTCCCATGCAGGGACAAGTTTTGCGTTTGCAGCGACTCTCGTGTTTGAGGGGCATCCCCTTTGGTGGGTGGCACTCATTTGGAGCAGTTTGGTGATTGTCTCAAGGTATGTGCTGCGAGTTCATTACCCCAGCGATCTATTCGCAGGAGTTGCAGTTGGAGCATTTGTTAGCTGGATTTACATTTATATCACGTATTAGCCCTTTTCGAATTGAACATTGTGATCTAAAATTTCAGGTGATGAAGTTCTTTTTCACCTGCTTTTTATTCTCTCAACTTTTGCATGCGCAAATTTATCGAATTAATAATGGTTCCAGTCAGGAGATTACGGCTCATACCGTATGTCAGAGTGTGACAAATTCAACGGGCCGTGATTTGATGGTACCCACGGGGACAGCTGCTGAGTGGCTGGCTTTCCGTACTAACTTTCCCACCGGTGTAGTTCTCGCCAGTTGTAACAATGCCGCTTGGTATGATGCGAATTGGAATTTCAGATTCAAGGTCACAATTGATCAACTTTTCGTGGATTCAAATCTCACCAATTTTGTCGTGGTTGTTCGTGAGACAGGAGTTCCAGCTGGTTTTTGGACAAATGTCAGATCAGACGGTGCCGATATCGTGGTCACTGCCAGCGATGGTACAACGAAATTAGATCGCGAGCTTGTCAGCATTAATACGGGAACTTCAAGAATTGAGCTGCATGCAAAGATTCCTTCAGTGTCGGGAAGTCTCAATACAGAATTTTATGTTTATTACGGACGAGCGAGTGGTGGAGAGTCTAATGTGACAACGACCTGGTCTCAATATTCCCATGTGTATCATATGGACGTCGCAAGTCCCTTGGACCGTGCTTCAACAAATAATATTGCCTCTTCGACTGGAGCCACTGTTGTCACTGGTCAATTGGGAAGTGGTCTTGATTTTAGTGGAACGGGTCGCCTTAATTTTACAACGACGATAACGGGCGCATCAATTCGAACTTTGTCATTTTGGTATTATCCTCGAGGACAAGGTGGGGGCAATTTCGGTTCTGTGTTTGGCAGTGCTGATTACAATAACGGAATTCGTCATACAGGTACCGATAGCCTCAATCTCAGGCGGGCTTCGGCAAATGTGGTCTCGACATCGGCGGGCTTCAGTGCTTGGAAGCATATCGCCTTTTCCTACAACTCAACTTCGGGGCAAGTTTCACTTTATGAGAACGGGGCCTTTGTCTCTGCAGCAACCCTCTCAGGTGGTTGGTATGCAATTCCCCATTTGATATCTATTAGTGCGGCCACAGATCGTGCACCGAACGGGATATTAGATGAAATGCGAGTCAGTGGAAATACACTGACTGCACCTTGGATTAAAGCCGAGTATGAAAATCAAAAAGCCTCTTCGACATTTTTGCAATTAGGGCCAGAGACTCCAAAGCCCTAGCCTATAAAGTTTGAGTCAAAAACTTCTCAACCTGTGGAGCCACTTTTAACAGGGCTCTTTTTTCGCTGGTTTTTTTAGCTCTCGAGACAAACTCGGAGGTTCCAAAATCTTCATCTGTTTTGAGTATTTCAGCCGATTCTGAGACTAATGATGTGTAGGGGATCAGTCCCGTTCGGGTGTCGAGAACTAGAACCTCTAAAGTTGTAATGCCTTTGGCTTTTTTATCTAAAAAATCAAATTTCCAATCACCGTAGGACATGGGTTTGATAATCACCACTGCATCTGCCTGCAATCGAACTGCAGATTGTCGAATGGACTTTAAATTCACTTGAGAGCTCAGCATCACTTGCGGGATGGGAACTATTGATTGCACGCGTACTCCCCAATTGGTGAGTTTGTAGAATTGATCTGCGATCTCCTGATCTAAAACTTGAAAATCACTGTTGGAGCCAGAGGCGTTCAGTTTGAGAACCGCTAAAGTTATTTTCTTGGGCATCACAACTTTTCGGTTGAGGACCTCTTGAATGCTAGCTTCAGAGTACTGTTCGTCATCGTTCATCAAGGACTCAGTGAGACCAGGTTTTGATTGGTAATTTGAGTCTGACATGTACTCATAATTTTTTTGAGTCGACACGCAAGCACTCAAGGAAAGCCCCATCAGTCCAATTAAAATTTTATTCCCCATCATCTTCATCCTCCTCGTTGTTATCAACGTATTCAAATAGATCGCCCGGTTGACAGTTTAAAGCTTTGCAAATTCGGCTCAAAGTCGAAAACCGAATGGCTTTGGCTTTACCTGTTTTTAAAATTGATAAATTATTAAGTGCAATGCCTGTTTTTTCTTCCAGCTCGGTCAGTCTGATTTCTTTTTCTGCCAGCACGACCGCCAGTTTTGATTTTATCCCCATTAAATCACTTCCGATTTAAAGGAGATCAGTTTGAAAAAGTGATGGTAGAGAATGAATAGTGTGACGCCGTAAAGGCATGACATCAAGGCTGGAGTTAGCCTCATGAGTTCAACAAGCCAAACACCGTATTCTTCTAACCTGTAGAAACTCATCAGTTGGATGCCAGCGAAGATTCCTAATAGACCTTCTCCGATAAATCCAATGCATGTGATCTTCAGAAACAGATCAATTTTTTGATTGTTGAGGGGTTTCTGCATTCGGATCATTGAAAGGGCAGAGCTCATTAAAAATGCAAAAAAACTTTCACTGATGCCGATGAGTAGGGTTTTAAGTTGAAAGACAAACGTTTGATGTCTTGTCAGATTCATTTCAAAAATACTTTGAGGTGCAATGACTGATTTCATGGCCATCACCAATCCAAGGACTGTCATGATCAGTGAAGTCCACCCCAGAATTAGAAATATGATTTCTAAGCGTCTGATCCAGTGAGTTTTTAAAAGCGCATTCATGGAAGCCCCCAAAGCTATACGAGTTTCGATATTAATTACATGATTATCATGTAATATGCAACGAAAATCAATATATCGGCCAAGGGTCTGAAATCCTTAAGAATTTTTAGAGGAGACCTGTTCGTTCAAAGTCCACAAGTCGTACAAGTAACCAATCAGAAATAGTCCGCCGGTGAAAAACCAAATGAGGCCTGTGATCCATTTGCCAAAATAGAATCTGTGAACTCCAAAGACACCAAGAAATACAAGTAGAACCCAAGCCAGGTTGTAGTCATAAAGTCCTGACTTGTATCTGATGTCACAGTCTCGGTCCATGCTGGGAATTAAAAAGAGATCAATCAGCCAGCCGATCCCTAGTAATCCAAGAGTAAAAAAATAAATCGTTCCACTGATGGGCCGACCGTAATAAAAACGGTGAGCCCCCGTGAAGCCAAAAATCCAAAGGATATAACCAAATTTCTTCAAGTGAGTGTTTGCTTTTGTATTCATTTAAGAAGACTAACTCAAAACTTATTTAAAGTAATGATTTAAATTTTTTCGATTTGAATATTAAACTGTCCTGTTGGGTGAGCAGAGCCTTGTCGATTGTTAAAGTAAACAATCAACTTCTCTTGATCACGCTTAGGAAGCCTTTGTAAAATTTTGTCCCGTGAATTCAAAGTATGTCCTGCAAAATACATTTGAGTGATCAGCTCCATATAACCTAATTTTGAAATTTTAAAATGCACATGGGGAGGTCTGACCCAATCTCGATCTGCTTGATAAGCGCCAGGCACAATTGTGCGAAATCGATATTCGCCCCGATCGTTCGTCAGAGCTTTGCCCCAATACTGAAAGTCAGGATCAATGGCTGCCGGGTTGGGATCTGAGGGATGATCATACCTGCCGGTGTGACAAGCCTGCCAAATTTCCACAAGCACTGATTTCACCGGTTGGCAGTTTTGATCTGTGACCACGCCTTGAATCATCACGATTTGGCCTTTAGCAAATTTTTGTGATCCCTTAAGGTTGATCAAATCAGCATCCGTGTCCAGCTGATCCACTACGGGATAAAAGGGTCCTTCCACTTGAGCGGGTGTTTTGGATTTTAAACAAGTTTGACTTTGAGCTTGAAGAGCTTTGGGCAAAGTGAGCAAAGCTGTGGTGGATAGGATTCCATTTTTTAAGAGTTCTCGCCGTTTCATTTTCTATTCCCTTTCAATTGTTTTAAGTGTGCAGTTCATGTTTTTGATTCTTTGTCCGTAAACACGGTTGGTTTGGGTCACAGCTGTGATTTGATTGCCAGAGCGAGTGATTTCAACCCAAGCCAAAGATTCAAGAGTTGTGCTACCTCTGGTATGATCCCAATGCCAAGAGCCGTAGCACTTGATTTTTGAAGCTATCTTTAGAGCCTCAAAGAAACTGTGGGGGCAAATCACGTTTCCAGAGCTATAATTGTGCATCAATTGCCCCAATCCAGCAGCCCGGCCAGTGCCGATGCTAAAAAAAGTGTGATCCTCTCCCTTGCAAGACAATTCGGTCAGAGTGACTGCCAATCCCTGCTGGGCCAGACTTAAAATGAGTATCAATAAACCAAGTTTCATTTGAAACCTCCTTCTTAAGGGCTACTTTTAGTGATGTTTTTAAGATAAATATAATGAATTAATTAGTAGTTTGTGATAATAGATATGAATGATTAATCAAACAGATCTTAAGTACTTCATTGAGCTCGCAAGCACTCAGCATGTCTCTAAGGCAGCAGAAAGATTAGGGGTCTCGCAGCCGGCCCTCAGTCATTGCATGAAAAGAATCGAGCAAGAAGTGGGTCTGTCATTATTTCTAAGATCTAAAAAGGGTGTGACCTTAACGGCTGCAGGCCAAAGACTGCTCGGGAGCGCTCAAACACTTTTACAAAATTGGCAAGATGTGGTGATCGCAGCTAAAAGCGAGATGCAGGAAATTTCAGGCGTGATTCGTCTGGGATGTCACACGGCTGTGGCTCAGTATACATTGCCACACTTTCTACCTGATTTTTTATCCCAGCATCCGCTGATTTCATTTCAACTTCATCATGGACTCTCAAGGCACATCAATGAGGCCATCATTTCGGGGCAGATGGATGTGGGTCTTGTGGTGAATCCCTCACCCCATCCAGATTTAGTGATTAAAGAAGTTCTCAAAGACAGGGTGACTTTTTGGCAGTCAAAATCCAATCAGAATCATGACGTTTTGATTTATGATCCCAGTCTTATGCAATCTCAAAACTTGTTGAAAAAATTAAGTCTAAAGAAAATCAACTTCAAAAGAAAAATTGAGTCCTCAAGTCTTGAGGTCATCGCACAATTGGTAGTAGCCGGTGCCGGCTGTGGTTTGTTGCCAGAGCGTGTGATGCGTGCTTTTGCTACTTCACAAGTTGTGACATTGGCAAATGCGCCCTCGTTTCAAGATCGGATTTGTTTGGTTTTTAAACCGGAGTTTAGGAAAATGAAAAAAGGTCAGGCATTGATTGAGTCTGTGAATTTTTAGAAGCAGTTATTCTTGCGGCGCAAAGTTAGGGAAAAGAATGAGTCTTTTGAGTTTTTTCAGTTCAGTGGGTTTCATATTCTTCAGTTCTAGATGGGTTTCGATCAGATCAATTAAATTGAGTTCAAGTGGGGCCTCATTCGGGTGATAAGCCGAACGAGGTGGATAATCTTTCGAATAGTCCTGAGACATTTCAATGTGAGTTCCTAGAATCAATTTGATTTCAGACTTTTTGCTGAATTCAACCAGACGATTGATGCTGTTTTTATAATCTGAAAAATTCTGAATATAGATCCGTCCTGGGTAAAGGAAATCACCAGTAAAAAGAATTTGGCTTTGTCTGTCGTAAAATGCCAGAGATGATTCATCATGACCCGGAATGGGGATGATGTCGATAAGTCGATCTCCTAAATCAATTGTGGCAGTTTCATTGGGCCAATTTTTAAATTTAAAAAAAGATTGCAGCGAATCGAATTCGTGACTGACAAAGATCACGCGGTCGTGTTGATTGAATTCTTGATCTCCTGCTGTGTGATCAGGATGGGAGTGGGTGTGGGCCAGTAATATTTTTGGCTCATGATCAGCCACCATTTGGCTACTTAAATCTAAAATGAGGTTGATCAGCTCAAAGGACTTTTCCTCAACAGCGCCAGTGTCCATCACAAGAATCTTATCTTTTCCGACAATGACATGAATGAAGGGGGCCTCGTAGTGCAGGCACTTACTTTGACGAATGGTGAATTGGTTTTTGCCAAAGGATTGAACTTGGTAATGGGCTTCTTGGCAAGGAGAGCCTCCAGATCGCCATTTTTGTTGAAACACCGATGTTTTAGATTGGACCTCGGTCGGTACCAAAGCATCAGGTGACTTTTGAGTCGTGCCTGCAGATTTTTTTTCAGAACAGTTGGTCAACAAAAGTCCAGAAGTGATGAGGAGGAGGGTTAACAAGAGCTGCATAGTATTGAGTTGTTCGGTCTTATTACCGAAGAATTCAATGCACATGAATAAAAATCTAGCCTTAGTACTAACCCTTATATTTTTTGCCACATTTGCGACTTCCATGACGCAGGATAAGCAACAAGCCAAAATGCTCGAGGGAATAAAATCATTGAGCAAAAATCAAAGAGTCTGCGATTTGTCAGGATCTGTACGAACCGAATTTGATGATCCGCCATCAATTCATGGAATGGTTTTGTTTGGCACAGGTCCCTTTTATATTTCTCACATTCCCATGTTTCACAAGCCTCATAATTATCAAGCTATCCTCGAGGTGGAAGTTGATACAGCAACGGCTGCTGAATTGTTGAAATCAGGTGAGCGCGGAAAGATGACAATTGTGCCGGAGCGAATGGTTTTACCAAAAGTGATCAGTGAAAAAGGCTCATTTCAAGCAGCCATATATGATGGCCACTTCGAGAAGCAAGGCAAAAAAATCGGGGCTGCGAATTTAAAAATCAAACGTGTTGTTTACTTCCGTGAATTTGATTTGGATTCACCAAAACGAAAGCAAACAGAAAACTATTTTTTGTTCGGTGATTCTCGTCAAGCCTACTTGGCTAAGGAAATTGATGACGTAGGCCCCGATAAAGATGAACTGAGTGAGGTTCTCAATTTACCATCTAAAATAAAAAAGAAGATCTCCGGTGGGGATATTCTTTCAATTCAAAATAATCCGCAGTCTCGAGTCTTTAAAGGTTTAAAGTTAGATACTTTTTATGCTGAGAAGGATGAGCTCAAATGAAAGTCCTCTTATTTTTTTTCCTATCAGCTCAATGTTGGAGTTTTCCAAGTTTGAAGACTCCAAAAAATTGGAAACCTCAGCCAAGTCCAGTTCCCTCCATCGTGAAACAATTCAAAGCTGCCTTTGGATATTCTGAAGTGGAAATTTCCTACACCCAGTTTGGAATTCCTCAAATTGTTTCAATCGAACAATTCAAAGCCCATCTGATGAGTCAATATCCCAAACAGTCTGATGGATTCCCGAAAGTGAAAATTGAAAAAATTCAAAGCTGCAAGCCTCAAAATTCGAATTGTTTTATTGCTTTGGTGGATGTGAAAAATCAATCGGGGCAATCATGGGTCGTGCTTCAATATTTCAGAGAAAACAACAATGACTACCAGGGTATGTCTATGATTCCGAAGAAGCAAGAAACTGAGATTCTGGCTCAAAAGATTATGAAGGGGATGCAAAATGCGATTCCCAATTAAGTTCACTTT
>CAZPBD010000004.1:43084-58947 GCA_964584655.1 uncultured Pseudobdellovibrionaceae bacterium | reverse complement strand
AGATAAAAACTTTCATTTCAACCACCTCAAACAAATTTCTGTTATTAAAGTGATTTAATAGTTATCTATCAACTAATTCGCTATATAATTTGAAAATCAGGACTTTGATATAGTCAGAAGCTTAACTAAAAAACCAAAGATCCCTGCTCCTTCGATTTTAAAATAAGCGATGTCACAGCTTCTGAACATGCCAAAATGACAGCTTTAGGCATCAACCGATCCGGAATGAAAAAATCCTGCAAAGCCGCAGTTAAAAAGTAAAAATCGTCACACTGTCTAATTTTAAGACACTCAAAACCCACAGATTCTAGGCTGCTTGGGCCCCAGGGTTGCAGCTCAATGCCATTGGAGAGTGGACTATGAAACTAAAAATGATGATCGCTTTAATTCTTGGAGTTTTGAGTTTTGCTGGCTGCAGTAAAAAAAGCAGTTCTGCGTCCAATGGCACTTCCACTCAATGTTTGGTGAACCCCTACACCGGGATTTGCGACAACTCAGGTTACAATGTAGCGCCGGGTTTTCAAGCCTACCCTGGAGCTCCGGGTTATAGCTCTGACCCCAACAGTGTTTACCGTTATCAATTGGATCAGTATTATTTCAATCAAACCGGTTATCAGTCTCAGCTTTGCTCTTGCCCTGTGGGTTCACGCCCCGTTTATAACGGTGCTCTTGGAATTGGTTGTGCGTCTAATAACATTCTTCCTAACTTTGCCCCTATTTATTATCACGGAATGTCGACGATTTCCGGTTCAGCTTACAATTCGCACTATGTGAATATTCCGCAAATGTCGAATATCACAAATGCCTATAATAATGGCTGTTACTCGAATGTGGCCTGGAGCTGTATCGTAGGTCAAAATAACCAATGCCCCACAGGATCTGCTTGCCAGATTTCTGCTCAAAATTCACCTATTGGCATCTGCATCCGAACCCTCTAAAACACGGAGCTAACGCAGCGTTACGGGTAATGTACCCGTCAATTTGGGGTGGTATTTTTTCGTCATGAAAAATACAAATCCTTTGCTATCAAAATTCGCTGGAATCGATGCCTGTGTTCCCTTTGACCAAATCAAGTTGGAACATTACAAACCCGCTCTTGAAGCTTCTATCGAGCTTGCAAAACAAGAAGTGGCGTTGATTAAACAAAACAACACACCACCTACATTTGCAAATGTGGTCGAAGCCCTGGAATCCGTGGGCGAACAAATGGGTCTTGTAATGTCTGTGTTTGGTAATCTTGAAATTGCCAACGGCAGTGACGAGATGATGAAGTTGGCGCCGCAGATGTATCAAATGTCAGCTTCGTTTTCCTCTGACATTTCTTTAGATGCGGAATTGTTTAAAAAGATTAAATCCGTTTATGATCAAAAAGCCAGTTTGAACCTAACGCCTGAGCAAACCATGTTGCTGGATAAAACCTATAAGTCTTTTGTTCGTAACGGCGCTTTGCTTTCACCGGAAGTAAAAGAAAAAGTGCGAGCCATCGATCAAGAGCTCGCAGCTTTAAGCCCTCAGTTTTCAGAAAATGTTTTAAAAGCGACAAATGCGTTTGAAATGGTTTTAGATAAAAAAGAAGATCTGGATGGACTGCCTGAGTCTGCAGTAGAAGCCGCCTCTCAAGCTGCAGAAAAAAAGGGTTACGCTGGCAAATGGCTTTTCAATTTGCAGTTCCCTTCTTACTTGCCCTTTGTGACTTACGCTAAAAATAGATCTTTACGTGAAAAATTGGTCCGAGCGGGATCCACAAAAGCTTTCAACGATGCTTTTGATAATCAAAGCAATGTGAAAAAAATTGTCAGCCTTCGTCACCAAAGGGCCAATCTTTTGGGTTTCAAAACCCATGCTGATTTTGTGCTTGAAGAACGAATGGCTAAAAACCCTCAAACAGTGCAAAGCTTTTTGGATCGCATGAGCTCCGCTGGAAAAGCGGCAGGTCTTCGCGACGTAGAAGAAGTCCGGGCCTTTGCTCAAAAAACCGATGGCTTGACTGATTTGAAGCCTTGGGACTTTCCATACTACTCTGAAAAATTAAAAGAATCCAAATACGCTTTTAACGAAGAAGATCTTAGACCTTACTTCCAATTGGAAAAAGTGGTAGACGGTGTTTTTGAGCACGCGAAACGACTTTATGGTCTGACGTTCAAAGAAAATTCTTCGATCCCCGTTTATCACGAAGAAGTCAAAGCCTACGAAATTTTCGAAGAAAAGTCTGGCAAGTACATGGGACTTTTCTACACAGACTTTTTCCCTCGTGAGACGAAAAAAGCCGGCGCCTGGATGACCACATTCCGCGATCAAGGACTGCAAGGCGGAAAGATTTGCAGACCCCATGTTTCCATCGTTTGCAATTTCACGAAACCCACAGCAACAAAACCAAGTTTACTGACTTACGATGAAGTCAGAACTTTGTTTCATGAATTTGGTCATGCTCTTCACGGGATGCTGGCGGATGGAAAATATAAATCACTCTCTGGCACCAATGTATTTTGGGATTTCGTCGAGCTTCCATCACAAATTATGGAAAACTGGGTGGGTGAAAAAGAAGGACTGGATGTTTTTGCCAGACACTTTGAAACCAATGAACCCATTCCCGCAGAGCTTGTCGCTAAATTAAAAAAGGCACAAAAGTTTCAATCCGGTTGGATGATGATGCGACAACTTCAATTTGCCACTTTGGATATGACTTGGCACTCGACGGATCCTGCGACAATTACAGATGTGGATCAGTTTGAAACCAAAGCCACTGAGGCCACACGACTGATTCCAAAGCTTCCCGGAAGTAATAGCTCTTGCTCGTTTAGCCATATTTTTTCTGGTGGTTATTCAGCTGGATATTATTCTTATAAATGGGCCGAGGTTTTAGATGCCGACGCTTTTGAGTACTTTTTAGAAAAAGGCATTTTCAATTCGGAAGTGGCAAAATCATTTAAAGAAAATATTTTATCTCGCGGGGGATCTGAACATCCCATGGAACTCTACAAGCGCTTCCGAGGACGAGAGCCGGATCCTAACGCACTTCTTCGTAGAGATGGTTTGATCTAATGAAATCAGCACCTTTGCAGATTGAAAATAAAAAGGGCGCTTTTAAAGTGGCCCTTGTTTATCGAATCCACACAGAAAAAGCAGTTCAAGCCGCCACCCAGTTGTCGGCTTGGCTTAAAAAAGAAGGCATCGAAGTGCTGACGGGTCCTGAGCAAAAAAAAGCACCTGGTACCAAACTGATGAAACAAGCTCGAGAGTTTCAGAAAGTTTCCTTAGTTATTGTTTTGGGTGGTGATGGCACTTACTTGCGTGCTGTTCGCATGATGCAAACTTATCAAGTCCCTATTTTGGGTTTCAACATGGGAACTCTTGGCTACTTGGCTCATCATTCACCTGAAAAAATGCTCGACACCGTTTTAAAAACCATCAACGGCGGCATGAACAAACAAAATCGCACTCGGGTGCAAGTGTCTGCTTACCGTAAGGGCTCTAAAAAACCATTGGTGTTCACTGCATTAAATGATGTGGTTCTCGAGCGCGGCTCCAGATCTCAGTTGATTCATTTAGCCATTCGTTTGAATAACGATGAAGTTCATGATGTGAAAGCAGATGGACTGATATTAGCAACACCGACCGGATCCACAGCCTATAACTTAGCTGCCGGTGGACCGATTTTAGATCCCGAAGCCCACGCTTTTGTGATCACGCCAGTGGCTCCGCACTCGTTGACCCACAGGCCATTGGTTGTGGCAGATGATAAAATTATTTCTTTTAAAATGGAAAGTTTTAAAGCCATGGCCCATTTGGTAGTAGATGGACAAAAGGTTTTGGATCTGAAGTCTGGAGATGAGCTTCGATTTGAAAAATCAGAAATTGATCACCAGTTAGTTGTCACTAAAAGCCATAATGATTTTAAATTACTTCGCAAAAAACTTTTATTTGGTCACCGATCGTAAGCTCGGGGTTCAAAGTAAAAGTTTAAAGGGGAAAAATTATGTTACTCGAAATTAAAGTGAATCATTTTGCCATTATCGATCAGCTTCATCTGCAATTTAAAGATGGGCTGAATATCCTGAGCGGAGAAACTGGCTCTGGAAAATCTGTGCTTTTAAAATCCCTCAGTTTACTTATGGGCGGCAAAGCTTCCGCTGACACAGTCCGCACCGGACGCAACCAAGCCATCGTTGAAGGATCCTTTGATTTAAAAACCAGAGCCGACGTGAAAGCCCGACTTGTGGAAATGGGTATCGACGTTGAAGACGACAGACTTGTGGTTCGAAGACTTATCTCTGCAGACGAAAAATCTAAAATTTATTTAAATGGCTCTTTAAGCACGCTGCAAAATCTTCGTGAAATCGTAGCCCCGCTGATTGAGGTCACAGGGCAAAGTGTGCCTTTAATCGAAATGACAGGTCAGCACGAAAATCGCCACTTGATGAGCAAAGCCTATCATTTGGATCTTTTGGATCAGTATGTTGGCACACTAGAAAAGCGATCTGTGTTTGAAGAAAAGTACGCTCACCTGCAAAAGCTACTATCTGAAATTCAAACCTTAGAAGGACAGTCTCAAACTTTAAATCAACGTTTGGATTACCTCGAGTACCAAAGAAAAGAAATTTCTGATTTGGATCTGAGCCCCGGTGAGGATTTAGAAATCGAAACCCAGGTGAAGAAGTTAAAAAATGCCACACGTTTGATTCAATTTGTTGAAGCTGCTGAAAATTTATTGGACGGTGATGAAGGCTCTGTGAACCAGCGGATTAAAACTGTTCTTAAAAAAGGGCAGGATCTAAGCTCATTGGACCCTTCACTGCCCGCGAAACTTTCTAACCTAGAACAAGCACAAAGCCTGATTGGTGAAACACTCTATGATCTGAGCCAATATTTAAAAACTGTGGATGTGGATGGATCAGAGCTTGAGGCCATGGAAACACGCCTCAGTGATCTTCGAAAAATTCAGAAAAAATTTGGCCCCACAGTGGATGATATTTTAAAATCACTTTTAGAGATGGAAATTGAAATCTCTCAGCTTCAAAAATCAGAGCTGACTTTAGAATCCCATAAAAAAGAAGTGGAAGTTTTAAGAAAAGAACTGACGAAGCTGGCTGAAGATCTCCATGCACGAAGATCTAAAGGCGTTAAGCTTTTGGTTGATTCAGTCAATGGAGAACTCGAAGAGCTCAATATGAAAGGTGTGCTCTTTCAAGTGCGCATCGAAAAGTTGGCTGAATTGGGTAGCACAGGCTTTAGTGATGTTGAGTTTCTATCTCAAACAAGTCCCAAAGATCCTGCCCGTGCTTTGTCTAAGTTTGCTTCCGGCGGAGAGCTCAGCCGAATTTTATTAGCCTTAAAACGAGTGGTGGGATCTTCGCAGTATCCACGAACTTACTTATTTGATGAAGTGGACACTGGCGTATCGGGACCGACCGCTGAAAAAGTGGGTAAAAAATTAAAATCCATCGCCAAAGGTCAACAAGTGATCTGTGTGACTCACTTACCGCAAGTGGCCGCTTTTGGTGATTCTCACTTTTTGATTCAAAAGATTCAGAAAAAAGATCATGTGCAAATGGAAGTTTTAGATTTGGATTTCCAAGAACGTGTGGGTGAAATCGCAAGATTGATCTCTGGCGAAAAAATCACAAAAACTTCTAAGGCTCATGCTGAAGAACTTTTGAAAGCATGTGCAAGAAATTGAAAACATTAATTTTATTCTCTCTTTTGTCTTTATCGGTAGGTTGTCAGATGAGCTCTTCCAAAAAAAGTTTTAATGCAGGTGAAGTGGTGTACCCTGAGCCTGAAATGGTTCCCTTTGAAATTGCCAAACACGGTGATATTCGAATGGATCCCTACTACTGGATGAAGGATCGAAAAAATCCAAAGGTCGTTCAGTATTTAAATGCAGAAAATAAAGTCACAGAAAGCTTTTTGAAATCTCAAAAGCAAGTTGTGGATTCAGTTTTTGAGGAGCTTAAAAAAAGAACAGCTGAAGACGACAGCACTGTACCAGTCAAAAGAAAGAACTACCTCTATTGGTCTGAGGTTCTAAAAGGCAAAGAGCACACCGTTTACTACCGGAAGTTGGCGGATTCTAAAAGTGCCAAAGCCGAAGTTTTGATTGATGAAAATGAATTGGCAAAAGGTCATGTTTATTTTGCGACCACAGGACCTAAAATCAGTCCCAATGAAAATATTCTGTCCTATGCATCAGACACTCAGGGCCGCAGATTTTATACTCACTATTTTAAAGACCTCAAAACTGGCAAACTTTTGCCGCAAAAAATTGAAAACATCACATCGAACTTAGTTTGGGCCGATGACAGCGAAACTGTTTTTTACGTCCGACAAGATCCTGATTCTTTACGAGCTCATCAGGTTTACCGATATCACGTTCCCACAGCTAAAAGTGAGTTGGTTTACGAGGAAAAGGACACCGAGTATTCAGTGGGCGTTTCTAAGAACCTTCATGGTCGCTACATCTATTTGAGTTGTTACCATCTTCAAAATGTCGAAGCTCGGTTCTTGCTCGCATCAAAGCCCCAAGATCAGTTTCAAATTTTTAGACCTCGCAAAGCCGGAATCAAAGATGATCTTTCAGACAGTGCTGAAGGTTTTTACCTTCACACCAATGAAGGCGATAAGAACTATCAGATATTTTCATTTCCCTTTGCAGATTTTAAAAAGAAAAAGGCTTGGAAGAAAATTCCTAAGAAAAATAAGGATATTTACGTTCAAGGCTTAGAAGCCTTAAAAGATCATCTTGTCGTTTTTGAAACTCACTTGGGACTCGATCAAGTCCAAGTGATTGAAACAAAAACAATGAAATCTCGGTATCTGAAGTTTGAAGATGAATCTTATGTGGTAGAATCTGGAATTTCTGGAGACTACGATCAATCAGCATTTCGAATCAGCTACATGTCTCAACGAACGCCTGAGCGGACGATTGAAGTGGACCTTCAGACGTTGAATCAGAAGATTCTAAAAGAGGATCCTGTTCCTTTCTTCAATTCTGAACACTATAAGACAGCTCGAATTATGGTGAAAGCCCGGGATGGCAAAAAAGTGCCTGTGTCTTTAGTGATGAAAAAAGATTACTCCACAAAAAAACCAGGGCCTTTAATGGTTTATGGTTACGGATCCTACGGCTACAGCATGAAGCCTTGGTTTGGTCTTACACCCATCAGCTTGGTTGATCGAGGCTTTGTCTATGCCATTGCTCACATTCGCGGAGGCAGTGATCTTGGCCGAGATTGGTATGATCAGGGCCGCATGAAAAATAAAATGAATACATTTTATGATTTCATCGATGTGACTGAAGAGCTCATCAAGCTTGGCTACGGCGATTCAAAAAATGTCTTTGCTCAGGGTGGAAGTGCCGGTGGATTACTTGTAGGTGCCGTTGCGAACCTCAGACCGGATCTTTACAAAGGCATCATCGCAGAAGTGCCCTTCGTGGATGTTTTAACGACCATGCTCGATGATACAATCCCGCTGACAACTTTCGAATACGAAGAGTGGGGCAATCCAAACATCAAAGCTCAGTACAATTGGATGAAGCAGTATTCACCCTATGACAACGTGGGTGAGCTCAATTACCCTCACTTTTACATCCGCTCAGGCTTTCATGATTCTCAGGTACAATACTGGGAACCTTCTAAATGGGCCGCAAAGCTTCGAGATTTTAACAAATCAAAAAGTTTAATTCTGCTTCATACCAATATGGAAGCAGGTCATGGCGGGGCATCAGGACGCTACAAACGATTGAAAGAAGCTGCAGAGGAAGTGGCTTTTTTAATGTGGCTCACAAAAACAAATAACTGACTTCTTCAGAAGTCAGTTATTCACCTTGATTGATATACTTTGCAAGTGGACCATTTTTATCATCGACGATGCCATGTAAAATTCTGAGCATTTCGTCTGAGTCAATGGGTCTTAAAACAGAAATTGTCGAAATAAACTGACCATTTCGATCATGCAGTGACGAGCTTGCAATATCACATCTCAAGTGTGCACCGTCGGCACGAAGTAAAGTTGTGTAGGTCACGTGATGGTGTCCGGTTTTAATGACTTTTTTAAGTCCTTCAGCGGCTTCTCCATGCATAGGCTTTGCGTAGATATCAAAAATGGATTTTCCAATGAGCTCACCATTTTTGTAGCCTAACATTTCGTGATGACGTTTATTTGCCATGATCACGATTCCCTGATCATTCACCGCATGCATCATATAAGGAGTTTCATGAAAGGCTTTCTCGTAGACTTCCAAAAACTTCTCAACTTTATCCATTTTTTCGAGAGTTTCATTCAGAAGCATTTCTGTTTCTTTTAATTTTTCACGAATATTTTGAGACACATTGGTTTGTCCGATCATGGCTCGCATGATGTCTTTCGGACTTATGATACCGACAATATTATTACTTTTATTTTTAACCAAAAGTCTGTGAGTTGTTGAGTTCACCATTTCTTTAAGCACATCACCGAGTGTGGCTTCTTCAGGGACAGAGAAAATAGGCTCTAGCAGTTCTAAGTGATGACCAATCTTATCCGAGGCCTGTAGCTTTGATCGATAGAGCATGTAAGCTTTGGTTAAGTTGAGCTCTGACAACATTCCGAGTGGCTCGTACTGATTACCCAGCACAGGGCTTGAAGTGATACCTTGATCCAAAAACAACTTCATCACATCACTGAGTAAATCAGAGGCATGAATGGTTTTAGGTTTATGGGTCATAATGTCTGCAGCAGTTCTCATGATTCCACCTCTTTCATGATTGAACTTAATGGTTTGATGGCAACAAAAAACAGGGCGGCTGCTACAACCGATAGTCCAACAAGAAGCATAAAGAAATCCTGCTGACTCATTTTTTCATAGTAACTTCCAATGAAACCCGCCATGTAATTTCCAAAGAAGCTGCTCAAGAACCACATTCCCATCATCATCGAAACAATCTTAACAGGGGCAATCTTTGTGACAAGGGATAAACCAATCGGAGAGATGTAGAGCTCTCCCATGGTAAAGAAAAACACGCAAATCATGATCAAAGTCCAATGGGCTTTATCGGCCCCGATCACATGCAAAAGACCGATCATAAACACATAGGCTAGACCTGCCCAGATACAACCGATCCCCATTTTTTGAACTGTACCGGGGGCCTTCTTTCGTCCTGATTGCCAACGCCAAAACTGATCTAATAGTGGAGCAAATAGAATAATGAGGAAGGGATTAAAAGACTGAAACCAAGTGGAGGGAATGAGAAAGCCAAACAGATTCCAGTCGACATTTTCGTCAGCCCATAACTGAAGAGTGTTTCCTTGCTGTTCGTAAACTCCCCAAAAAAGAATATTCACTGTGCACAAGAACACAAGAGCGTAAACTTTCTTCCAGTCCTCTTTTGTTAAAGGCTCGTTGGCAACTTTTGAAGCTGATCGATTGGGAACTTCCTTGAATGAAGCAGGCAAATGTTTTTGACCCAAGTGATAGACCACAAGTCCTATCAACATTCCAATACCAGCAGCTCCAAATCCCCAGTGCCAACCCACTTTTTGTCCCAGGGTTCCACAAATAAAAGGAGACATCAAAGCCCCTAAATTAATTCCCATGTAGAAAATTGTGTAGGCTCCGTCCCTGCGGGCATCGCCTTGAGGGTAAAGACCACCCACCTGAGTCGAGATGTTGGGTTTAAAAAATCCATTCCCGATCACGAGTAAAATCATGGCCACTAAGAAAAAAGATTCAACAGCCATCAGTAAATGTCCTGCAGCCATTAAAAAACCACCCCAGTAAACAGACTTTCGTTGACCTATATATCGGTCAGCGATGATTCCACCAAAGAACGGTGTAAAATAAGCAAAGCCAGTATAAAGTCCGTAGATGTGACTGGAAATAGCCTGATGACTTTGGGGTCCAAAAAATGATTCTAAAATGGTTTTAAATGTTTCAAAACCATAGACTGTAAAGCCTTGATCAATTTGCAACAGCAAATGTTTTGTCATGTACAATACAAGCAGAACTCTCATGCCGTAGTAGGAAAATCGCTCCCACATTTCTGTGAAGAAAAGGACATACAAACCCTTCGGGTGTCCTGCTGCCTGTAGTTTCATGATTTTCCCTTCTGGAGATAGTTCCAATACCAAAATAAACCAATCAAAGTTTTGACGTCTGTGATCTGGCCTGTTTGAACAAGATTTTTCAGTTCATCTGAACTCATTTTTACAACTTCTAAGTTTTCACCCGGATCTAGCTGAGATGGACCCGGAGTTAAATCTTGAGCCAGATACAAATACATTTCTTCATCTGCATAACCAATCACAGGATGAATCACTGTCATCAGTTCCATTCGACTGGCCTTAAAACCAGTCTCTTCTAAAAGTTCACGGTGTGCTGTTTTCAGTGGGTCTTCACCGGCGTCACGTTTGCCCGCAGGCAGCTCAAGAAATACTTTTTTCAAGGCATGACGGTATTGATAAACAACGTAAATAAATCCTTGTTGATCCACGGGCAAAATGACAGAAGCTCCAGGATGTTTGATATACTCACGGTGAGAGATGTCACCATTCGGGAGCTGGACTTGATCCCGATTTACTTTTAAAAATCTGCCTTGAAATACCACTTCACTGTGCAGTACTTTTTCTTTTAAATTTGTGTGTGATGACATTGGGCCAGTCTTTCACGAACGTAGACGAAAATCGAGTCTTAGTTGTTATTTTTAGCAGACACAGCGACCCTAAGGGTGGAGGTTAAAATGATTCAATTGATATCTTATGTAACAGCCTTTTCTCTTGTCTTCATCACTTTGCAAGCTGATGCCCAAAGCCGAGGCGGTCGTGGACGAGGTGTCTCACTCAGTGGTCAGCACTCGATATCCTTTGGACTTGGATTGATTACATCCGAGCAAAACAATCTGGATAGCGTTATTGATAGCGCAAATACCGGCGGCGGGAATGTGAAAAACTTAGAAAGCGGCCTGGAATTTTTCACTCAATATGGAATCCGCTTTGATCGCTCGTGGTACGCCTTTGTCTTTAGACCCTCTTTCATGTCTCAAGAGACTGACGGCACCTGTAACACAGGACAAAGCTGTGACTACAGTGTTTCTGGATTCTCATTCTTTCCCATGCTGAAAATGATCCCGCTGGAAAACGATTTCATCAGCTTGTTTTTTCAAATGGGACTTGGTTATGGAAGCATGAATGGTGAAATTAAACAGGGCACAGGATCCATGAAATTTAAAGGCTCTGCCTTTGGAGCCATGGCTGGTCTTGGCGTGGACTTTTGTTTTTCTGAAAGTCATTGCGTTACTGTCGAAGGCAACTTGCGATACTTACCTATTGAACGAAATCTCGTGACAAGCACTTCTGGAACCTTCACTTCTGGTTTGACTGGTGCAGCTGTCGGCAATGAAGTTGAATTTAATAACTCAGATTTAGCGACGACGATGTCTGGACTTCAGGGATTAGTATCATACACGATGATATTTTAAGTGAACATTTTGAACCGCTAAACACAATGAAGGGTCTATCTTTGATGACCCCTCCTGTTTTTAGCGGTTTTCTTTTAAAAAATTACCGTCTTAAAACACCCGCGATGACTTCATATTGTCCACGTGAGCCGATCAAACCTGAAGTGGCTGTGACCTGAATTTCTCGGACATAATCAGAATAAATTCGAGCATTCATTCTTCGACCCTCTTTAAGCCCACCATGAAATCCAGAGATCACCTCTGAATAACCGCTCTGATAGTGAACAACTACAGATTGAATATCCGAGAGACCTTTGATCCCGATGATTTCGAGTCTAAAGATTCGATCACTCCAGTTCTGAGGACGAAAGCTACGGGTTTCTGTGATTAACTTATTGGTCTGAACACTTCCCAAAGAAACGTTCACCAATCGATCTTGTCGTCCTGGAGGAACAGGTCTTTCTGGACGCTCCGGTCTTCCATATCTTTGGCCGTAGGATAAAAGTGAAGTAAGTAAAACGAGTACTAAAGTGATTGATTTCATAATGCCCCCTATACGGATGGCTATTACGAAATTCATGCCATCAATAATGGTGTCACTTTGCCTTTAATCTACGGAGCGGTCAGCCAGCTGACTCGTGAACCCTCGATGCACAAGATCGGGGGATCTTCTTCTCCCCGCCAAGTTCCCAAATTAATATTTCTAGATATTTTCCCATTCACATCAAACACTTCATCCACTTTCACATGCATGTGGCCAGTGATAATCAGATCAAATGGCTTTTCTAAAAAACTACGGGTGGCATGATTTCGAATCATTTCTTTTATTGATTCTTCGTTCTCAACACGAAAATGAAAACTGCGAGCCCTGGATTTTTCAGATAACTTTCGCCCTAACCAATCCCAAAATCGCCCTGGCAATCGATGCGCAAGAAATTCATTAATTGGATTTTGAGTGAAGGCTTTCCATTTTAAGTAAGCCTGATCTTCTAAGTTAATCAGATCCCCATGTTCGAGTCTGACTTGAAGATTGCCTATTTTTTCATAGTGAGCTTTTTTGTAAACTTTAAATCCTAATTTTTTCTGCCAGTAAGGTTTGATGTGAATGTCGTGATTACCTTCAAAAAAAACAAGGCGTGAACCTTTGTTTTTTAATTCGATGAGCGGTGGGTAAAGGTCCTTGAATTTTTCCACAAAAACCTTATGGTCCGAAAGCCAAAAATCAAAGATGTCGCCCATAAAATATAAATCAACGGGAACATCTTGGGTGTTTAAAAAACGCAAAAAGCGCAACAGGTTTTGTCCGTTGCGCTCTTCGATGGATTCCAGATGAATATCAGAAACAAAGTAGGCCTTACGTTCGATCATGGCTTACTGATATCAAAGCCCTGCTTTTTTCGGATGAAAGAAGGAACATCCAGATTCTGAGGAAAAGGAGAAGTGGCCACTTCACGTGCCATTCTTCGAGCTTCTTCCAAAGATTCTTTCTCCATGTCCACATTCATCGTCAACTGTTCAGGCTGAGTCATTCGCGCTTTCAAATCCTGCGTTTCACGGAAAGCTTTTGCTTTAGCAAGTAACAAATCACGAGCTGTCAGAGCTTCATCAGAAGACAACATTGGATGTTGATACTGAGGTTGAGCTGGAGCTTGAGGAGCTGGTGCCACAACTTCTTGATACTGAGGCTGAGCTGGCATTACAGGATGCTCTTGAGTAAACTGTGCCACTGCATTTTGAACAGCTGTCATCGTCGGCACTGGCTCGACATTTGGAGTGGGAGCTGCCATTTGCTGAGGCTGTGCATACACTTGATTTTGCTGAACCGATTTTTGCGCCATCAATTGAGCCTGTTGAGGAGTCACAACACTGACCGGTGAAATTTGCGCTTCATCTTTACCGAAACCAGTCGCGATCACTGTGACTCGTACTTCGTCGCCCATGTTTTCATCAATCACTGCACCAAAGATAATTTCTGCATCTTCGTGAGCTGCTTCTTTGATTAAAGTAGAAGCTTCGTCCACTTCAAACAATGTCAAATCAGGTCCTGCTGTGACGTTGATGATAATGCCTGTGGCGCCATCAATTTTAATGCTATCCAAAAGCGGAGAAGAAATGGCGGCACTGGCTGCGATCAATGCTCGGTTTTCACCGCGAGCTGATCCAGTTCCCATAATCGCCATGCCTTTTTCTTTCATGATCGTACGAACGTCAGCGAAATCCAAATTGATCAAACCACGAATGTTGATCAGGTCAGAGATTCCTTTGACGGCTTGATGAAGAACGCTGTCAGCCTTCTTGAAAGTTTCAATGAGTGGCATTTTATCGCCAGCGATGGATAATAATTTTTGATTGGGTACAACGATCAATGTATCAACGTTGTCTTTCAGTTCTTGCAAACCTTGAAGAGCATGTTTTTCACGCTTTCTTCCTTCGAACATAAAAGGCTTTGTAACCACACCAATTGTGAGTGCACCTAATTCACGAGCGATCTTTGCTACGATCGGAGCACCACCAGTACCAGTCCCGCCGCCCATTCCTGCTGTTACGAAAACCATGTCAGAGCCTTGAAGCTGCTCGACGATTTCATTGTAAGATTCAATGGCAGCACGTCTTCCGATATCAGGATTAGCTCCGGCGCCAAGACCTTTTGTGAGCTCTTTACCAAGCTGAATTTTTTGTCCCGCTTTATGAGAGTTCAAAGCTTGGATATCTGTATTAGCAACTACAAATTCGACGCCAGTCATTTGGCCATCAATCATCGTGGAAACTGCGTTACTTCCGCCGCCACCTACGCCCACGACTTTGATGTTCGCCCCGATGTTAATATTTTCTTCGAGCTCAAACATATTTTATCCCCCAGGTTTCTAAATTATAAATTCTAAAATAAATCTTTAAAAAAGTTTTTCATTTTCTCTGATAAGCCAACAAATGACTGAGACAAATCGATTTCTGAACTTTGAATCATTCCCTGTTGTTTCATCTCTTCATAACCATAACGAATCAGACCCGCGACTGTGGAATGCTCGGCGGATTTTGAAATCTCTACCAAGGGTCCCATGGGTTTTGCTAAACCCTTTCGAACCGGAAGATCCAAAACGTACTCACCCATTTCAACAAGGCCTGGTAACTGAGAAGATCCACCCGTTAAAATAACTCCAGATCCCATGAGAGGCTGAAATCCACTGTTATGAATATTGTGAGCAATCAATTGCAAAGTTTCTTCTGCGCGAGCTTCTAATATTGTGGCTAGGTCACGGCGAGGCAATGTGCGAGATTTTCGACCACCCACACCTTCAACTTCAATGGTGTCATGCTCTTCAACTAAACTTGGAATTGATGAGCCTGATCTTTTCTTGAGTTCTTCAGCTGCCATCTGCGGTGTTCGAAGTCCAACAGCCACATCGTGAGTAAAATGCTGGCCACCTACAGAAATCATTGAGCTATGAGCCACGCTTCCATTTACGAAATAAAGCAATTGAATGGCGCCGCCACCCATATCAACTAAACAACATCCCAGATTTTTTTCATCCTCAGACAAAACGACTCTGGAAGCTGCTAAAGTTTCAAGCACAAGGCCAGCCACTTTGAGCTGTGCTTTTTCCACACACTTAATAATATTTGTCAGAGCAGATTGGCCACCAGTCACAATGTGAACGTTGGCTTCTAATCGCACGCCCGTCATTCCAATGGGATCAATGATGCCGTCGTTATCGTCGACTTTGTATTCACGTGGTAACACATGCAAAACTTTTCGATCCGAAGGAACTGAAACAGCTTGGGCTGCTTCGATCACCCGTTCAATGTCGCCGGATTGAACTTCTTTTTCTTTGATGGCAACCATGCCTTTAGAATCGAAAGATTTAATGTGTCCACCAGAAACTCCAACCCAAACTGCAGGCGCAGAGTATCCTGCCATGAGCTCAGCTTCTTCTTTTGCTTTAAGGATCGCTTCTGTAGTGGCTTCGATGTTGACGATAATGCCGTGGCGTAAGCCCATATTAGGGGCTGTCCCAAGACCAATAATTTCTAGTGTGCCATCAGCTCGCAAGCTTGATATGGCCAAAGATACTTTGGTAGATCCAATGTCGAGACCTGCAACTAAAACAGGTTTTACCTTCAATGTACTCATCCCTAAGCCTTAATGAAAAGTTGTGGTGAACCCATCTTAGGTCCACCCGACTTTAGCTTAGGGAGCCTTACGCAACCTGACAAGAACTTTTTGAGACAGATTTGCGTCGATGACGCGTGCCTGAATTTTTTTGTTGACCAAGTAATTCATCACTTGAGTGACTTGCAAACTTTTATTTCTCACTTGTTTCTCGCCCAACTTCACTCGCAAATGATCTCGACTCATAAAAAGAGAGAAGCCTTCTTTTTCAGAATATTGAATTTCTGAAATCTCAGATCTCGAAAAAACTCCGGTCAGAGGAA
>CAZPBD010000004.1:8050-43074 GCA_964584655.1 uncultured Pseudobdellovibrionaceae bacterium | reverse complement strand
ACATGACCGAACTGATCCAGCTCCTGATCCGCAACCAACTCTTCATCTTTCAAAAATTCAATTTGCCGAATGATGGGAACATCTGCAGAGGCATTGATTTTGACTGACTCAAGCATCTCGCCGGATTGAATCACGGGTTTCAACTCTCCGGTCGAAGTTAAAATCGAAAAATAAATTTTTTCTGGTTGGATCAGGACTTCAATTTCAGAGGGCCATCTACGAGAAATCTGATAGCTTGAAATCCAAACTTCTTCATTTAAAAGTTGTTTAATCTGCTTCAACTGAATTTTGTAAAGGGCTTGGCCCCGATGGGTTTCTAATCTGGTTTTCAGGTCCGATATTTTATCTTTCATCTTCAAAACTTGATTGTCAGATTGTTCGATTAATAAGTTCACCTGCGTGAGATTAAAAAATCCAATTTGATCTAAATAAAAGCCCAATCCCAACACTGTGGAACTGACAACAACTGACGATAGCAGAAATTTAAAAAAAGACTTCATTAGAACATTCTATCGCAAGCACCGCTTTGATGGCCAGAGCCCTTGGGTGTCCTCGACCTTCAGCTAGCCAATCCCAATGCTCGTTTAGCGAAGCGCTGGAGTGAGCAATCCGATGGCTCCACTGATTAAAATCACAGCCCAAGAGGGAATTTTTTGAAAAAAGAAAAGTAGCAAGATCATGGATAGGAAAATTCCTTTTCCAAAATCTGGCAATTGAGGCAAAAGTCTGACTGAAATGACAACAAGAGTTCCCACGACTGCCGCGATGGCACCAATTGAGAAGGCTCGGACCCAAGTTTTTTTTGAAAGTGATTTCACCGCCTTCGGAAACCAAGTCGTCATGTGGATAAAGCCGGGGATAAAGATCGCAACTGTGGCAAGCATGGCCCCCGCAAAGCCGGCAAGTTTAAATCCTAAATAAGTTGTCGTCACCAAAACAGGTCCCGGTGTCATCTGACCAAATGCGACTGCCTGTAAAAATTCAGCTTGGCTGAGCCACTGATTATCAAGCACAAATTTCTTCTCGAGCCACGGGAGTGCCGCCAATCCGGTTCCAAAGACAAACGCACCTGCCATGAAACAAATCATCAGGAGCTCAAATAATGGCACTACTTTTAATGAGGATTGAACCTTCAAACGTGACAGCAGAATAGAGGCCAGTCCAAAACTTATGATGAGCAAAGGCTCTGGCAAATGAAAGTAGGAAAGCACAATCGCAAAAAAACAAAAAATCCAAAAACGGATTTCATTTTTGTAGGGTTTTGCTAATTGAAGACAAGCCAGCGCAATCAATGCCATGGCTCCACTTTGAAATCCAAGAAGCAAGGACTCGATCCAAATCGATTGATTAAAATAATGTCCAAAATAGGCCAGGCCAATCATCATCAATGCTGCCGGCAACACCAAACTAATTCCCGCCAAAGTGGCACATGCCAATCCACCATATTGAAAGCCCAAGTAGACAGCTGTTTGGAATGCCAGCGCCCCCGGCATGGATTTAATCAGTGGAAACGCTTGATCAAATTCATCTCTGGAAATCCAGTTTCTTTTTTCGACGAGCTCGGTTTGCATCATTGCAGTTAAAGCCACGGGTCCGCCAAAACCTGTAGCACCCAACTTCAAAAAGTATTGGATCGTTTCTTTGTTCTTAGCTTCCATAGGGGCAATAACTATTTCTTTTGTGAGTTTAAAATTTCTTTTTGCTTTTCTTGGAAAACTTTCAGTCGAGCATTGAAATCGGTTTGTTTTTCTTTTGAATAATCATCAAAGTTTTTTCGCGCATCTTTCATTTGGGATTCAAAAAGATCCCGCTTATCCTTCTGGGCAGCGTTGAAGTCTTTTCTCTCGACATCAAGCTCATCGTAGAATTCTTTTGTTTTTTCACGGTCAAGCTTTTGGGACTTAAACTGTTCACGTTTGTCCTTTGCTTTGCGAGAAAATGTATCCCGTTCTTTTCTTTCGATTTTTACAAATGTCTCCCGAGATCTTTGCAGATCTTTATTCAAAGCTTCTCGTTTTTTTCTTAATGCTTTATTAAATTGATCTCGGATCTCGCTTGGATTTTTAAGTGGGTTCACAAACAGTTGTTCTAAGAAAGCGAGCTCATCATTTTCTTCTTTTACATTCGGTGGGACTTCTTTTCGAAGTTGATCAAATGCTTCACGGTCTTGCTTTAATTTATACTCGGACTGGACTAAGGGTTGATCTGAATCCGAACCATTTTCTGAGCTTGTTGAGCAACCCGACATCAGTCCGGATATTAGAATCAATAAAGTAAGAGCTCTCATTCTTTCAACCCCCAATTCGCTTCAGCTTATCCAATTTTGAGTCGATAAGATACTATGATTTTTCGAAGCACTCAGAGTCGTCAAAGTCGAAAGTTGAAGACTCAAAATTTCTATTCTCTTCATCGTGTCTTTCAAAAACGATTCGTTTTGCTGCTCACCTCAGCAGCCATCATGTCCTCGTTAATCTTCTCAGTCCTTGCTTTCTATTTCACTTTTGAAAATTTAAACCTTTTTAAATCCATTGCGTTTGATACTTTTCCACAGTTTGTCAGACACATCGAACGGGAATCTCAGTGGGTGATGATGTCCCTTTTGATCTCGATATTAGCCACTGGATTTTCGGTTTTTAAAATCTCCATGCGAATGACTTCCCACCTGATTGACCCCTTGGTTGAAATGGAAAAGCACATGCGAAAAGTGGTACAAGGGGACTGGCAATCCTCTCAGTTCAGAGTCTCTGAATCCAGTGACTTCAGGGACCTCACTTTAACTTACGATTATTTGCTGAGCACTTTGAAATCCATGACTGAAAATGAAATTGAGTTGCTTTCTCGTATGCGTTTAGATGCTCGAGAAAAGGAAACGGTGCATATCTGGGCAGAATTAATGAATGAGAAAAGACGCAGACTGGGATTGTCCGAGGTTAGCGTGACTTCCTTAATGACTGACGTAAAGCCAAGTCAGCATCGCGCTTCTTAATTGATTCTCGCTTGTCATGAAGCTTTTTACCTTTAGCTAGGCCTATCAAAATTTTCACACGACCGCTTTTGAAATAGATCCGAAGCGGGATGCAGGTCAGACCTTTTTCGCGAACTGCACCATACAGCCTATCGATTTCGCTACGATGAAGCAGAAGCTTTCGCAAGCGCTCGGGCTCATGATTGGAATAACTTCCGAATTTATAGGGTGAAATGTGGGCATTTTGCAAAAAAGCTTCATCCCGGACAAAAGAGACAAAAGAATCTTTCAAACGAACATTCTTAGCCCTTAAACTTTTAACTTCGCTGCCGGTCAAGGCCACTCCCACTTCAAGGGTCTCTAGAATTTCATAATGAAACCTAGCTTCGCGATTATCATGAATGAGGAGTTCTCCGCCGGACATAAACCTTAATTACAGGACACGCAGAGGAGCGTCAAACAACAAAACCTTTTGTTTGCCAGTCATGTGCCTTGCTAGCCTGTGAGGCCATGGGAAAACTTGGGCTTAAAGCCACTTTACATCCAGTTCATCAGCTCTCCTCAGAGCAAAAAAGGCAAATGTATGATTTGTTTTGCCACTACTATGAAAATCACACCTTTGAGCAATTCCTCAGCGACTTAAGCGAAAAAAATGATGTGATTTTACTGCAGGAAAAAAAGACGAATACGATTCAAGGTTTTTCGACCATTTTGAAAAAAGAAATCACAGTGGAAAATAAAAAAACTTGGGCCGTCTTCAGCGGTGATACTGTTCTAAATAAAGAGTTCTGGGGCTCACCCGCTTTGGGAATTCAATTTTTGATCTATCTTTGGAAACTCAAAATAAAATGTATCACTCGCCCTGTTTACTGGTTTCTGATATCTAAAGGTTACAAAACTTATTTATTAATGGCGAATAACTTCTCTGAACATTACCCAAGGTATGAAAAGCCAACGCCTGCGTTTGAAAAAAAATTGATGCTGGATTTCTACGGCTCAAAATTTTCTGATACTTATTCGGCAGAGAAGGATTTAATTCAGCCCTTGGGTCATTCTTGCAAACTGAAGATTTCAGTCGCAGATATTTCTTTTGAGCTTTTGAAAAATCCTAGAATTGCTTTTTTTCAAAGTCATAATCCTGATTGGCAAAAGGGTTCTGAGCTTTGCTGCATAGCTAAAATGTCTTTGTTTTTACCCATTCATTACGCAGTCAAAAAACTCTTCAAAAGAAAGCCAGCTTGGGCTTCAAAGAAAATGTCCCAGCAAACTTCCTAGAACTAATTTGATTTTACAGCTAATTGACAAGATTTCACCGCACTTGATTTGCGGTAGTCTTTTGCAACGGGTGTTTTTTTGAAACTCGCAAATAAGTCTTGAAAGTATTTTCGGTAGTAGGGATCAAATAGACCCCCAGGCTGCGTGTTATACTCCCACGCAGAGGGACCAATTTTACTTAAAGGCGTGCTGAACAAACTCATGCGATGATTCACTGCCATCGCTTTCATGTATCGGTACCACTCTCGTAGTTCCATAAGACCGTACGAAGGATCAAGCACCCACCATTTTCCATCTTGACCAAGCACTGCGGTGGCCACATGAAATTGCCAAGTGATCGCATTTTGAGTGGCAGGATCCACTTCTAGCATTTCACCCACTGCAAAAACTTTTTTAATACTTTCTTTTGCAACTCCACGGCGCAAAAGCTCAAGATGTAAAAACAGAGCCCGACCAAAACAAAATCCGATTTCACCCGTGGGATCATACTTTTTCAGAGCCTGAAGTCCCGCCACTGGGTGGTTAGTTGCATAATTGAAAAGCTTGCGGAGCTCTTTTGTTGAAAGAGCGGAAACTCGATTTGGGTTTTGTCCGACGCCCTCAAGGGATTCAATTTGCTGGATCACTTGGCGATTTTGTTGATGGATCAGCTTGGGATCAAAGTTCGCGTCAAGCCGTCTTTGAAACTCAAGATCATAAAGGTTTTGACGAGCTTCCCACTTTTCTGCACTTAAGCTTTCAGCCTCTAGGTACGTTTGAGAAATTGCAGCCTCTGAAAAAATCAGAGCAGCGATTAGCAAAAGGATAGATTTCGACTTTGAAATCATTCGAGTGCTTTTAGAATTAGGCAAGATCCGGTGGAAATTCATAGATTTCAGTAATCTATCGATGTTTAAGGTTCGCTTCCAGCGATCTTGAGGAAGTTGAGTTCTTTCCCTGCTCTGACTAGAAGTTTGACACTGGAATTCGGCTTCTCTCGCGGTTTGTAGGCAATGATTTGCAAAAGCTCGAGCGTATTTCTTTGAATATAGCTCACAACTGCCGAAAAATCCCGTCCCCAGCTGACAACTCGAGAGTAAAGTAAAAAACTCCAAAACTTTCTTCTATTCTTCGCACACCCGACCTGGCTTTGCTCCTCACTTCCGGTCGGGGCACCGCCCGCTCGCATCTCCCCGTTCTTGCGTTGGGCACCGCCCGCTGCTTTTTCTCCACTCTTGCTTGGGGCACCGCCCGGTGTGTTTTGAAGAGGAAATTTCTGAAGAATCTTTTGAGCTGAATGACCTGCGATAACTCTGAAAAAGTTTTGCAAACCCTCACGACTTTGCGCTCTGACTAACATGTGAAGGTGATTACCTTGAATTGCATACTCGACTATTTTGACTTGAAATCGATAAGCATTCTTCTTCATCAGACTTAGGATCATTTTCTTATGTCGAAATAAGGACCTCTTCCCAATCGCATGATGTGACTTCATCGTAATGTGGTGACTGAGTCGCATATTGAGTGGCCTTCGAGAACGCCTTTTCCGAACGGCAAGACTGCCTCCATGTTCCCTTCTGATTTTCTCATTGGGGAAAAGAATCAGTTGTTTGGGTGTTTTCAGCTTTGTGTTTGGCTCTTGTAGCTTTGACTTTCTCAACTTCGACATAGGCACCGCCCCTTCGCCGGGTTGAGATGCAAATCAAAATCGACGGGCGGTGCCCTGATTATGAGGGGCTGAGACTGCAAAAATTCGCGATGTCCGAAGCTCCGGAACTATCGAGGCTGTCGCTGCGGGCGGTGCCCTGATCGGAGGGTGGCTTTTGTGGTCGCATAGAAAGCGTTAGGAAGAGTGGAGGTGGGACCAGATCTTTTGGAATTGTTCGCTTGATAGTTCTTCGGCGCGCAGGCGATCAGTAAAGCCCCAGGAGAGAATCAATTCTAGGGATTTTTTCCAGCCATCAGCTTGGGATTGGTTGAGATGATTCTCCCAATTGGACCGCAAAGTTTTTCTTCGTTGGTGAAAAGCTTGTTTTACAAACTTCAAATAAGACTGTGCTTGCTTGGGTCTCTCTGCTTCAGGTTTCGGATGAAAACACAGAACCCTTGAAGCCACTTTGGGAGCGGGCCAAAAATCTCGGGGGCCAGCTTCGGTCACTGTTTCAATGGTCCAAAAACTTTGAGCGATCACACTTAAAAAACCGTAGTGATCAGAATCGGGAGTGCCTCGGATTTTTTGAGCCACTTCTTTTTGGAACATCAAAACCATTCCCATGAGAAGTTTTGAATCAAGGCAGCGATCGATCACGATGGATGACGAGATTTGGTAAGGAAGATTGCTGACCAAAAGCGTATCGTTCAAAGAAAACTGAGCCCAATCCAATCGTAAAGCATCGTGCTCGATCACTTTTTGATTCTGATTGCGCCAGTAATCGGACCAGTCCCGGTCCAATTCGATCAATGTCAGATCCACATCTTGTTGTTTTAAAAAATAGGTCAATGAACCTGGGCCAGGGCCGACTTCAATGACTTTTTTGGTTTTAAATTCCAGAGCTTTTTGAATAATACGACCGATGATCACATCACTGATCAAATAGTTTTGCCCCAAAGATTTTTTAGGTCCTTGTTGATGCGTTTCTAAAACCTGAAGAAGTCTTTGGTAGGATTCGCTCACACGACCTCAAAATCTTTGTCCCAATTACTGGGGCTAGGACCTAAATCAAAATCATGTCTTTCACCGGCTTGAAGTCTTAGGATTCCCACTAAACCAATCATGGCCGCATTATCCGTACAATACCTGACCGGTGGAATGGCTACCGTCCAAGATTTTTTTGCTGCTAGCAGCTCCACTTGTTTTCTTAAGCCTGAATTTGCGCTGACACCACCGGTGATCACAATTTTTTTCAATTTATACCGAGCTGCTGCCTTTTCTAGTTTTGACAACAAAACATCTAAAATGGCCTGCTGATAAGAAGCACAAAGATCCGCTTTGTACTTCTCTGCTTGCTCGGGCCCCAATTCTTGAATCAATCGGTGACCTGCGGATTTCAATCCGGAGAAACTCATATTTAAAGTTTCATCGTGGATCATGCTCCGTGGAAGTTGATACTTTTTAGCATCCCCTTTTTGCGCCCATTGATCCACTAACACACCACCGGGAAAACCAAGTCCCAGCATTTTTCCAAATTTATCAAAGGCCTCACCCGCGGCATCATCTTGAGTGGCACCTAGAATTTTATACTTCCCTAACCCTTCGACCAAATAAATGGTGGTGTGCCCACCACTGACGGCCAACGCAATGTAAGGTTCACCAAATTGAAAAGCAGGTTGATAACTTTCATCATTTAAAAAAGGAGCCAGCAAATGCCCTTCAAGATGATTGATTCCAATCATGGGTTTTTCTTTCGCAATCGCCAGTGACTTCACAGTCACCAGTCCCACAATCAATGCCCCCATTAGACCAGGTCGATTGGTCACTGCGAGTCCGTCGATATCCGACCAGTTTAATTGCGATTTTTTTAAAGCTTCTTCGACTAAAGGCAATAAGGCAGTGGAATGATTTCTTGAGGCGATTTCAGGAACAATTCCACCAAAAATGGCGTGATCCAAATCCTTCGTTAAAGAAACTTGAGTCAGCACACGTGCAGAACTATCAACGATTGCCACAGAGGTATCGTCACAGCTTGTTTCTACGGCCAAAACTTTTTTTATCACTTCAACTTCTGAAGACGAACTTTTGATTTTTTAGCTTCGTCAGATTTTGGAGATTTAGATATAACTTCTTCATAAAAAGACTTGGCATCATCTTTCAAGCCTAATTCTTGAAAACACACACCCATTTTGTAGGTGGCAACAGTCACATTTTTTCCCTTAGGAAATTTTTCGCGGTACTTTTGATATTCTAATATAGCTTGTCTGAAATCTTTTTTTGCAAATAAAGCTTCGGCCACATCAAACGTATTTTTTGATTGTGTTGGGGCTGATGCCGCCGGTGCACTATCTGATTGCAAAGCTGATTTCAAAGCTTGCATCTCGGAACGCATTTTATCTTGCTCCGACTCCATCTTCGTCAAAGCCTCTTGAAAGATGGACATTTTTTGAGCTTGAGACTGAATGGTTTCAGAGGAACTTCTTTTGACCGATTCAGATTCTTGCTTGGTTTGAGAAATTTGATTTTCTAAAGCTTCCACACGACCATTTAAAAAGCGGATTTGTTCTTCGGCCTCTTCAAAGCGACTGGAGACATCTGCATTCGTCTTTTGAAGTGTGCTGACTTGCTGTTGAAGAACTTTACCCTGTTCACCCGCTTTGACATCTGTGCGAGTTTGCAAACATCCAGATAAAAATAAAACTGAAGGAAGAATTAAATATCTCACAGTACATCCCCTGTTCTTTGACGAACCAATCTTGCTGCATTCTCTGCTTTTTCGGCAGCAACACGTGCTTTTACAAATTCACTTCGGGCTTCATCCCACCGTTGATCTTTGTAGAGTAATTTTGCTTTTCTAAAGGCTTCTTCGGCTTGATGCCAAAATCCGGGAGCATGACGAGGAGCTTGAACTTCTCGGGCGGCCTCGATGGCAGCCCGAGCATAAGAATAATCTTCGACTGGCATAGGGCCCGTTTGACATCCCACTAGGATTCCCCAAAAAACAAAGAGGAAAAGGGATTTGATAAGTCTCACCGGGCTTGCCTTTCTATTAATTACTGAGCAGGGACAAAGTTAGCACGTCTGTTTTTAGACCATGCAGAATCAGATTCACCAGGCATCAACGGTTTTTCTTCACCATAAGAAATCACAGTGAGCTGACTTGTCGGAATACCTAAAGTCGTCAAATAATTCTTAACAGAATTCGCGCGACGCTCACCTAAAGCAATATTGTATTCAATACTACCGCGGTTATCCGTGTGTCCTTCGATCTGAATTTTAACCGAAGAATTCTTTTTCATCCATTCCACGTTTGATTTCAAAATCTCTCGTGCAGTTGAAGAAAGAGTGGATTTATCATAATCAAAATAAATTGTCGCAAGTCCTGCAATTGATCCTGAATCAGAACCTTCAGAGCTGAAGCTCATGGGTTGTGATTCCACGGACTGGGGAAGATCTCCGCCGCCGCCAAGTGCATTACCAGTATCAGAGGCAGATTTGTCCCGCGCCTTACAACCAAAAATGAAAAGTGAAGTGAGAGCTACTAAAAATAAACTACGGAACATGAATTCCTCCTTGTTGTTAATCATGCGAGTCAAACCCCATTGATGTTGCCATGGTTTCAGTCCATGATGCAATACATGAAAAACATTTGGTTTCTTTTTTTTTCAACAGCGTGTTGGGCAAGTCCCATTCCTCATCATGTTAAAATCAAAACACTGCAAACTTCTCACTTTGAAATCATGTATTATGCCGAGCAGCAAGAACTCGCGAATCATTATGCAGTCCAGTTTGAAAAAGCTTATTCATTTTTAAGTCAAGTTTTTGAAACCATGCCAAAAGATCGCATTCCAGTTGTCATAAATGACAGCACTGATCTTGCAAATGGTTTTGCGACTCGGGTCCCCTATCCCTACACAATGCTTTTTCCTGTCCTACCAGATTTAAACGATTCTTTAGGTGAACCTGTCGATTGGTCTTTAGAATTGATCACTCACGAACTTGCCCATGTGATTTCATTTGAACCAGCAAAGGGTGTCATGGCTCCCATTCGCTCTGTGTTTGGGACAGTCATTGCTCCGAATTTACTTTTGCCCAATTGGTGGAAAGAAGGCTTTTCAGTTTGGGCAGAAACAGCCATTGGCACAGGTGGAAGACTTCGATCTGTTTATCAAGAATCTTCGATTCGATCGTACATCAATGAAAAAGATTTTTTGAGTGAAAATGTAGCGAAAGCAAATGAAGTTTTGCCCACTTGGCCCTATGGTTCCCGATCTTACTTTTTTGGCTCTTTAGCGATGAGCTATTTAGTTCAAAAGCATGGTTCTCAAAAAACAAAAGAACTGATTGAGATTCATGGCCGAAGAGTGCCGTACTTTTTATCAGGCGCTACAGACACAGTGGTCCAACAAAATTATGAGCAAATCTACAACGAGGCCCTCGGCTTTTGGAAAGAGAAAGCTCAACAACAATTTGATCAATTATCAAAAACTCCTTTTGATCAGCCTCAACAGATTCAAACGGATGATCTGATGCTGCGATCACCAAGCCTGAATGCGGCAGGCACAAAATTAGCTTGGGTTTCACAGAACAAAAAACCAGATTCAAGATTAAAAATTGCAACTCTTGACGAGAAGGGAAATTTTTTAAGCATCGAAGCCCCGGTTCAGCAAAAGCTCATGCGAGAGGCCCGATTTTTTCCAAAATCAGATCGAATATTACTCAATTCCATTGTGCCGGCCAGTTCCACTGAATTTTATTCGGATCTGTACATTTTTGATCTCTCGACAAAGAAAACAAATAGACTGACTAAAAGATTGCGAGGCCGAGAGGCCCGCGTCAGTCCTAATGAAGATTCTGTTGTCTTTGTTGGATTATCGGGTGGAAAAACTCATCTCAAAACCATCCACATTCCGACTAAGAAAATAAAAGTTCTTTTGTCTTCGGGTTTTGATGAAAGAATTGCATCTCCTTTGTATTTGGATGATCAAAGAATTCTTTTCTCTGTGCTTGAAGGAGGCCTGGAAAAGCTGAAAATTTTTGAAGTGAATACCTCTGTGACGACAACTCTTCCCCAATTGGGAAAAAGAATGCGCAGACCCGTGCTAAAAAATGGTATCTTGTACTTCTTGTCAGATGTAAACGGCACATTTAATCTGTACTCAACAACTGACCTGTTAAAAACTCCAGCGAAGCCTTTAAGTCATGTGAAAACAATGATCATCGATTTTGATGTGATCAATGATCAAAACTTTTTTGGTACTGTTTTAACCCATGAAGGGTCGAAACTTTTTCAATTTCAAAATACCAAGCATGAAAATTTACCCGCCCTTGAACCTTCGATCAGCGAATACACAAATCTAAACCGGGAATTTGCCGGTACAGAAATCAAAACGGAAAACGTGGCAAGACCTTATAAGCTTTGGCCACACTACTGGATTCCATTTGCTTCGGGATCCTCTGCTGAAAATGGAGCCTTGTTATCAATTTCAACAACCGGCCAAGATCCCAGCCTTCAACACACCTACGAAGCACAACTGTTGTATGACACTGGCATTCAAGAGCTTTCCTACAGTTTGGGTTACATCAATCAAACTGCAAAATCTCCTTGGTTTCTTCAATCCAGTCGATTCGTTCGAAGCTTTGCAGGTAGCGAGGCCAATTATTCCAACCAAGTTCACGCCGTCGCGTTTTCGCCAGACACCTCTGCGTTGACTTTGCACTGGTCGAGCCAATTTGCACTTCTCTATTCACGTTACGAAGATGACATCCGAAGTTTTGAAAGAACAGGCGCACAAATTTCGCTTGGATACTCGAATGCTGAGCAAACCCTTTGGATGATTTCACCTGAATCCGGGGGCAGTGCACAAGTTTCGTTGACCCATTATCTTGAGTCCTCAAATCTAGAAAGCCACAACCAACTCAGACTTAAAACCGCTGCTTATTTAAGCCGCTGGCTTCCCGAGCATCATGTTTTTTCTGCAGAACTCAAGGGCCTAGCCACGGATCAAATAATTCCAAGCACATTGGGTGATGCCTCTACTTTTTTTGTGAACGAACTGACCTCTAATTTTCTCATCCGTGGCTATTTTGAAGGGCAATTTATTGGCAGAAATATCGTCAACACGAATTTCGAGTACCGATTTCCCATCACAAGTTCCCACGAAGGTTGGGGACTTTTTCCTTTCTATGTTAAAAGAATCCACGGAGCCCTTGCCTACGACAGCCTTGCTCTTGATGGATTTGCATTTCGAACTGACCTCAACGCCAACGAGTCAGTGGATCGAAGTCGAATCTTTTCCAGCGCTGGTGCAGAAATAAGGGCAGACACCACGGTGGGCTATCTCTTGCCTGTTCAGTTTGTAGTGGGCCTGCATCAACCCCTGCAGAAGGAATATCGAGAGGAAATGAATTTCCTTTTTCAAATTCGTTCGAGTCTAGGTTTTTGACTTGACATAAACCCGGTGCTTTCCAAGACTGATGATATGGAAAAGCTGATTTGGATCCAAGATCTTGTAAAAAATGAAACCTTAATCGAACAAGACGGAATGATTGAATCCGCTGATCAAATGTCAGCAGAAGAAATTTTGCTTCACGAATCCGTTCGCTATCTGATGCTTCTGAAAAATGAATTTCAAGATGTCATGACTGCCTTTAATGAAATCAAAGGCGATGTTCCAGGTCTCGTTAAACTTTACGGAATTGCTAAAACCCACTCTGACTTTATGCTGTTTCGCCACGGATACAAATTGGTGGTCAGCCTTAAAGGTCCTGGACTGATTACAATAAAAATGAATTTTGTTCCCACTTCTTACGTGCCCACCACAATTGAAGGTCCCGATGCATTTCGAGAACGAATGATTGGTGAAGAGTGTGTCATCGAGGCCCGGTACGGTGCTTTCGGAGAAGTTCACTGGGTTCACAAAAATATACCCGTGAATATCGAATACATTGTGAAGTTTTTCTTCACAATGTTCAGTCGCGAAAGTAATCGCTAATTAATTCTCTATTTTTTTAAATGACATGGGTCTAACAAAAAGGGTCTTCCCGTTTTGTTGGATGGTCGCAGTTTCAGGAATAATAGATTTGGTCATGACCTCATTTTGTTGAGGTCTGAAATCTTGCTTCTTATCAGCATGATGCTGTTTCTCTGAATGCTGCTGCTTTTTCAAAGCATGAATAAAATCAGAATTCACAGATCCCTTTTGGGGAGCTTGAGCACTTTCAGGATCAATCCAAGCAGGTAACGAGTTTTGATTAAATACCAATCGATCTTTGTTCATGGCCGAAATCAATTCCACTTCTCCACGGTTCAAATCCACATTCTTCATAATGTCATCTAAACTTGATCCCGAGTGAGCCATCTGAGCGGCTTTCACATACTTATTTAAATTTTGGGTATCTGGATTGTGAGGTACAGCTCCTGCACTTTGGATCTGCTTCCAAGTGTTTTCAGCGACCTCTTCCATTCTTTGAATCTGCTGATCAGTTTCAATCAGCAAAGTTTGCATCTCTTTGTATTTACTTTCCAACAACTGAGTCAAAGTTTTCACTTGGCTGTCAGTTTGATCAGAAAGATCTTCTAAAATCGCAATCTTATTTTGAAGAAGCTGAAGACCCTTACTAAAACGATGATCTTCTTTTTGACCTTGCTTTCGTTGAATCAATAAGAAGACAATTCCAGAAAACAAAGTAAAGTTTACGGCTAACTGAATTATAATCCAGACACTCATTTAACAACCTCTTGATATTTATATCCTAAAAATAAACCCAACAGACCACAAGGCTAGGTGGACCTGGAATTCACAATACTCGCGAAGACTAGCCCTTGGCCAAGTCCTTCTGTGACTAGGACTTTGGAGATTTGCCCCATGCATGCTAATCTAAAAGCTGATCCGAAGGAGTGGCTCATGCAAAAAAATTTAATACTTTCGTGTGTTTTTATTTTGTCAATTTTTCAGGCGAGTTGTGGGCCTGTCAAATTTGCAACTTCAAAGACTGAAGCTCCTATTCAAACTAATCCACCCGCCACACCGACTCCCCTGGGAACTCGAGATGTGAACTCAACAATTGTTGTTCAAACTCCAAATAGCAAATTGGATATTTTATTGATTGTGGATGATTCCAATTCCATGCTTGCAGACAACCAAAAGCTTGCGGCCCGACTTTCTGATTTCGTAAATACATTACAGACTTCAAATATCGACTGGCAGATGTGTGCAACAGTGACACGAGCTTTGATGACAAACGGAAATCCCAGCTGGGGACTCTCGATGGTCTGGAGTCAGTACACACCCGCCAGCTCTGCAACCCCGGCTTGGGTTTTAAAATCTAACGCTAATTTATCAAATATCTTTACAGCTACGATTAATAATATCGGAGCTGGTTGGGCAGGAACTGACGACGAGCGTGGAACCAAGGCCGGTTACTGGCATATCTATAATGGTGATGTCAGATTTCCAAACTTTTCAAAGTGTCACCGAGCTGAGGCTGCCCTTGCGATGATTATCGTATCTGATGAAGATGTCAGAAGTGTGGGTGGCGATGCAGCTGCAAGATACTACGCTGATGAATTGAAAGCTTTAGAATCAGAAGACCAACCCGCAACTTTGCTTAATTATGTGAAGGAAGTTTTTGGAACTCAAAAGCGATTCACTTTTAATTCTATCATTGTCAAACCTGGAGATGCGGCCTGTATGGCGGCTCAAGATGCGGGTGGAGCAAAAAGTCATTACGGAGTTAAATACAAAGAACTCTCTGATATGACCGGTGGTGGTGTGGGAAGTATTTGTGATACCAACTACTCAACAAGTCTTAATTTATTTGCAAATTCCATTGAAGATTCAATTTCTTCTCAAGCCCTCGAGTGTATGCCTGTAGGTACTGTGGATGTCACAGTGACACCGGCCGTGGCAGGACTGACTTCCACAGTTCGTGGAGCCAGTATCGCTTTTACTCCAAATATTCCTGTGGGTCGCACTTTGAACCTCAAGTACAAATGTCAGATGACTTCACCTTAAGCGTTTAACCAAAACGCTTCATAAATTTTCGATCAATCCAATTTTTAAGAACCCATGCCAATCGCCCTTCAAAGGCCCAAGCGCCTTTGCTTGCGATGGCAGTTCTAGGACCTGAAATCAGAATGGTCAGAAAATCTTTTTGAGGCTCGTAGGTTTGAAGTTTGATCTGGCCCTGAAGGAATGACTTTATATTTTCAAGCAGAATGGGTCCCTGTCTGACTGCAAAGACTCCGGCTTTAGGTAAAGACTGATTCATGAACTCACAGCAGTCCCCGGCCGCAAATAAAGTTTGATGTCCTTCAACTAGAAGATCACCTTGAACTTTAACAAAGCCTTGAGCACTGATCGGTAGGCCACTGACTTTGAACCATTCAGGTGCTTTTGCTGAAGTAGCAACTAAACAGACAGTGGTGGGTATCACTTTTCCATTTTGAAGTCTCAGTGCGCCCTCGAGGTGTTCTTGAACTCGCGAGCCTTCAATTAATTGAATCTCCATTTTCTTTAAAGCTTTTCTTGCAAGACCTTGAACTTTTATATTCAGACTCGGAAGCAATCCCTGATCACCAGTTACAAGCTGTACTTTGATGGATTTCTTTTTAAATCTTCGACTGCAGGCAACCGCAATTTCAAAGGCACCAGCTCCACCACCGACCACAGAGATGATCGAGTGATCTATGAGTTGATCCAAAGTCTTCCACTTTTCGATCAACTTTGAAATCGGTTTCACAAGTAGAACTGATTTATCTTCACTTAAGTGAATGGATTGAGGCTGAATGCCTACGTTGATAGCCGCTAGATCATAAGAAACTTGAGAACCTGATGCTAGCTTGATCATCCGAGCATGAGAATCAATGGTTTTGACTCGATCAAAAATAAATTGAAATCCTAAGCGATCACAAATTTTCTTTAAATCAAAGTGCAATTCAGAGTATTCAAAATCACCGACTAAGTAAGACGGCAGCATCCCAGAATACGGCGCGTTTAAGACATCGCTAATGAGGACCAAATCAAAAAGTGATCTGTCGACTTGTGCAAGCCCATGAAGCACTTGGATGTTCGCGTGTCCAGCTCCGATCAGAACCAGTTTTTGTTTTGATTGATTAATCATTGTTAAAAATAAATGCATGATTGTAATATTTGAGTCAATGAATGCTCTCAGTATTCATAACCTAGGATAAAACTATGAATAAAAAGATGAACTCACGTGTTTTTCTCATTCTGGCCGTCATTTCAGTTGTCTTGCTTTATCAATGGTTTGATCTGGGTCAATATTTGTCCCTCGAAAGCTTAAAAACTCGCCAGGCAGATCTGCAACAGTACTATGACCAGAACCCTGTTCAAGTGATTGGTCTTTTTTCTTTGATTTATGTGATCTCCACAGCCCTCTCTCTTCCGGGTGCGACAATTCTGACTTTGGCAGCTGGGGCTATTTTCGGTTTATGGACGGGCTTGATCTTCGTTTCTTTTGCAAGCACCATCGGAGCTACTTTCGCCTTCTTGGCCTCTCGATTTTTATTTCGCGATTTGATCTTGAATCGATTTAAAGAAAAACTGGAAAGCATCAATCAAGGCATTCAAAAAGAAGGGGCCTTTTATCTTTTTACCCTTCGACTGGTTCCCCTGTTTCCTTTTTTCCTGATTAATTTAGTCATGGGTTTAACTCCAATTCCTGTGCTGACTTTTTTCTTTGTCAGTCAAATCGGCATGCTCCCCGGAACTTTAGTTTACGTCAATGCTGGGACTCAGTTGGCTCAGATTGATTCTTTAAAAGGAATTCTTTCTCCTGCAATTTTATTGTCATTTATTTTAATTGGAATTCTGCCTTTACTATCTAAATGGATCATTGGCATTTTCAAAGCGAGAAAATTTTTAAAGCATTTTACTAAGCCCAAAAAATTTGACTACAACATGGTCGTCATTGGTGGCGGATCTGCAGGGCTTGTGTCGGCCTACATCGCAGCTGCTGTTAAAGCGAAGGTGGTGCTGATTGAAAAGCACAAAATGGGCGGAGATTGCCTGAACACAGGCTGTGTTCCAAGTAAAGCTTTGATCAGATCATCAAAAATCATGAGCTACTTTAAGCGTGCAGCTGAATTTGGAATTAAAACATCAGTGGTTGATGTGGATTTTCCGAAAGTCATGCAACGAATTCAACAGGTCATCAAAGATATCGAGCCCCATGATTCCATCGAAAGATATACAGGCTTAGGTGTGGAATGCATCACAGGAACTGCAAAAATTAAATCGCCCTATGAAGTTGAAGTGAACGGTCAGATCCTTACGACTCAAAATATTGTTGTCGCAACCGGAGCTGGTCCTTTGCTGCCGCCCATTCCCGGCCTGAAGGAAGTGGGTCCTTTAACAAGTGATAATGTTTGGAATTTAAAGACATTGCCCGGCCGACTTGTAGTTTTAGGCGGAGGTCCCATTGGTTGTGAACTTGCACAAAGTTTTGCACGTTTTGGATCGAAAGTGACATTGATCGAGATGGCTCCACGAATTATGTCTCGTGAAGATGTAGATGTGTCTGAGCATGTGGAAGAAAAATTTAAACAAGATGGCATCAGTGTTTTGACCAACCATAAAGCCCTCAAAATTGAGCCCGCAGAAAAGGTTCTGGTTTGTGAACATCAAGGTCAACAAATCAGAATTCCATTTGATGAAATTCTTGTGGCCCTTGGAAGAAAAGCCAATGTCACAGGTTTTGGACTCCAAGAACTAGGAATTGAAATTTCAAACAAGGGAACTGTGGTTGCTGACGAATTTTTGCGAACAACGAATTATCCTAACATTTATGTTTGTGGTGATGTGACAGGTCCTTTTCAATTCACTCATGTGGCAGCTCATCAAGCCTGGTATGTGGCTGTTAATGCCCTGTTTAGCCCCTTTAAAAAGTTCGCTGTGGATTACAAAGTGATTCCTTGGTGTACATTTACAGATCCCGAAGTGGCTCGAGTTGGAATTAACGAGCTTGAAGCCGTCGAGCGAAACATTTCTTATGAAGTTGTAAAGTACGGGATCGATGACTTAGATCGGGCCATCGCCGAAGGCGAAGCCCACGGATTTATTAAAGTCCTCACTGTCCCTGGCAAAGATAAAATTTTAGGTGTAACCATCGTGGGTCATCATGCAGGAGATATTATTTCAGAATATGTCACAGCCATGAAGTATGGCTTGGGCTTAAATAAAATTTTAGGCACGATTCACATTTATCCGACATTTTCTGAATCAAATAAGTATGTGGCAGGAGTTTGGAAAAAGGCCCATGCTCCACAGAAAGTTTTAGAGTGGCTTTCTCGATTTCATGCCTATAGAAGAAACTAAAAACTTTTATAAACTGACTTTGAATTTGTAACTAGATTGAGCTCTATCACTCGTGCATTAAGATGATCTATGCATGTGATGATTTCTTGGCTTAAGTTATAAGTAAACTCTTGGCACATATACTGGTCGCTGATCACTGAATCATTGGATGAAATTTTCAAATCTGTATTTTCAGCTGAAAAGATCGAATTCATTTTTGAAGTAAACCCAGTCATACCGCTAAAAAGATAACAAAGCGTTGAAGAACATTGGGTGAATTTAAATCCACTTATTTTTGCTGGTGGCAGCCAAGATTGGCCTATTGCTGGAATAAGAAAGAGGACTGCAAATGCAGTCCTCTTGAAAAGACCTTTTAACATTACTCAACTTCACATTCAGCGCGTGAGAGAAGAACGTTGTAGTCACCTTTAACAAACACACCGCCAAAAGTAGGATCTTTGATGGCTGTGACTTGTCCACACTTGTCGTAAGCTGTGGGCGCTAAGCTTCTGAGGTCAGCAATAGGAGTATCAAACATTGCCATGGGCTTTACATTTGTGAAGTAGCCAGGCTTTGATGTATCAATCCAAGTGTTGGTGACTGCGTCGTACTCCCAAGAGTACTCACGACCAAACTCAACATTTTCAATCACTTTACCATTCAATACATCCATCACCTTTGAAAGATTCAAAGAGTCATTCACGGCATTTGATTTATCTGTGCAAAGGCCATTATTCAAAAGCATTCCAATACGATTTTTTGGATTCATTTCACCCAATGGGCAAAGTTTGTTTTGCATCTGCATCACCCATCGAGCGCCTGCGATGTAATCAAGACCCATTGTTTTTACTTTTTGGAAACCATTTCCACTGCGGATGGTTGCAAAGTCTTTATTCTTGAGTAAGTCCTCAAGAACTTTTTGAGACTCTTCATCCTGACCTTTTGAAGAAATCGCTTTATCGATAGAACCTGTCAGATTGTAGGAATTAATCAATGAAAGATAAAGTTCCATACCTGCAGCCATATGTTGGATCGCTTCGAAATCTGCACGATTGAGGCTAACTTCGAGCATTTCACGAACATCAGGGCAATTGGTTTCGTACTCATAATGTCCTGTTTGAAAAACCTCACATGAAGTGGCATATCGCTCGAGCATCTTTTGATAAAATGCATCTGAAGTCATCACTTTCAACTCAGAGTTTTTATTAGACTTCGCAAATTCTCTGATAGCTTTGAAAGAATTTGCAAATGCATCGAAATAGTTCTGAATGTCTGCTTCGTTTTTAATGTCTTCTTGTCCATCGAACATAAACTCTTTTACAGTTGAATTAGGGACTTGCGTGTCGAATTTAGCCACTTCGAGTGCATACTGCTCGGATGTGGTTTGATCCAAATCAGCCAAAGGCTTAACACGCTTGTAAATTCCCTTTTGGACCATGATGGGACCCAAGAGAGCCTTCACAAATTGAGCACGCAAATTGGCTGAGTCCACTTCAAGAGCCAAGTCAGCCACGTCGTTTGCGTAACTGAAACCTTGAGCTGTTAAAAGTTGTTCAGCCGCTTTCGCTAGCTTATCAGCTTTCTGCTCTTTTGTCAGAGTCGTGCTTGCAGCGATTGATGCCGCATCGATTGTTGTGACATTGCTTTTTTTGCCGCCTGTGCAAGCCGTCAATGACAGCAATAAGGCACTACAGATGAACGTATTGAATTTCATATTTACCCCTTTTTTATTTACCCTAATTATTGAAACGCCTGGGTGATGTACAAAAAAACCCAATGGACTTCATTAACATTATCTATTGATATAAAGGCTTCCCTGTCTGACTAAAAGTTGATCACCTTCATGCATGAAGACGAAATGAATATAAAGATGAATTCCTCAATTAATTAAGGAACAATCTTTGAATTGGAGGTTTTATGTCTAAGATCCTTTTTCTTTCCTTACTAATCCCCTTACAGGTTTTTGCTGCAAGCGACTTAAGAACTGTTTCTGTCAGCGGCAATTGCATCAAAAAAGTCAGCCCTGATCGTGGAACTGTCACTTTGGTGGCTCAGTACACAGAAAAGACGGCTCAAGTGGCTTCTCAAAAAGCTATGGCTACCTACGAGAAAATTCGCCAAGCTGTGCAAAAAATGAAATTAAAGGATTTGGAACTTCAAACTTCGGAATATTCTGTCCAAGAACAATTTGATTATGTGAATAACAAATCTGTCTCAAGGGGAATGAGAGCTTCACTTGGCTTACAAATCACAACTTCTGAAATCTCAAAACTGGGTGATGTGATAGCTCTCAGTCAGACACTTGAAATCAATCGAGTCACTGACCTCAGCACTTTCTTATCTGCTGAAAAGTCGAAAGAGACTCGTGAGGATTGTTTAGTTGAAGCCATTAAAAATGCTCGCTCGAAAGCTGAAAAAATGGCGGAATCTGCCAAAGCTAAAGTGGGCAATGTTCAATTGATCGATGAAAATCCCAATCGATCATCAGGCAATGAATCAGCCTATGCAATGATGGATGAAGCAGAGGCAAGTCCTCAATCCAGAACCACAAACTTGGCTCCTGGAATTGAAAGCAAGCCCGAACTTGTTAGCGTCAATGTGCTAGTGAAATTTGAGCTTAAGTAAGTTTACTTAAGCTTTGTGAAAAAATCGTGCATTCGCTGGCAGGCGGCTTGGATCTTTGCTTCCTGCACAGCAAAGCTCAGGCGTAAAAATCCATTCACGCCGGCTTCCATCCCAGGAACAGTTCCGACAAAAAACTTTTCCAAAAGTATCTGCGAGATCTGTCTGTCGTCTTCTATCGTTTGATCTTCAAACTTTTTTCCCAAATAGTGACTGACATCCACCCAAAGATAAAAGGCGCCAGTGGGTTCTGAAAATTTAAGCCCAGGAATCTTTTGAATGGATTCCATGGCCACCGCTTTTCTTTTTCTTAAAAGCTCGATGGTTTTTGCAATATCAGGCTCACACTTTTCAATGGCTGCAATCGCTGCATGTTGAGCGATACTACTGGGAGCGCCTGTGGCTTGGCTTTGATAATCACCCATGGCTTGAATCACATCCTTAGGCCCTGTGGCCCAGCCGATTCTCCAGCCGGTCATGGAATAAGCTTTTGATCCACCGTTGAAAGCGATCACCCGATCTTTTAATTCCGGTGCGATTTGTAGCAAATGAGGTGCTACTTTTTCACCATTCAAAAGAAGTCGATTGTAAATATCATCAGCCAAAACAAAAACTTGAGGATGACGTTTCAAAACGTCCACAAACTTTTTTAACTCTTCAACTGTGTAGTGAAGGCCCGTTGGGTTACAGGGCGAACAAAACAAAATCGCTTTGGTTTTTGAAGTAATAGCTTTTTCAAAATCTTCAGCTTGAAGCTTGAAATTTTCCTTGGCCGTTGTCTTGACTACAACAGGCTTGGCATCAGCCAGTTCGATCATTGTAGGATAGCTGACCCAATAGGGAGCTTGAATGATCACTTCATCACCAGGGCTACACAGCACTTGCAGGGCCGAGAAAATCACAAATTTATTTCCTGGGCCGACAACAACTTCTGTGGGCTCATACTGAATGTTCAGATCTTCTTTTACTTTTTTTGCGATTGTTTTTCGAAGATCTAAAGTTCCATTGGCAGGTGTGTATTTCGTAATGTTTTGATCAATGGCTTCATGGCCCGCTTGGCTTGCAGCAGGATATGTTGGCCAATCGGGTTCACCGACTGTCAATGAAATCACATCGTGCCCCTGAGCCGATAATTCTTTTGCTCGTGCTGCTAATTTTAATGTGGGTGATGCTTTTAAGTGGCTGGCTCTGGTGGAAAGTCTCATTTTTGGCCTTTCATTTTTGCAAACAAAGCTTTAGCAACAACAGGCGGAACAAACTTTTCAAGCTCTTCAGCAGTTTGAGCATGCTTCGCAACTTCTTTAACTCCTCGAGAGGAAATAAAAGAAAGACTTGGGTGCGAATACAAAAGAAGAGTTTCTGCAGATGAATACAGTGAAGAATTATATTGAGCCATGGATCTTTCATACTCGAAATCTTCCACCTGTCGTAGGCCCCTAACCAAAACTTGAATTTGGTGAGCCTTCATAAAATCCGTTGTCAGGCCTTGATGAAAGTTCACATGCAGATTGGGTAAGTTCGGCAAACTTTTCTTAATCATTTCCTGTCTTTCTTCTGCAGAAAACAAGGACTGCTTCTGAGAAGAGACCGAAATCAAAACATAAAGATCCGAGACTAGAGCAGATGCTCTGACAATCAGGTCCATATGTCCCTTTGTGATGGGATCAAAACTTCCTGGATAAACTGCTTTTTTCATTCTTTAAATTTGCGACGATTTTCTGAAGAAAGATAGAAATTTGTCTCCGAATTCTCGGCTGTCGTATTTTACCAGATCACCATACTGATCATCCATTCGCTCACGCAGTTCACTTTCGATGGTCAGAACAGTTTGAGCACCAAATGCTTGGCTGGTAGCTGCCGCCTGCATGACATCGTGGGCCATTTTTTTTGTAAACGGAGGATCTGCAAAAATCAAATCGAATGCGGGTCCTTCGTAGGTTTTTAAATAAGAGATCACATCTTTTTGCATAATTTGAAACTGCGAAGCTTCAACTTTCAATTTTGTTAAATTCTGACGTGTGATCAATAAAGATTGTTTATGGTCATCTACAAATACGACGTGTTCTGCCCCTCGAGAAATAGCCTCAAGACCTAAATTGCCTGTGCCACAAAATAAATCCAGCACAGTCCCGATTTCTGCCTCAAACATCACCTTATTAAACAAAGTTTCTTTCACCCTGTCCGTGGTGGGCCTGATATGACCCGCTTTAAAACTCACAAGGTGGTGACCTTTAAATTTTCCTGAAATAATTCTCATTGGCTAAAACTTTCTACCCATTGTCTGATCCCAATCACATTCTCAAAGGGCTTAGGTAAAAACCCGTCTATCTTTTCTATCCACTTTTTTCTGTCTGTCAAATCCCCAGTGAAAGCGGACATCATTTGCACTCGGGTCGGAGCCCACTCATTTTTAGATTCTAAAACTTCCCAGCCATTTAAATTGGGCATCAAAATATCAATGAACACAAAATCAAAATTCTGATTCTGCCAAATTTCTAAACCAAGTTTGCCGTCCTCAGCAACAAAGACTTCAAACTGAGCGCCTTGAAAGAGCTTTTGAAAAGCTCTTCGGATCAAAGGCTCGTCGTCGATGACTAATATTCGAATTGGTCTTTTCAAATCGGCAACTCCATCTTAAAAGTAGTTCCCTTGCCTTCAACTGTTTGAAAGGTCAATTGCCCTCCAAAGCGTTCCACAAATTGTTTAGATAAACTGAGACCCAGCCCTGTTCCTTCGCCCGTGGGCTTTGTCGTAAAGAAGGGTTTGAATATTGATCCTTTGATGGCATCAGAAATTCCTGTGCCCTCGTCTGTGACCTCCATGATCACGGATTGACTCTGTTGGTAGGTTTTTAAGTGAAGGGTTTTACCATTGGGCATGGCCTGACACGCATTTTGAATCAAATTGTAAATGACCTGACTGATCAATTGAGGCTGCACATGAATTCGATTTTGACTGGCTTTCAGATCCAGATTCAGTCGGTAAGATCGCCACTTCATTTTAAGCAGTGGTAAAGTTTTTTCGATGATCTCATCTAATGTCACGGCTGTGACTTCTGTTTCTTGGCTGACAAAGTCTTGTAAATTTTCAATGACTTTTTGAGCTCGCACGGCCGCTTTTTGGATTTCGACAAGATCCGATCGAGTTGTTTCTTTTAAGTTTTTTTCAGCCAGTAAAATTTCGACTAAAGCCAAAATACCAGCCAATGGATTATAAATTTCGTGGGCCATTTGTTCTGCGATTTGCCCAATGGAGCTGAGCTTTTCATTTTGAATAAACAGCACTCGTTGGCCCTGGATATCTGTCACATCCACGTAGCGATGTAAAAAAAGCGATCTGTCTTCTTCGATGGGTTGACTCATGACTTGGAAAGATCGACTGACAACTGAAATATCTGCGGCACTTAACTGTTGAGTCACCAGCGGACAATGATCACAAGGCTTTGTTCGTTTAGCAAAAATTTGATAACACTTCAAATTTTTCTGAGAGTCTCCGAAATGATCGTTACTTCTAAGAACATCAAATTCATTGGAGATAATTGCAATGGGATCTAGGGCCTGATCAAAAACTTTTTCCCACCGCAGAGCTGACATTCGATTGTCACTTTCTAGGCGAAGTTTTTCTAAGGTCAAGCCTAAGGCTTGCACATGCTTTTTGACTGACGAAAAATCAAATTCTGATAAAGCTGTCGTTCCCATTCTTTCTATGACAACGGCCCATTTTTCAGATTTGCTGATTTCAAAATAATCTGCCATTGGAAAAGCGATTAACTTTCCCACAGGCCTTGAAATTATTTTCGTGAGTGCCCGATTGGAATTTTCTGAAAGTGTTTCGATTTCTTCAGAGGTCCACCAAACTTCTGGGACTCTTTCGACTTGGATCTGTTGCCCTTTTAAATAGAGGACGTCAACAAAGCTTGGCTCTTGATTCATCAGGTAAATATTCTGAGCTAAACGAAGCTGTCGGAACTCTTGCAAAAAATATTCGAGTAGATCTTCTTTTGAAGTTTGAAAACCCATCTCAATCAAAAACTGAACGAATCGACGATCACTTCTCATCAGATCTCGCTGCTCTCGGTTGGAAGCTTCGATCCACTGAGTTCTTTCATCGACCAGCTTTTCTAAGTTGCCAGCTAAAAGCTCAAGTTCTTTGTTTCGGTCAGAGAGATTTTTTTGAAATTGTCTTTTTTTAGATCGAACGAGGGCTTTACTTTGAAGCTTCTCGATGGTCTGTGAAACAGAGGCAATGTCAGCCAAAGTGAGCAATTGATCGGGTTGAAACTGATTGAGGATCTGCGTGTAAAGATTCAAATCATTCTTCAAGAGAACAATCAAAAGTGGGGGGCGAGACTCTGACCACTCAAAGTCAGAGCCTATCAGCTGATCAGATTCCACCAACCAAACGGTACCCGTGGATCGATTCATCAATTTAGCGCTGGTTCTATGCTCGATATCAAATCGAACTTCCGAGAAAACTTTAGAGTTTTCGAGTGGCTGGTCTGTCCAAAACTGCACGGGGGGGTTGCGATGTGAAATTTTGAACCTCTTCCTTGGCACGTGTCAGTTGAGTCTTCCAATTATTGAAAACCTCACATCCATCATACTCAACTGTTTGTAAGAGCTGTACAAAATTTTTAGTTTCTACAGCCTTCACACACTGCATGACGTAATGATGCAATGCCCTCTCTAAAACTTCCCACTGGCGCAAGTCCACACTCATTCGCTTCAGTGGAGCTTTTAGGCTCATCAGGCTATCAACAAAACTTTGCTGTTGCTCATTGAGCTCAATCATATCATCAATAAATTGAGGGCTCGAGTGAGACTTATTCTTCAGAAGATGATTATCCACAAACTGTTCGATTTCAGGCAAAGCTTCGATCCAAGAATTAAGAACATCCAGTACCAGCTCTTTTTCACCCTGAACTAAAACTTTGATTTGCTGAGCTTTGGTAATGGACTCGGAAGCCCAATCCATTTCTTCTTTTTCTGACAATTTTTTGCCGTTTATGACAAATTGGCAAACCAGTTTCCCTTGAGAAGCAAATTCGCCTTCGATCCAAGAAAACAAATCCCTCATTCGGCTTTTTTCATCAAAGAAGCCATCAATGTCTGCTGCCGTAAAATTAAAGACTTCCATGAAGTTCTGCTTTCTTGATGTCTTCCTCGAGAAGATATTTTTTTAGAAGTGTTTGAAAAACTTGAGCAATCAAAATGTGATCCAAACACATTTCTTCAAAAGTCCCAGGCTGAACTCTTGTCTTTTCAGCTTGGTACCACCGAAAATACGGATACAAAGCAGGAACTTCTTTTGTGATGGCCGCTAAAATCTCATCCACTCGGTCTAAGACTGAAACAAGAAAATCTTTTTTTAAACTTTTTCGTTTGTTTAAATTTTGAAGACTGACATGGCTGATTTCATACATTTTAAGCACACCTTGATAAAAATTCAGGTCGGTGGCCAAAGGAAAGGGCTCTGCCATGTAAAGGGCCTTCAACAGTTTCCAAGAAAATGGGTCAGGCAAATGAGAATAAACCCGCGGGAATTGATCCCCGCAAAAAAAGACTCCAGGTCCCGGAACGGGAGTCCTGTGGGTCACCCAACTTTCAACGACTGATTTAACTTGCGTATAATTCACTGCGGATTCTGATTCCAGCCTTAAAATGACACTTGTCTGTGTGGCAGGACCACTTTCGAAATGATTGACCTCGCCAACGCTGAAGCAAAGCCCCCTTTGATTCACATAGGGAAGCATGTGCATGGGAGCACTGTCTGCTCCGAGTAATCCATCTGAATAGTAAAGAAGACCGAATAGATCCGACATTTGGGTTTGTCCCACCAAATTGACACCCATTTTCGCAATGGATTCCATCACCATTTCAGCTTTGAACTTTTCAGATTCAGTGCCTACTAACACGAAGCGAACCTCGGGTCTTGATTTATGTAATGACTGAATGACTTCTTTCCAGAAAGCAACTGAGAGCTGCTTATGCTGCTCGCTTGCACCTAAATGAATAACAAAATAATCACCTTGAACAAGTCTTTCGATTTTGAGAGCTGGCGCACAGAAATCTTTTTCAGCGAGCTCAACTCCAGCCACACCCGCCATCAAATCCATCAAATGAATTTGATTGGCTCCACCTGGTCCAACTTGAGCCCAAAAGTATCGACTGATATCATCTTTCAAATGCAAAAAGCCATCTGAGTGTCGAGTGTAACCGACAACTTGATTTGAACTTGTTTCTAAGAAAGAAGCGACAAAACTCGAGACTTCACTAAAAGTTAAATTCACGATCAAATCGTACTTTTCACCATTGAGATCATTCAGCATTGTATCAATCACACTTAAAGAACCTGATAAATCATTTCGATTCACCACAGGATCTAAAATTTGAGGCGTAGGAAAAATTTTAACTTGATCCACACTTTCAAGACCAATGGTGGCTCCTGAGAATCGAGACCTCACAAGCATGTGAATTTGAGCCTCGGGGTGAGATCTTTTTAAAGCCCGAACTGTGGGCCATGACATGTAAATATCGCCTAATCTAGCAAGCTGTATGACGAGAATTTTCATCTTGAACCTGCTCCTTAATGATCTCTTTGAGGAATTGAACTTTTTGAGTTTCAACGAATGAAACATTCTGAACCTTTAAATCACTCAATACAGAATCTAATTTCTTCAATATCACTTCAAAATAAGTCTGGGTTTTGTTCGATGTTTCCAACTTCTCTCCTTGTCAGGCTGGCCGAAACCGGCTTCAGCCCGCTTTTAAATTGATATTCCATGCGCACAAGCCTTTCAGGGCTTGCAATGCTAAACATGTATTTATTTGTTAAAATTCCTGCGACAACATTTAAAACAGTCGTAACTTTAAGACTCTGACCACAAAGATGCTGGGCTTGCGGACAAGCGGATGAGTGCAAGCAAGGGGCACAAGGAACTTCTGAGCTCAAAACCCAAGCCCCCTGCAACCAAGGCATTGTTTTTGTAAAATCACTGCTACCAAGACTTAAAACTAAAACTGGGGTTTGAGTTTCAGCTGCCAAGTGCGCAAGGCTAGTATCACCCGTGACTAAGAGGGCTGAATTTTTTAGTTTTTCTCGAGCCTCTGAAAGACTGCAAACCAGGATCCGATCCGATGGGAAATGAGCTGCCAAGGTCGTGGCTTCTAAGGGTGAAGCTAAAATTTGAACTTGCATATCAGGTCTTGCAGAGCTGACTCTCTCAAAGAGCTCTCTCCATTGGCTCAAATGCCAATTTTTCTTTGAATCACTCGTGAAAACTTGAAAGTAAATAGACTTTTTTTGAGTTCGATCTTCCACCACACTTATCTGTGGGATTCCTAAATCTACGGACTGAGCGAGTGCCGTGAGATAATGGTGAGAGGATCTTTTGTTCTCGGAAAAAGTAGAATTAAAGAATGAATGCCAAGAATTCTTGAAAGGGACAAAGTGATCATCGGCAAAAACTAAACCATGTTTTTCACTGGCTTGAAGTTGATCCATCAAAAATCCTGATATTCGATTGTGGGTCAAATTGTAGATTTTGGTAAAATTGAGCTGGTTCAGTTGAGCCGTAGTATTTTTAAGTACTTCAAAAGGCTTCAACAAGGAGGACTTTGGTTCATTAATGACGGCTTGAAGATGTTTTCTTGGAAAGAAATGAAAATGAAATTCAGGGTAAAGCTCTTTGAGCTGTGAAAACTCATCGTTCACAAGAATGTGAATCTCAGAATTTGCTCCCTGTGATTTCAGTAGCGGAACCTGCATGATGAAGTCACCAGCTCGTAAAAGGGAAACAAACAACACTCTCACTTCACAAGCTCCTTAATGACCAGAACCTCAGATAATTTGTACGGCAATTGATCGGGTGTTGTGACCTCGAGTAGCTGCTTGGCATTGATCAACCAGCGATCATCGATCGGCTTCTCAATTTGAAAATAAGTTTGCAAGGATCTCGCTGTTCTAAGATTCAAGTGCCAAAAGACTTCTTGAAGAAAAGACTTCTGCGAACCCAAAGCTTGGTCATTCAATATTTTTTGCGTAGAAGCGGCCTGCAACAATCTGACTTGTGGATGACTTTCTAGATCATCAATTGATTCAATCAGAATGAAATTAACATTTTCATACTTTCGACTGAATCGACTCACTAAAGACTCACGACATTCAATCACAGTGAATTCGACAGCCGGATAAGCAATGAGTAACTTTTCAAGTAAAAAGCCCGAGCCTAAGCCAATGATCACAGCATGACTGGAGTCAATCTGAGCCATTGAATTTTCTGGCAGATCAAGTGATTGGCCATCTTCAAACGCAATTAACTGATCGTTTTTTTGTCGCCACTCGATAACTGAGGGTTGTTTCTTAGTCATGCCGATACCTGATTCGGGTTGTTCTTCTGATGCTCCAGGTGTGAAAACAACTTTTGATAGTCTGCACGCTCTGGATTCCACAGTATCAATCTTTGAGCTTCTAAGTAGGCGAGCTCAATTTTTCCGCTTTCGTAAAATTTTTGAATCAGCTGGCAAGAGATCTCGTCGTCAAAGTCCACCTCTGAAAGATACTGACTTAGGATTTCAGATAGATAAGTCGAATGGTGGCGTTGATTCAGCTTTTGAAGTGCAAACTGGATCGCTGTTCGATTTTGCACATTCAAATCAAGAGCCTTTTTTAGATTCGCTGTTCCTAATTCTTCGTCTCCGAAATCAAAGTGAACCATGGAAAGACCTACCCAGGCTTTGTCATTTCGATCGTTCAATTGAACCGCAGATCTGAATCGATCTCGAGCTTTGTTCAGATCTCCTCTTTGCATCTCGAGGATTCCGTAGTTCACCAACAAGATGTCGGAATCCGACTTCAATGCATAAGCCTTATTATAGAACTCTTCTGCAGATTCAAAGTCTGCTTTACGAACAAAAAGATTACCGATGTTTTTGAAAACTTCAAAAAGTTCAAGTCGCTCTTCATCTACGATTGATAAAGATTCAAAATAGCTCTGCAGACTTTTTTCATCCAACCCTAATTGATACTCAATTTGAGCTCGGAAATAAACAGAGTCAAAATTCAGTTCACTTCGGCACCATTGTGCACACACCCGATTGGCTTCGGACCATTTTTCAAGCTGAATGAGATTCAACGTGAGCTCTCGAAAGATGATGGGATGTGATTGAATGTTACTGGCTTGCCTTAACAGATTGATCGCTAATGAAAACTCACGATGCTGTATCAGCACTTTTGAGTTTTGAATCAGTGTCATAACAGTCGCAGGTATTGCACTGACTGATTTCTGTTTTGAAACATTTGAAACTTCGGGCCTGTTGGACAAAATTACATTTTCAGTTTGAAGCATGGCTTTTTCCTTCTTGTCCCTTTTGTAAAAGCAACTGAGGTGCCATAGACTTTTGACTGATACTGATCGATGTGGATTTGGCTTTTATTGAATCTGAAGTGAATTTCTGACAGCGCTTTGACTCTAGACCGTGATTTGATGTCAGAGAATTGATAGAAGCAGGTCCAGGATAGGTAAAATGATCCTGGACCTTTTGCTTTAAGCTTCTTCGTCTAGATTTTTAACAAATGAAGGCATTTTATAACGTGAAACGACTTTCTTTCCACGCTGTAACTGCTGCATCTCAATAATTAAGCTGGACTTGAATTGCTCAATGCAGGACAGAATTTCCAGATCCTGTTCCATAATTCTTTGAACATATTCGTCTTTAATATCGAGAGCTTTCTTGAGTTCTCGCTTTTCTGGATCGTTCAGTTGAATTTTTTCATAACTCTTTTCAACCTGAGAATCCACATAACGTATCATTTCTAAAATTTTTTCTCGGGTCTCGTAGAAGGCATCCAAATTCTGAAATTCGCCGTTGAGAAAATTTTTAAGTTCCGTTTCTCCACAGGAATAGAATTTTTCTAGATAGTGATTCTTCTCATAATAGAGCGTTATCAGTCGATTCATAGTTTGCCCCCCTCTTGATCCTTTTTTAATTTTTCAACTGCCTGAATCCATCCTTCATAGAGGGTTTCGAGCATTTTTTGGTTGGACTTCAGCGGATTAGGATCCCCTGAAATATTTGATTTTGTGTATTGTTCCATCATGAAAATATAGAGACTCTCTAAGTTTTTAGAGATTTCGCCTCCAATTTTGTGATCCAACGTATTGTTGAGCTCCATGACAATGTCGTAGGCTCGACCGATGTTCATTCCACGATCAGCAATCTTTTTGTTTTCACAAGCGATGATTGCAAGCTTTGTGAACTTGATTGCACCTTCATAGAGCATCAGTAAGATTTTCTCTCGACTGGCACTTTGCACTGCTGTTTGTTTGTACTTTTGATAGGGATTAGACATTCAACAACTCCATCCTAGTTTTACCCACCTGCTGCTCCATTTCCTGCGCCTCCCATGGCTTTAAATGCATTTCCTTGATTCTGAATTCGACTCACTTTTGTTTCTAAATCTGCAAACTTCTTACGTAACTGATCTTCTTTTTTCTCAATCATTCGTTCTTTATTTTCGATCTGCTTATTGATTCTAGAAACTTTATCCGTCAAAGATCTTTTGCGATTTGAAATCGCACCAAATTGCCCATTCATGATGTTGCCGATTTCTCGTCTGACTCCAGGGACAAAGCCTGTTGCGAATCCATCACCACGCAGAAAGGCGATCATAGATTTAGGATCCGAATTTAAAGTCTTGTTAAATTTTTCCTCAGAAAAATTCAATGTTCCATTTCGATTAAATTCAATTCCAATTTGACCCAGTCTTTGAATCTCACCTTTTATGCCGAGTGGTGGAGTTTGAATGATCCTTCGAAGCGTGTTCTCGATGGATCTAAGCATACTATCGCCACCTAGAGGTCCTAGTTTATTTCGACCGTCACTGCCTTTTTGAAGCTTGGCCTGTCCCTGAATAAATCCCAAGGCACCATTGTAGGCATCAACGAAGTTTTTAATTTTGCCAGAGATCTTTTCAAAGTCTTCCTTAACGAAAACTTTGATCGCTCTTCCTGGAGCTGCTGATTTGAGATCTAAGGTGACTCCGGGAATGACCTTATCTAATTTGTTTTCAGGGACTTCGATTTCGAATCCATCCACTTTCACTTTTGCATTCTGTGAAGGCCTGTCTTGTTCAAAGTAGAAGTCTGAATCTCCATCAAGAAAGTATACATTTGGAAATGAAATGTTTTTATCACCACCTGTGGAAAGTCCCGTGACAAGAAGTTTGAAAGGATTTTCTTTGTCTTTACGATCCTCGATGACGTTGGCTCGAAGACCTGTGCCGGATCGAGTGATCGAATTGGCAACACCTTCCAGTGTTGAGTTATTCTCGTTGATATAAACTTCTTTGATTCCTTCAGGTGTATTGAATTTGATATATCCAACACCCACCTGAGTTTTGTCTTTGTCTGGAAATCCATTACTCATTGCACCTGGATTTTGTGCGAGCTGCAGAACTTCAATGCTGTACTCTCCTGTGGGAGCTGCGTCCGGATCCACAGATCCGGTAATGACATTTTCATCACCCGTAATCAGTTTGATATCGTTAAAACCTTTTGTATTCAGCAACTCACCTAAGTTTTTTGGGATTTCTTGAATTTTCGTTTCAAGATCTCCAACAAGCTTCAGTGTGTCCTCTTCTTTGACTTTCTTTTTTTCCATTTGCTGAATAGGAATTTTCTCGGCTTCGACCAACTGATCGACCAAGTTTGGGGGAATAGCACCTGAAAAGCCTGAAAGACGTACACCTGACATTCTTTTATTTTTAATCATTTTTACAAATACCGTGAGTCAATCAAATGACTTGGACTTCTGTAGAAGCGGCTCAGCGGCAAACTTTTCCTGCTAAATGATTGAAAGCTGCCTTTTGAAGCAGGACTTTGATCTTGAGATTTGAACTGGGCGTGGCAATTTTCTGACTGCTAGAAAAAAACTAGTCTCGGTTACGCTGATTTTTTTAACAGCTGACCTGTTCTAGCATCTTTATCAAAGGGCAATGACCACAAATCCATCTCTGGAATCCTGCGAATCACTGAGCCTAAGTTATCTTTTACAAGAATAAATTTCTTTCCGCTTTCTACGTGGGTTTCGACTTTCCAATTTTGTTCTTTGACTGAAGGAAGATTTTTCATCAATTCAAGAGCTTGCTCGAATTGCTCATCGGACATGGGTCCTTTTTCTTTTTCTTGATTTGAGAACTGTTGCCCACTGGGATCACGATCATGGGACTCATCGGACTTGATTGTCTTTTCGGCTTTCTTTACAGATGAGCCATCTCCGTTGCGGATGGGCGCTGTAATCATGTTGCCTAAAAGACCTTTTATATTCATAGGGTTAATTTCGGAACAATTGTCAGAAAATTAAACAGGACCAAAGCCCTAATCACCAAAGATACCCCGGAGAACAGTGTCGTTGGGAAACTGTCCCCCGGGTAGGTTGGTACCGAAAGAGTTCGGAAGAACACTCTTTCGTTCAATACTGATTAACCTATTAATTTTAATGCTAAAGATGGAAGCTGATTGGCCTGTGCCAATGTCGCTGTCGAAGCTTGTAACAAAATGTTATTCTTCGCCATGTCTGAAGAAGCCATTGCAACGTCTGTGTCACGGATACGACCGTTAGCTGCTGAAATGTTTTCGTTCATTGTGCTGATATTGTCTGTTGTAGAGACAAGTCTGTTTTGTAATGCACCAAGTGTTGCTCTGTGTGCGTTGACTGTTGATTGAGCCACATCGAGTGTCTCAAGTGCTGATTGAGCACCGTCTTTTGAAGAATAATCAAATCCTTCAATATCGAGTTCACTTGATTGCACGTTCAGTTCACCAGAATTAAATGAAATTCGGTCAGCGAAATCATCATTAAAGATGCCCACTTGGAAATCAAACTTTTCGCCTGATCCATCGATCAAGGATTGGTTACCGAATTTTGTTGAAACTGCGATACGTTGAGATTCTAGAGTTAATTGCTCGACCTCTTTGTTGATCATCACACGTTCTTTATCAGAAACAGTGTCAGATCCAGCTTGAATTGCGAGTTCTCTGAGTCTTGTTAAAATATTTGAAATTTCGCCCAAACCACCTTCAGCAGTTTGTACTAATGAGATACCGTCATTGGCATTTCTACCAGCTTGACCGTAACTTCTAATTTGTGATTTTAAATTTTCACTGATGGCTAAACCTGCAGCATCATCAGCTGATTTTGTAATTCGAGTGCCTGATGCCAATTGTGACATCGACTTCTGAATTTCCCTTTGACTACCAATCAGGTTCTTGTGAGCACCGATTGCTGCCATATTTGTTGATATTCTCATTCCCATTGTCGCCTCCGACGATAAGCTTTTGGCTTATCAAAAAAATGCAAATCTTTCGACTTGCGGTTAGAAGTTGAGGCCTTGAAACCTACTCAAGACCTCGACCCGTTTGAACACGTTGGTGACTTATCTTTATGAGGAATTGCGAGTCTGCTAACGATTTGAAAAAGGGCCGTCAAACCTATTCTCAACTCTCGACTTGAATTCATCATTCAGAGTTTGTCGCTTTTGTTGCTATACCTTTCGGCTAGGTCCGGGCAGACTTGAGTCTCGTCGAGCAAAACTAGACTTTTGTCGTACTCATACCGACTTTCAACAAGTCTGGCGACTCGACTTCAGTCCTGAAATCAATACCAAGGTCCAGTGATGAGCTGGACCAATGTCTATATTTTATAAAAAGGGACTAAGGTCAGATCTGACCTTAGTTGATATTTATTGGCGTGACCAATCTTCGACGTGCAGAGTCTCATAGAACAAATGACCCGAGAGCTTAAAGCCCTTCATGTCAGAGGGAATCACACCGTTATTCGGGCGATAATAAACAGGAATCACTGGTAAATCTTCAGAGTATTTCTTAACGATGCTCTGACCGATCTTGGCGCGTTTCGCAGAATCTAGCTCTTGCTCGAGAGAATCAATCATTTGATCAACGATCTTTGATTTATAACCTGGATAGTTTTGACCTGCGTACGAGTTCTTCTCTGTCGGAATGGATGACGAATGCAGTGTGGATCTGGGGCTGTTTTCTGGAATCGAAACCCAAGAGTACATGCCGAGATCAAATTTTCGACGATTAACTGATTCACCAAAGAAAACTCGTGGCGGTTCATTTTTCAATCTGATTTCAACCCCAATGGCTTTCATTTCTTCTTGGAAATAGGCTTGGATCAATTCATTCAATTTT
>CAZPBD010000004.1:0-7950 GCA_964584655.1 uncultured Pseudobdellovibrionaceae bacterium | reverse complement strand
TTTTGATCGTAGCCTTCTGATTTATTCGAATGCTTTTCGAAGATGGGGCCTTCTAAGTGAGCTGGCAATGGAGACGGGAAATTATTGAAGTAATCAAATTTCGCCTTCGCAAATTCCAAGGTGCACTTTTTTGGATTCTTGGGATCAACAGTCAGACTTTTGATATTCTCATAAGCCTCGCGGTTGGCAATTGACACATTGGTATTGCGGCCGACTTTCCATGACAGCTCGAGATCTTTACAGATCAAAGGCATTCCGTCTCCCCAATTAGCATCACTGAGAAGTTCGAAGGTCACTTCGAGTCCTGTGCCTTTTGGTTTCACCATTTTATTTTGAACCGTGGGAATTTCTTTGATCATCAAAGCCTTCCACTTCATGTCGGGAGTCAAATAAACCAAGGGGCGATGAGCCATGTAGAGCATGTAGTTAGTGGCGGCCTGAGTTCCTATTAACGGATTTAAATTTTCAAATTCAGAACTGATCCCAATATTCAAAATTTCTTTATTGGCTTGGGCTGCGTTCAGGAACAAGAAAAAAACAGGGAATAAAAATCTCATTTGAGAGCTCCTTGAAGAGCCCCTGATTTAAATCATTTGAGGGAATTGTGGCAAGGTAAAAAAAAACACACGCGTACTTTGATTTTACTCTTAGTACGCGTGTGCACTACAACTGAGATGTCGTTGGGTCATCTGGGTTGTATCTATAAACGATTCAAATACTTCTCATGAAAAAACTTTTCGACAGTCAGCAGAATCTGAGAGTCCATTTGCTTCACCTGTTGAATATGGCTTGCCTCTTTTAAAAAGGTCTTTCGGATATTTCCATAAACTTCAAAAGCGTCATGCTCTGCCAAGCCAAGATCTTCTTTTAAGGCTTTTAAGAAAGCCAAATCTCGAAGCAATTTTGCACTCAAACGAAGTTGGAGGCGCTGAAGAGCTTCGGTTTCACCGACGAATTCAGAAGAGGATTTTTTAGCTTTCAGTAGCTGCTGCTCAGCTTTATCCAATTGAGCCAGCAATCGATCTAAACTTTTAATTCCGTGTGCTTGCCTGAGTTCATCTTGAGAAAGTTGGAAATTTGAAGTCGCTGATTTCAATGGTGATGAATCAGCATGTGTGACTGATGCAAGCAGAATAAAGATGAATATAATTTTAAGTTGCATCCGTCCCCCTCAACTTAATGAGTGCATGTTAGCGGCCATCGTATTTATCGGATTAAGACAGCTAAAAATGAACTCAAAAGCTTTCAGTGTCTCACCTTGAGATTGGTGATTTTGAGATTCAAATTTTTAGAGCGATTCCGATCTGCAACTACTGAAGACATCAGGCGAATACTTAGAAATGATCAAACTATCAACAAAACGAAAAGATCGACAACATTTCAAACATTTTCGATTTTAACCAAAAAGAGATCTCACATTAAAAAAAAAGCCCCGAGGAAGAATGACCTCGGGGCCGGGCTTAAGAGTCGGAGTGTGGGCAACGACTCATAAAACACTTAAAAAATGAAAAAGAGTTTCGGTCCAACCTGCCACAAAAATACATTTGAGATTTGATCAGAGGTTCACGCCCGCAAACCTCTGATCCTGTTCCGTTAGAATAATTTGGATTTTATTTATCCGATGAGTTTTAGAGCCACATTCGGAAACTGATTGGCTTGCGCCAAAATAGAAACCGCAGCACTTTGTAAAACTTGAGCGGATGCTAACTCAGATGATTCTTTCGCAATATCAGCGTCAGAAATTCTGGATTTCGCAGCTGATAGGTTTTCGATTTGAACATCTAAATTGTTAGTTGTGCTCTCGAGTCGATTCTGGATGGCTCCAAAATTGGCTCTCATGGCACCAACCTTTTGGACGGCTTCATCCACTGATGACAGCAAACTACGTGCATCGCTCTTGGTCTCCATACTGAGTCCATCGATACCGATTTCACTTGCTGTGGCATCCGTGCTCAGTGAGAAACTGATCACGTTGTCTTCACTTCCAAATGGTCCTACATGGTATTCTTGATCCCCGCCAGAGCCGTCGAGCAATTTCTTATCGCCGAACATTGTGGTTTTCGCGATACGATCTGATTCTTTAATTAAATTTTGTGCTTCGAGGTCCAAGAAACCTCTTTCGCGCTCGCCGATATTGTCAGAGGCCGCTTGAATTCCCAGTTCTCTTAATCGAGTTAAGATATTTGAGATCTCATTCAATCCACCTTCTGATACTTGGATCGCACTGACAGCATTAAATGAGTTCTGTCTAGCCATGCTTAATCCACGAACTTGAGATTTAATATTCTCAGAGATTGCCAGACCTGCAGCATCGTCACCCGCTTTGGTGATTCGATTACCACTTGCTAGTGCTTGAGCTGCTTTCTCGGCCCTGCGGCCTTGTGCGCCCATCACGCGTTGAGCGGAAAATGCCGCTATGTTTGTATTGATTCTTAAGCCCATAAGTCTCCTCCTATACGAAGACGACCGTGCTGTTGCCCACATCACGGGTTAGTTAAATTGCCTAACTTGTCTCGTTGGAGGGAACCCCTTGGTGAGAGCCTGAAGGATCGTGACGGCGATCGTTTCGGGTTCACTCAAGAGATTTATTTCTCCAACGTGTTCACAGAACTTCTCGGCTTTGGTCCAGAAAGCTTTAGGCCTAAAGTCTAGGTATTTCATAACGCATCGCATCTTGTCATTGAAATCACTCAACTTAAAAAATAAAAAATATTCAGTCTTGACCTAGACTTAGGTCTGCGGGGCCAGATTGTTTTCCCGGATCTACCCCGGTGAACCACCCCATGCGAATCTAAAACCTATGAGTTTAAGACTTCAATTTTTGAAATTAATGGAAGAAGCCAACAAGGTTGTATTGGATAAGAAAGAAAGCGTTCAGTTGGCCACCGCCTGTTTGCTCGCAAAGGGACATATCCTGATCGAAGACGTTCCCGGCGTTGGCAAAACCACTCTTGTTCAAACTTTGGGTGCACTTCTAGGTCTTGAGACTCACCGAATTCAATTCACAGTGGACTTACTTCCTTCAGATCTGATTGGTGTGGAAATTTTTAATTCTCAAAAAAACGAATTTGAATTTAAAAAAGGACCTTTGTTTGCTTCGCTGATCATGGCGGATGAATTGAACCGCGCAAGTCCCAGAACACAAAGTGCACTTTTACAAGCCATGGAAGAATCTTCTGTCACAGTGGATGGCGATACTCTGGCACTGCCTGCTCCGTTTTTAGTGATCGCGACACAGAATCCGCATCAACAGTCCTCGACATTTCCCCTACCCGAGAGTCAGTTGGATCGCTTCCTCATGAGCCTTGAGCTTCAATACCCATCTCAGGCCACAGAAAAAGATTTAATTTTAAGCGAAGACCCAAGACAAAAGATTTTAAGCCTCAAGCCCGTTTTTCATAATAACGATCTTATCAACGCTCAAGTTGAGGTTCAAAAGGTCCACATCTCGGATGTGGTGGCTGACTATATCACTCAGATACTTTCGCAATCTCGAAATAAACATAAGGAAGCACTTCCACTTTCAACTCGTGGAGGACTTGCATTGGCTCGTGCCGCAAGAGCTTGGGCTTATCTAGAGGGCCGAACACACGTTGAACCAGCAGACGTGCAAAAAATTGCAGTCTCAGTTATTGCTCACCGCCTTGGAGGAAGATTTGGAGTCAGTCAGGGAAAGATTTGGGCTCAAGAGCTTTTACAAAAAACTTCAGTCCCGATTTAGCTCTTCTTTCAAATCTCAAAAAACCTATATCATTCCGACGAAGCTGGGAATCAGCTACGGAGTTCTGTGTTTTATTTTACTGATGATTGCAATGGCTTACGGAAACAATCTGGTTTTTATCGTGTGCTTCGCTCTGACCTGTATGGGAATGACGCTCGCTCGGGCCATCAACAGCAACATGGATGCAGTCCAAATTCTTTTAGTTGAAGCCGTACATTTATTTGCTGAAAATGACCAAAAGATTCAAGTCACTATTATGAATCAATCCAAGAATCCTGTGAAAGAAATTGAAGTCAGTGTGAAACAAAAAAAGATCACACTTCAAAATCCCCTGCAAATTGGCGCGAAACAAACGGTGGTCTTTGATGTTCCATGGAATATTCAAAATCGAGGCTACGTTAAAATCCCGACCATCGTGGTCAGCTCAAAGTATCCAAGCGGGCTATTCAATGCTTGGAGAATTTTTAAGTCACCCAATAAAACTTTGGCCTATCCAGCACGAAAAGGTCAGCGGCACTTTCCCAATCATGTTTCTGCGCAACAGGAATCCCTTGGTTTAGTTCGCGAAATTCGAGACTACAAACCAGGTGATTCACCCAAAAGAATTCATTGGCGCTCTTTAGCTAAAAACCAACAACTTCGAACCCTTGTTCATGAGGGTGATGACGGCCGAAAATGTGAATTCAATATCAAAGATTTAAAACATTTGAAATTTGAAGATCAAATTTCGCAATTGAGCCTATGGCTTCATTTGGCAGAGACCGAATCCTATGACTGGAAGCTGATTTTGGGTACCAAAGTTTATGATAGTAAAGTGGATCCTCACATCTATCATCAGGCCATGAAAACTTTGGCCCTCATGGTGGAAAAAGAATGAAGATTTTTTTTAAAAAAGATTCTTTGTGCATCAGTCTTCTGACAGCTCTTCTGATTTTAAGTCTGGAAGTCGAGACCTGGGCCTTGGTTTTGAGCTTTCTGGTTCTACTCACTCGTTTGGGTGTCGAGAACAGATGGTGGGCAGCACCCAGCCGATTTTGGATTAACACTTTAGCCATTTCATCTTTAGGCCTTGTTCTGTTTCAATTTAAAACTTTCACAGGGCAGGAACCCTCGAGCACTTTTTTAGTGATGCTCACCTGTCTTCGAATCCTAGATTTGAAAACAGAACGGGATGAAAAACTTTTGATTTTCTTAGGTTTCGTTTTGATCTCACTTAAATTTTTATTTTCCATTGATCTTTACTGGCTCCCCATTGGAGCCATCATTTATTTAAGTTTGTGGAAAGCCTTGCTCCCAGCTGATATGGAAAATCCTTGGAGGATCACATTGATAGCTCTGGCAAAATCAATTCCGATTATTGCTGTTCTCTTCTTTGTTTTTCCTCGAGTTCAAGTTCCATGGGCCAGATCGTGGAATCCACCATCAGCCATGGTGGGTTTTTCTGAAAGCATTTCCCCCGGCGACATTGCGAGCCTAGCACTCAGCCAAGAAACGGTGATGCGAGTCGAATTCAACGACTACACACCTCCCATGAATTCCATGTACTGGCGAGGAGCAGTTTTAGAGCTCACAGATGGATTCGGTTGGAGAAAAAGTACGATTAAGATCAGTGAAGATGTTCCAACAGCCATGCTTCCCTTGAGATCAGACTATAGCATCACCCTTGAGGCCACTTTTTCTAAGGTGCTTCCGACACTGGAACACACACGAATGATTACAACTCCTAGTTTTCGGGCAATTAAGAATGATCGAGGCGTTTTCGTTTCTCAGAACACTGTGGCCACTCGAATTCGGTATCAAGGCATTTCTTCTGATAACTGGTCAGGCCCTACCATTAAAAATCCCCTGGATTTACCTGAGCTTCCTCCAAAAACGGCTGTTTGGCTGAGGCTGCAGAACTCAGAAAAAAAGACCTATCAGCAAAAATTAAAAACATTGAAAGATTTTTTTACGACAAATAATTTTGCCTATACTCGAAGCCCCGGCAAACACCGAGATCTGGATGATTTTTTATTTGAAAATCGAAATGGATTTTGCGAACACTTCGCTGGTGCTTATGCAGTTCTCGCCCGCGGCCTTGGAATCCCTGCTCGAGTCATCACTGGCTATCAAGGCGGTGAAAAGAATGACAGCGGAAATTTCATACGGGTCAGCCAAGCTGATGCTCATGCCTGGGTTGAAGTTTTAGATCCCAAAGGAACTTGGAAAAGAATCGATCCGACATTTTGGATGGCCCCACTTAGAATAGAATTAGGAGCTTTGGCTTTTTTCCAGCTCGAGCCCTCTGATTTTGGACTCAGCCCGGGGCAAGCCCTGAATAAATTAAGAAATCAAAATTTTGGCGCTTCCTTTTTTACGAGCCTTAGAAATCAATTGGAATCACTGAATTACCTTTGGGTTCGTTCACTTTTAGAATTCGACTTAACAGAGCAGCGAAGACTGATTCAGTACTTTGCTCCTCAAATGGGTTGGTGGATCACAATTTTAGTTGGAGCTATCTTTTTGATGCGATTGATTCGTCGATGGTTTGAGTCGAGAGCTCAAGAATCTGATAGCGCTGTCAGGCATTATCTTTGGTTGGAAAAGAAATTAGCAAAACTGGGCTTTAAACGAAAACCGAGTCAGCCTCCCGTCGAATTCTTAGATTCCATTATTCAACTACGACCTGAGCTCAAACATTTGGTGACTCAGACAGCAAATATGTACCGACTTGAACGGTACAAAAATATCAAAAATTCCGCTGATGATTGGAAAAGAATTTTACGTGGCTGGAAAGACTACTTCCGAAACAAAAGAACTTTAAACAACTAATTTCAGAAGACTTTTTTCTAAGTCGCCTTGTACACCTAAAGCTGCCAATTGATATTGTGCTAAAATCTGACCACGACGAGCTTGCACCACAGATTCATCCACTCGAGCATCGGTGATTCGGCTATAACCTTCACTGTTACCCGCAATTTGATTCTCGATATGATTTCGAGCTGATTCCATCCGAGACGAATAAGCACCAAACTGCGCTCGAGCTTTCATGACTTGATAAGAAGCTTCATCAATTGTTTTAAGTGAATCTCTGGCATCACTGGCAGTCGATACATCTAAACTATCCACATCCAGTTCACTGGCTGTGGTATCAGGATAAGCATCAATTGTAATTCGACTGTTAGATGAACCATCAATCCCCACTTGAAACTCATAATTTTGTCTTGATCCATCTAAAATCGGTTGAGATCCATAACGGGTGCTTTTGGCAATTCGATCAAATTCTTGCTGAAGCTGCTTGGTTTCAAGTTGAATCAGATCTCTTTCTCTATTTGAAAATTGCCCGCTGGCGGCTTGAACAGAAAGTTCTCGAAGACGAGTCAGAATGTTGCTTTGCTCGTTCAAAGCACCTTCTGCGATATCAAAATAAGAATTAGAGGTTTCAGCATTAACAAGAGCTGACTTAAAAGACTTCGTATAGGAATCCAATTGCTCTGAGATCGCCAGGCCTGCGGCATCGTCACCTGCGCTGGTGATTCGCTTTCCGGTCGCCAGTTGCTTGAGAGCTCGATCTGTACGACGTTCGTTAGCTGAAATGGAATGGGCGATTGAATTTGAAAAATCTGTTCCATGAATACGCATTGTTGAAATCCCCCGTCAGATGAGTTTCAAAACAAGACAAGCCTGGACCAATGTCTTGCCTCACTCTTATCGACGCAATGCGTAATAACTGAAGACTTATTATTTAAGTCCTCAGAACTATTATGTTTTATCTAATTTCGAATTTGGCTTTGAAGTATTCCATTGCAGTCTCACTTTGAGACACCACAGATCCGGTCGCCTTCTTTTGCGAGTCCAAAATCGCCGCAGTCGTGATTTTGTTTGAATCAGGCACGAGTGGGTAGGCTCTTGCCAAACGAATTTTCTCTGCCTGTTGTGGACTCACTCGGTAGTAAGTAAACGTGCTTCTTTCCGGATTTGATAGGTTCAGCTTTGAAAACAAGTGATTGCGGTAGTCATCAAATCCGATGAAAAAATCGAATCGACCTTCTCCTAAAATTTTCTCACCGATATCTCTGACGACGAAAAATCCATCGTGAGTTTCTCCGTTCGGCAACTTTTGACCCACCATTTTTGGAAGGTAAACCACTTCACCAGCTTTATGATATCTTTGATCCGCAGCCACTGATCTGTACGGATCAAGACAGAGGCTCTTATAACCCATACCGTAGGGACATTTTTTTACACTG
>CAZPBD010000003.1:52321-61113 GCA_964584655.1 uncultured Pseudobdellovibrionaceae bacterium | reverse complement strand
AGGGCTAAAATTTTTAGGTTGCCCCCATTTGAATTTAAATTTGGCGTGGCGGAATACTTAATATGCCCATCTGCAAATAAAGTTTGGACCACCATTTGTTCAGGTGTCTGAGCTAAAGGGTTCATGTGAAGTCCACACATTTCATTGTGGACGATGTCGGTTTTGAAAAGCTTATTTTCGTTGGATTCAGATTGAACAAGACTCTTGGCAATTCGAATGGCGGGAAGGGCCGCATAGCAGCCCATATGATAGGCATGAGTGATGTCAGTGGATGTTTCCCAATTTTTATCCGTTACAATTCTTTGAGCAGCACTTGGCGATACGTAACCCGTGCAAGTCACGTGAATCAGATGATTCGGTTTTACCACTTCACTTGAGTCGTAAAACTGATGAAATATTTCTAGGGCTCGTTCGGAGAAAAAATAAGCTCTTTTTTGAATATCAACACCGTGAGAGAGATGGTCATTGAGTTTATAAATTTCATTTTCTGCAAAGGATTCGCCCAAAATATCTGAACACTCAATAAAGCGCTGCGAAATTTGGTCTGACTTCACTGAATACCGTTGAAAAAGCTTTTGGATGGAATCAGAGCTCATTTTTTCAGAAGGACTTCCAAGCTCTGCCTTTTGGTGGCACTGAATAATCCAATTCAAAAGGTCTTCTTGAGGGTAGCAATTCTTGGGGTTTTCAATTTTAAAATCATTTAAATACACAGGTGACATGTAGACCTCGACTGGGGCGGATTTTACACCCGATTCGGTCGACAGCCTACTTGAATGCAAAAATTATCTTGTTGGGGTTTACCTTTTGAAGCTAACCTGTAGATCAACACACATCATGTTGCACTTTGCACAGGAGATTCATGCCATCAGTTGGTAAACCAATCAGTCCATCCAGTTCAAAAATGGCCCATTTGCTGGGTCGGCTTGAGTTGGCGGTAAAGGGCTCTGGATTTGCCATATGGGAATTTGAACTCAATACCGGAAAACTTCTTTGGGATGCCAAGATGTATTCCGTATACGGTCACACATCTAAAACTTTCGACTCATCACCAGATACCTGGCGAGGCTGCATAGTTCCTGAGGATATTGCTATTGTGGATCAAAAGTTTGCTGAACTTCTTGAGGGAAAAGCTGTTGAAATTTTTGAATTCAGAATTCGCAAACATGACACAGGTGAGATTCGATTTATTGAAGCTAACGGAGCCATGGAATTAGACGAGAATAAAAACCCTTACCGACTTGTTGGAATGAACCGAGATATTACAGATCGAAAAAATATTGAACTCGCTTTCGAGAATGAAAGGGTCGCACGTATTTCGACTGCCAAAATGGCAGCTCTTGGCGAAATGGCCAGCGGCATTGCCCATGAAATTAATAATCCACTCACGATAGTTAGCATCACCAGTGCGAAGGTTCAAAAGATACTCACTGAAAAATCGGTGATGAACGAAGAGTTGCGCACAAATTTTGAGCGCATTGATTCGACTGTCAAAAGAATTGCAAAGGTTGTTCGTGGACTTCAAAGTTTTTCCAGAAATTCCCATGGAGATCGCCCAGAACCCATCTCGCTTCAAAGTATCATCGGTGATACGTTAGAAATTTCTAAAGAAAGATTTCGGAATCGCTCCATCGAGCTGATTATGTTTTTGCCATCGCAACCTTTGATGATTTTAGCAAGACCCTCACAAATCTCGCAGGTGATTTTAAATCTACTCAATAACTCCTATGATGCCATTGAAAATCTGCACGAGCGTTGGATTGAAATCAAATTAGCAACTGTTCATGATCATCATGTATTAGAAATTATAGATTCAGGTCCTGGTATTCCTAAAGAAATCCAAGAAAAAATGATGCAGCCATTTTTTACCTCCAAAGAAGTAGGGAAGGGCACTGGTCTAGGACTCAGCATTTCCAAGGGCATCATTGAAAATCACAATGGATCTTTGAAGTATGACACCGAGGCAAAGAACACGCGGTTCTTTTTAGAATTTCCTGTGCACAAGGAAAATTGAAATTCAGTGTCTAATTGAAGGCTTGGTGCGCGAGGGGGGACTTGAACCCCCACACCTTGCGGAACAGGCTTCTGAGACCTGCGTGTCTACCAATTTCACCACCCGCGCATCGTTGAGCGCTATTTTTAGCTAAGGTGGCATCCGGGGTCAATGGGATTTAAGACTTGATCCAAGTCATTTCGTGCTTATTGTAGTTCAGGTGAACCACTCGGGAACCTTTAATTTCTAAAAACTGATCAGTGACCTTAAAGTCTGTGGATCCTTTGTATTTGATTGTGCAGACAAACTTTAAATTGGGATGAGCTTTCATCCACTTTTTAATCAGCTCTAAAAGAACCTCTGGCTCACAAATGATGTCTGAAAAGAGCCACTCTGGATTTTGAATATCCAAAGGATCCAACTTAAAGGCATCTTTTTTCATGTATTGAACAAGTGGATCGTTTTGGATTTTTGGATCCAGTGGAGCTTTATCCACACTGATCACTCGACAGCCTAAGTTTTTTAGTACCCATGTCCATCCGCCGGGACAGGATCCCAAATCTAAAACCAGGGAATTTTTTTTAGGTGGTTGGACGTGACAAGTGAGAGCCTCCCACAGCTTAAGGTAGGCACGAGAGGGTGGTTCCTCGTGATTTTCATTAAATTGAAATTCACCTAAGGCAAAAGGTTGCCCTGTGTTTTGACTCAAAAGAAGTGAACTTTCACTGAGCAGACACCAAAATCCAAAGTCTTTTTTGGGTAGGGGACTGAGGTGGTCAATGTTTTTCTTTTTTCGATCATCCACAGTTTTTTGGATCAAATCAGTGCGACGATGAAATTGATAAGAATAAGCTCCCCAGTAAAGATTTTTAGATTTGAGAATCTTTGCTGCTTCATTCACGGACTTGAAAGTATGGGTTTCTAAGTTAGCGAGGCTGAGCTGAGCCCAATTTAATTTGATATCTTGATCCAATAAAAAAAGGCGACCCATCTGAGTCACCTTTTTTATTTTCCTGAACTTAATTTCTTCTGCTAATTCATTCTCATAATTTTCAAAAGCAAGATAAGCCCAGTTTTTCATATCAATTCAATTTTAGGCTGCAGACTTTTGAGCTGGGCCTAAAATTCCGCGACTTGAACTTACTGCGATCAAAGCTTCCCAGAATTTTTCTTTAATTTTGAGCTCAGCTGGGCCCATTTTAATTTTTGGAAAATCAGCTTTTTCTGCATGAGTGCAAAAATCAGCTTCAGTGCAGCCACGGATCACTTTCATCATTAAATTGTAATGAGAATCTGTGAATGCTTTTTGGTCCACAAGCATTTTTCTAAGTCCCTGTTCAGGGGTATGAAGTAGAAATTGGTAGAGACCTGCGTAGTCGTATTGACTCATTTATAAACTCCTTTTAGTGTGAGTTAGTTCATCATCTCTATCGGATCAAGTTTTTGGTCACTGAACCCCATCACGACCAAGGTCCAAGAAATCTAGGCCTTTGGTTTCATTGCTAAATTATTCAGCAAACTTAAGTTTAAGCGTTAAAATGACGTTAAGTCGTTGTGATGATTGAATTTTTAATAACACTCTTGTCATTCTTCGTGGGCCTTGCCGTTTGGCAACGCAATCGCAATCGACAATTAGTAAAAAAATATAAAACCACATCTGATGAAAATATAATGGCGACAGTTGAAAATGAACGACTCGGAATCTATCAAAAAGTCATTCAGAATTCTCCTGATCTGTTCATCATCGTCGATCAAAGTTTGCAGGTCGTTGTAGCTAATCGTGCAGCTGCAAAATACGGATGGACTTCAAGTCGTGAGTTTGTGACAGCAGATATTGCTGACACAAGTAAACTTCATTTTGAGTTTGAAATTCAAAGTGTTCTACGATTAGGAATTGTCACAGATGGTGAAATTCGATTGGTCAGAAATCAATCAGAAGATTGGCGCTTCTTTCTTTATCACATTTTTCCCATTCATGATGAGTCACGGACAATCGTAGGAGCCACCCTGACTGCAGTTGATGTGACAGCACAACGTGAAGCCGAGAATCGATTGCATCAGCAAACAGAATTTATCGAAGGTGTCTTGAATGCAATTCCGGATCCTATTTATGTTAAAGATGGAGAACACCGTTGGATCTATGGTAACCAGGCCTTTTCAAAGGTCATGGGAAAAAAATTATCCGACTATAAAAACAAAACAGATGATGATGTTTTGCCCCATGAAACGGCGATGATTATTAAGGCTTACGATACAGATGCTTTTCAGTCATCTGTCCCAGTGGAAATGGAAGAGACTTTAAGTTTTACAAGTGGTCACTTCTTTACCTCACTTTCCAAACGAACCCACTTTCAATTTCAAGACGGCAGAAAAGTTTTGGTCGCAGTGTTAAGAGATATTTCTGAAAGAAAAAAACTAGAATCAGAGCTGCAGATAAGTAAATCCAGACAGCATGAAGCGGCCAGGCTTGCAACATTAGGTGAAACGGCAGGCGGCATTGCCCATGAGATTAACAATCCCCTCAATGTTATCGTGGGACTTGCAGAACTTATGAAGGTGACAGTTGAAAAAAAGGGAATGATCGAAAAGGAAAAGCTTTTTGAATACTGCGATCGCCTGGTGAAATACTCTATGCGAATTTCTAAAATTATCAAAGGGCTTCGGTCCATTTCCAGAGATGCCAGCCAAGACCCATTTGCTGATGTCAACTTGCAAGTCTTGGTCGATGAAACACTTGAGCTGTGCCACCAACAATTTGTGAACCGAAGTATTGAATTGAAAGTAAAAAATAATCCAGAACCTGTGATTATCACTGGTCGGTACGCACAGGTCTCGCAAATTATCATGAACCTTGTGAACAATGCCAGGGATGCCGTCGAAGGACTTCCAACGGCTCAAATTTTTATTGAAACCTTAATTGAAGACGGCCTAGGTATCATTCGGGTTTGGGACTCTGGTCCTGGAATTTCTACCGAGATTGAGTCTAAATTGATGAGACCCTTTTTCACGACAAAGCCAGCTGGCAAGGGAACTGGGCTAGGTTTAAGTATCTCGAAGTCCATAGCTTCAGATCACAAGGGCACTTTGATTTTGAATCGTAAGGTTTCCAATAGCTGTTTTGAGCTTAGAATTCCATTGGTGCAGAACTCAAAAAAATCAACGGCTGCGTAATTTTAAATCACAAAAAATTTGAACAGGGTCTTGATCAACAACCCCTTTTTGAGTCAGCTGCAACACTTGCCCTTTTTTTTCAAAATATCCATTGAGTTGAACATTGTCTTTTACGACGCCACTTTTTTGATACTGATATTGGTAGATGTATTGAAGTTTGTTTTGAGTCACCGAGCTCCATTGCATTTTAAGCTTTGTCGTTGTCACTTCATCCCCTTCAACAACTTGATTTGTGAGTTCGCCGGGAATTTCAACTTTTTGTTGATTGATTTCTATGGACTGGCAATTGGTTTGTTTAAAGCGAAATTCGATATCGCCTGATAAATCGCCGTAGGCTTCACTTCTGTAAAGGCAATCGCCTTGCCACAGGCCGTTTAAGACTAAACAAGAATTTGCGTAAGAATAGGTCGAGATCAAGAGTAAAAGAAGGATTTTCATTCATTTAGAAAAACACAGATTGCTGAGTCGTGTCCACGATCAAATTTGGATTGAAACAAAATTCTTTCGGCAGATTCCTATTTTGTTTATGAACCACGCCAGTGCCGCGAATAATCGTCGATTTTCGAGCTTTGACATCCTCTTTATATTGATCTTTTACAGTCGTCAGTCTGGCTTCGAGTAATGCAAAAGCTCTGGCCTCTTCATCAGCGCGAGGATTTTGATTCAGCCAGGCCTCGTAAATTTTCAAGTGATTCTCACCAATGCTCCCGTTTTGGATCACAAAATCATACATCAGTAAAAGATGTCTGAGTTGGGTGAATTCAAAGGCTCGGAAGTATTGCTGGGCTTTTTCGAAGTATCCTAGGGAAGCTTGAATTTGTAAGGATCGATAGCTCGAGCTTTCAGCAATATTCTGAAGTGGAGTTGACCAAGAACTTAAGACCTGTCCCTTTGAATCAAGTGCAGTTTTCTGTGCCCATTTGACTGACTCTTTATTCTGGTCTGCGCCAAGTTGTGAAATCTGTTCAGAGAAATTCTCTTCCAACCTGTTGTCATCGACACTTTGAGGGAATAGCTCAGATGCCGAAGACTTTTTAACTTTTATTGTTTGCCAGACTTTTAGCATTTGTTCCATGGATTGAATTTGTGAGCTTGTGAATTGGTCTTTCATGACATCAAAATGTGAATTGAGCATTTCAATCCATAATGGTTGCAAGGTTCCTTGACCTAAGTTTTGTTGCATAATTCCTAGGCTGATCCCTTGCCCATCAAAGTTGCCGGCTAAATTTTTCCAGCCCGCTTTTCCCTCAAAGCTTCCTGTAATATTAAGAGCAATGGCAAATTCAGCCTTTTCGTTCTCTGTCATTTCCTTTGGCCAAGAAACCTCATCAAACTTGAGTGGACCACAAACCTGATCAATGGGACTTTGTTTAGGCTCTTCCAAAGGATTTTCAGGAGTAGGAGCGGGCGGCTCTGGCTCAGGTGCCGGTGTGGTTGCGGGGATTTCGGTCTCGACTTTTGTTAAAGAGACACCGGAGTTGTTACAGCCGGTTAAAAATAAAAAAATCAAAATCAGTGATTTCACATCATGATGAAACGCCATGATGATGAATCGGTTCGTTGAATTCTAAAATTGAGACCTAGGCCGCAGATTCATTAAAAGACTAGGCTTTGGATTGACTACTGAGTCAGAACCGACAGCCAAGACTTTTTGCTGTCGGGAATATTTTCAGGCGCCATGAAAAGTCCTGTGCGAAGCCCTCCGTTAGGGGCTTTGCTGTTTTTCCAAAAGTTTTTTTGGCTGAGAATAAACTGCAATGTTTTAAACGCCTTCAGGTTGTTATTCCTCATCACCTGAATCACTTCTTCCACTGTGACATGGGGTCTAGAATCATCCCAGCAATCATAGTCGGTGACAAAGCTACAAGGCAGATACGGTAGTCCTGCCTCTCGGGCCAAAGCATATTCTGGGAAATTAGTCATGCCGATGATGTCCGCCTTCATTTGTCGGTAGCTGTGACTTTCGGCCTTCGTCGAGAAATAGGGGCCCTCAATGCACAAGTAGGTCTGACCATAATGAGCATCAAATCCAGGCGCTTTAAATGTTTCACGTAAATGTTCTGCCATGACCTCACAAATAGGTTCAGCTAAAGACACGTGACCAATCAGCCCTTCACCTAAAAAAGTATGCTTCCGCAACGATTTCGTACGATCAATATATTGATAGGGAACAACCAGATCGCCTGGTTTGAATTCTTTTTGTAAAGATCCAACTGCGCTAAACGAGACCAAAGCTTCTGCACCTGCTTTTTTCATCGCATAAATATTAGCTCGGTAATTAATCTCGCTGGGAAGATGTTCGTGATGATCACCATGACGAGAGATAAAGAGAAATTCTTGGTTTTGAATTTTGACTTTTTTAAAACCACTGGACGCCTGACCGAATGGAGTCTGGGTGTCGAGGAGCTGAAGTGTTTCAAATTCCTCGAATTTTTCAAAGCCTGATCCACCAATGACACCAATCATTTAAAAACTCCTTGTTGCACATTTTCTTGATTATATATTCCAGTTTCAAGGACCCAACTTGCGACTAATTTTGCTGGGGTGACATCAAAAGAAGGATTATAACAATTCACATTGTCAGGTGCCCACTGAATTTTTCCGAAGTGTCCTGAAACACCCATCACTTCTTCTGGTTTGCGAAGTTCGATGAGAATATTTTCACCGGTCAAACATTTTGAATCCACAGTCGTTCGGGGGGCCACAACATAAAACGGGATTTGATGGTAAAAACAATTCACCGCCAAAGAATAAGTTCCAATCTTGTTAGCAAAATCTCCATTGGCAGCGATCCTGTCAGAGCCCACAAAGGCTTTCGTAATTTTTTTTAAACTCATCAGATGTGCTGCCATGTTGTCTGTGATCAAAGTCATGGGAATATTATTTTTTTGTAGTTCCCAAGTGGTCAATCTTCCACCTTGCAAAAGGGGGCGGGTCTCGTCGACATAAACGTGGATTTTCTTTCCCGATTTGTGTGCTTGAATGATGGCCCCTAAAGCAGTGCCCACACCTGCAGTCGCCAGTCCTCCGGTATTACAATGAGTGACGATCTGATCTCCATCTTGGATCAGTTGCGCGCCCCAACGACTCATCTTTTCACAAAGATTAAAATCATCTTGAAAGATTTCAACGGCTTTATCCACATACCGAGTGACGTCAATGGGCTCAGAAAGCAGGGATTTCATTTTATCCAAGCAATTCATCAGATTCACAGCGGTCGGTCGAGCCATGTAAAGCTGATCAAAAATATTTCTGAGCTGATCATTTGTCTGCGCTGTACTTGCCGCTTGAGCTAGCCCAAGTGATGCAGCCACGCCAATCAAGGGAGCTCCGCGAACACGCAAAGATTGTATGCATTCAATCAATTCTGTGTGGCTTTGAATGGAAATCCAATGTTCTTTTTGTGGCAATAAAGTTTGATCCAAAAGTTCTAGAGTGATTTTTTGTTTCTCAAAATGAAAGCGCAAAGCTGTCGAATCTAAATGAATCACAAAAGAACCTCGCCAATTTTCTTGCGCATTTCATGGAGGTACTTAATTTCTTCAGGTGGCAAATGAGTCACTCCACCCATCATGTGGGCAGCCATCAAGACTTGCGCAGAGTGCTCGATTCTTTCCATGCCTCGGTA
>CAZPBD010000003.1:28816-52221 GCA_964584655.1 uncultured Pseudobdellovibrionaceae bacterium | reverse complement strand
CAGTTTTTAAAGACTTCCAAATGCATCAGCTTTTCAGAAGAGGGTTGGCCTTGAACAGAGTTCCCATCCAAATCCATAATGGCCATGGCATCTGCACCCATAAAAGCTTTTGCAACTCCGCTGGGGGTGATCATAATCTGATTATTTTTGAGCCTGACGCTAATATTGCCATCGGCTGCCGCCAGCATGTTTCGATTGTGCAGTCTTTTGCAGATTTCGAGAATGTGATCCGCCGTCACTTTTAATTCTGAACTTGTCATGGAGCTTTCATAACCCCATGATGGGCTTATGTCCACTTTTGACCCCGAAAAAACACTCATTGTAATGGCTTTAAGTGTTGAATCCCAAGGCCTTTTCGAAGCGGCAGGCTTTCCTGTGCACTACACGGGTGTAGGAAAAATTTCCTCGGCGACTAAATTAACTCAAATTTTAATCAAAAATAAACCCAAACACATTTTAAACCTGGGCTCTGCTGGCAGTCGCAAATGGCCCATAGGCACACTCCTCGAAGTGGAATCCACTGTCCGTCGAGACCAGGTTTTGCCGTGGATGCAAAAAACTCTGAAACTCAAGACCATGACAGAACTTGAAAAAGCTGTTTGTGCTTCTGCCGATTACATTGAAACCGGAGAGGCTGCTTCTCAATGGGATCTGATGGATATGGAAGTTTACTCATTAGCATCTGTTTGCTCAGAATTTAATGTGCCACTGACAAGTATTAAATATGTGACTGATAATTCTGATCAGAATCTGCGCCGGGACTGGGATTCACAGCTTAAAAACTGCGCTCAAAGTCTGCATGATTTCTATTTGTCTTTGCGCTGAGTTCGATCAATTTCCAAAGCTAATTTTGCTGTTTCAATGACGCTCGTAAAGCTCGAGCCCGGTTGCCCTGGAATTGTCGGATGGCTGATTTTTATTTCAGGACCAAAATAGGAAGAGTTGGATAGTCTGCCTTTAGAATTCAATTCACCTACTAAGATTGCACCTGAAACCTGACCCATCACTGTTTGTTTCACTGGCAATGCAATTTCAAAGGGATCTTGGCTTTCACCGGCAGCAGCCACCACTTTTACATTTTCACTTATTTTTTGATTTAATATTCGAACCACTTCTTTGTACTTTTCAGTGAATGGAACATTCCAACTGAAGTGAATGATTTTTACGCTTTTTGGAAGTCCCAAAATCAGAGACTCCATTTTTTTTACATCCACTTTTCCATTTGAATCAAAGAAATCAAAGTGCAGAATTTCACAAGTGCGACAATTCTTAATTTTTTCTTTCAAATAGGAATTCACTGATTTGCCATGGGTTGTTTTTAGAGAGGAATCAAACAGGGCAATATGAGTATGGGCCCCACTCAGTGAGGCCCAAAGAATAATTAAACTAACAAGTGAAAGCCTGGTCATGACTCCACTTTAATTGTTGGGACGACTTTCGCAAAGTGAATTCGAAGAGTTGCTCGCACAAAACAAGTCTTTCATGTTTCGAGCATTAAATCCGCCGCCATGTCGCTTTTCCACGACAAGCTCAGCTCTCCATTTTTCTTTGTTCAACCGCTTATTAATCACATCCATCAAAATGGGGTAAGCTTTTGATAACTCTTTGGCTTGAGCAGAATTTCTTCCGTTCTCACCAATCATTCTACGACCAGCTCTGAAAATTTTATTTCTTTCTGAGTTGTTCTTGTAGAAGTTTCCTGTTCCTAAGAGTTCCGCGCTGATCATTTCGTCAATCATGTCTTGAATAACTAAGGTCATGTTTGCAGAAGGGCTCGTGACAGCTAACTTCAACTTTTCATCAAAAGAAGATTTTAAAATCTCCACTTTTTCGATGATGGCTTTTACAGCCACGTCATCCAGACCCAACATATCAAGACCCATCACAACAGTTTGACCAGTTCGCTCATCAATTCCATTTCCAGCAGTAATAGTTCCTAAAACACCTGAAGAAGAATTCAAAGAGTAAGTTCCTTTTTGACTGTTCACTCGTAGGATGCTGATCTCACCAGAGTAGTTGGCAGTCATGCCTTTTAACTTTTCAATTCCTAGGATTTGACCATTCAATTGAGAAGCTTGAGTCACACTGATACCTGCGTTTTGCAACACAGCTTGAGCCAATTGTGAGCGATCCAGTCTTGATCCCCAAAGTACCACAGTTCCATTTTTTGCAATGAGCTGTTTTAATGTCTCGGCTGTTTTTGCATCCACCGAAGAATTAAGATCTGCAAGGACGTGAACGATTTTCGTTTGGTAAGAGCTGATCTTTGCGAGTTCTGCAATGGATCCATCAACTCGTAGGTCCCAAGTGTCCAGTTTGTCTAAACCAAAGAGCTTTTTGCCAGCACCGACTGCCAAATTTGAACTGATGATCAAACCTTTTGAATCAGCTGTGGGGCTGTGCTTTCTGATGATCGTCAGATTCATTTTTTCAAGCATTGCAAATTGGTTTTGATTTTGACTTGTCGAGAGCTCAAGAGGAGTTTCTTCGAATCGAGCTTCCATCTTACCTGTTAACACAAGATCCAAATCTTGAGTTGCACCAGGTTGAAGGTTTGTTACCACAAGTTGAGTTTGTGCACTGTCCACTTTCGTTGAATCAGTGGCCACATTGATCACCAAGTTTTGAACAGATTTTGATCGGTTGTTCACTTTGATCTTTACACTTGTTGCAAGACCGGGGATCAAAATTCCATCAAAATTTGTGATCAAAGCTTTTGCAGGATACTGAATATTCAAAGCAAGTCTTTGTGATGCATGTAAAGTTTGGCCAGTTGTCGCTTTCACCAATGCTTGAAGGCTCGAGCCATCAACAGCAGACTTTGCAATCGAAGATTGAACGGGAACCACAACAGTGGCGTCACTTTGTGCAGGAACTACGCCCGCAGCAACTTTACCTTGAGCGACAACCAAAGATCCTTGAGACTCTAAAATCTCAGAGTTCAAGTCCGTTTTTGATTTTAAGCCGAAGTTTTTGAGCTTCATCACAACAGCCAAAGATTCTCCGGGTCTGTTGATGCCATCAGCATCCACTTCTTTCAGCTCTAAGGAGCTAACAAGGATCACAGCGTTGTTGTCGTAAAGAGTTTTTGCACGCAACTGACCAGCAGCGTAGGCCTTTTTCTTTTCGATTTCGATGTTAGCAGCGTAATTGGCTCGGAAGCCTTCATCGTAGCCTTTTGCTTTCGATGCTGTTCTGTTTCCATCTTTAAATCCACGAGCACGCTCTGCTACGTCCAATTTAAATTTTTCATAATTAAGATCGTAGTTTTGCTCGTACACGGCCGCGTAGCGAACTTTGTAATTTGCATCGTACTGTTTTTGGTAAGTGTCAGAGTATCCACGGTCATAGCCTGATTTTTCAGAATCAGTGTAACGAACGCGGTAGTTTTCATCGTACAAACGTCTGTAGCTAGAGTTGTAATTGGCATCATACTGTCTGCGGTAAACAGATCTGTAAGTGGCACTCAATTCAGTTCTGTAAGACTGATCGTAAGCTTCGAGGTAGAATCTTTCTAAGCGAGGGTGTGGCAAGTTTCCAGGTTGTGGACGGTAGTAACGATCATCACCCTCCTCTGAAAATCTGCCCTGAAGGCCTTCAAATTTTTGAGCAAGTGTTTGATCTCCAACAACCACTTTTTTCAAAGGAGCATTAAGATATTCATTTTCTTTATCTTTGTATCCAAGACCCTCTTGAGGTTTTGCATCTTCGACAGCTTTTGCAAGACCTGCCGCTTCACCTTCTTTGCGTCCGATGGCATAGGCCTCTCGGTCGCTTCCCGTTTCTGCGCCATGCTTAAGACCTTCATTCAATCCAAGATTATAAGCATTCTTTAAACCATCAATTTTACCTTGAGCCAGTCCATCTCGAGTTCCATTGGCAGTAGCATCAACGTCCGATTTTGCAATCGCATCTGCAGTGGCTTTTGATTTTCCAGAAGCATAGCCCGCTTCGTAATCTCTCTGGCGACCATCACGGATTCCGTTTTCACGACCATCCCGAGTGCCCGCAGCTTCACCATCACGAGATCCGCGGGAAGTACCCAATTCAGAGCCTTCACGTTGACCATCATTTGCGCCTTGCTCGATGGCTTGGTCCTCTAAGATTTGTCGAGCCAATTGAACATTACGTCGAGTTGATTCTAAATTTCTTCGAGAAATTTCAACTTCTCGAGATCGGCTTTGAACTTCATCAGCGGCTAAATTTCTAGCTCGCTCGCGCTCTTGCACTTCTCGACGAGCCACATCTTGATCACGCTGAAGGCTCGAAATTTGTGATTCTAGGCTTTGGCTTTCGCGGCGAGAAGCTTCTAACTTCCGACCATTTGATACCAAGTCGTTTTTTGAAGATTGGAGTTGGCTCTCTGCCTGTGACACTTGGCTATTTTTAGATGAAAGCTGAGAGTTTAAGTTACTGAGAACAGCCGTTTGGCTTTCGATTTGTCTTTTGATTTGGTTTTTTTCCTCATCCGTCGTGGCTGAAGCTAATTTAGCATTTAGATCTGCAATCACACGACCTGTGGATTCCACCTGGGACTTAAGACTTTCAGCCTCAGATTTTAAACGGGGGATGGCCTGTTCAGCTTGAGAAACGGCCTGTTGATTTTGTTGGATGAGCCGCTCCAAAGAGGACTCTTCTCGGCGATTGCTTTCAAGCTCTCGTCCTTTGCTTTGGACATTTTGTCGAATTCGATTTTCGCGGTCGACGGCCTGATTGTAATCACGGTTGATCGTTTCATAACTTCTTTGAGCATCACTCAAACGTCTGTCTGAATCACGAGACAAGCTTTCGTACTTTTCAATGTCGTAGTCATCATAGCGGTAGCTCGGGAGGCTTGAAGTGGCTTGAACCCGAATCACATTTAGAGGTCTGGATTGCGCAAGGGCTTGGCTTGGCAAAGTCATTTGAGCCGTTAAGCTTGCGATGAGGCTTAAAAGTAAAGTCTTTGAAAGGTTTTTTTGTGATTTCAAGGGACACTCCTCTAAAATTTTTGGTCGGGGCCAGAGTGACCCCGGTTTTGCAACGAAAGCTCATGATTGCAGGATATGGACCACGAAAAGTGGTGGCGATTCATATTCTTATAAGAACTATAAGGATAAGGGGAGTCTTGAATTCATTAAAACTCGGGCTTGGGTCAAAAGAGAAAGTGTCTCTATTTTAAACAGGAGCTGATTTTGCGTGCTTAAATTTTGACCCTCAGAATTGAGATAATTCTGGATTTGAAGGACCTCTGAATGCAAAAGACGACCGTAATTATGAACCTTTTTGATTTCAGTGGCCTTAGAAAATAGGAAAGATTCCAGATCCTGTTCGATTTGATCCAGGTGACTGCGAAGATAAACGTAAATCGGTTTATCATGATCCCTGTCAGCAGCCTTTGAATAATTGCACCGGTAGTATTCGACCCACCTGCTGCATTCGGAATTAAAGCAGTTGCTTTCGAGTCTGTACATCGAGTGGACTAAAGATGAACGTATGAAGCCGTAAGGGTCTCCTGCAAGCGAAGTGTTTTTTGAAAACGAGTGCTCTGGGTTAATAAAGATCATAGAGTGAATATCTTGCTGTTGATCACGAATCCGAGAGATGTCTGCGAATTGAACGAGCTCATGGGGAGCTAATTTTCGGCAGGAGGGACTTGTGAGCCAGTAATTGAGTTCATCTTCTGAACTGAACCTGAGGGTTTTTACAAATCCATGCACGTACAAAACTGAATTCCAACAATTAGGTCCATTCAGCACCGGGGTCATTCCGTTTAGTTTAATTAAATTCGATGGAAGTGTGCTGGGAAAAGCAAAGCTTTGAAGGGTGCAAAAACTAAGTAAAACTAAAAACAAACACTTCACAAGTTCAGATTTAGCAAGGACCTCATTTTAGGTCGAGACAAATTGCTGCAAACCATTTAAAATTATAACTTGAACACTTCTAACAGTGAATTGAGACGATCATGCAAAGTTTGAATAAAAGTGAACTGATCCAAATGATGATCAAATCTTTGGAATCTGATTTAGAAGGACTTATTTTTGCGGCACAAGCCACCCACGAGGCGGCAACCAACGAAGAAAGTAAGCCTGAAAATGAATATGACACCCGAGCCCTCGAGGCTTCCTACTTAGCCGGAGCTCAGTCGAAACGAGCTCAAGAAATTGAAGAAGCTTTGAGTTACTGTCGGGCATTGAAGGTCAAAAATTTTTCTAAAGAAGATCCCATTTCTGTTTCTGCACTTATCGAGCTTCATTCGGAAAGCAAAACACAAATCGTTTTGTTGATGCCAAAGGGTGGAGGACTGACTTTAGAATCCAACGGATTGAAAGTGAAAGTGGTGACTGGACAAAGTCCCCTGGGACAGGCCATTCAGGGGCAAAAATTAGGTTCTGTGATTACAGTGGAAACAGCAAAAGACACAACTGAATATGAAATTACCGATCTGAAGTAGCAGGTGAGTTTTTAAAAACTCACCTGTCCAAAACAACTTAAAGCTTATAAGTGCACTGAAGTTGGCCGATGTAATCTTGGCCGACCAAAGCATCATCAACAGAAGGTGTTTTATCGTTGATTACGATATCTAAATCAAAGTCGTTGTCAAAAAAGCGTGGGTAACCTTGTGGGTTTGAGTTCCAGCTGATTTGAGTGGCGCTTAAATAATCAGAGCCTTTTTCGATCTGAACAGACACATATCCTTGAGTATCTTGAGCTTTGTTGACAAAAAGAATCGCGCGCACGCCCATTCTTTTTTCAGTGCGACCCGAGCACTCTGCAAATTTTTGGTATTCAGCGAAAGCCACAGAGCCAGCAAAAAGAACAACAGAAGTCAGAGCTAAAATTAGTTTTTTCATCTTGGTATTTTCCTTTAATTAAATAAAATTAGAAATTGTCGATGGTTTCAGATTCATTTGTTTTTGCACGCTCACGCTCTTGAAGTCGGCGTTTTGCTTCTTCTTTTTTATCAACGGGCTTGTTGCTGTTTCCCATTTGATCACGAAGAGAGCCTCCACCGAATCCAATGCCAGTTTGCTTCGCTTCACGCTCACGCATGCGTTGTTCAGCGGCTTCTTTTCCAGAAAGCTGACTTTCAGATCCGAAGTTATCCAGTCCTGAAGTTTCTTCTTTTTCAATAGTTCCATTGAGCATTTTATTTTTAGTGGAATTTTGCACAGCTTGAGCTTCAAAACTTGCGACTTCCGCTTCACAAGAGGCTCTCTTTTTCTTACAAGGTTTTTTGTCAAACATGTTGGCCACATCATCTTTACATTTTTTGTATTGCTTCGAGCATTCAGCAATCGTTGTGGCTCCGAACGTGATCGAACTTAATAAAAACGAGAACAAAACAAGTGTCATTTTCACGGGGAAATCTCCTTAAAAGTGGTTATGGGAAACCAAATTCTATTTGAATCATATCTGTTAAACCACAACTGTCACAAGGCGTCGGCCTCACGAAAGTGGTGGTCATCGAGGATTTGAGATCCTTATATAGTTCATTATGTTTGATATTTACCCTCTCGCTGTGGATTCGTTGATTGATTTGAAACCACTTTTGGATCGATCCGCTGGCTATGAAGTCACACTTCAAGACGAAGTTGAATACTTTCAACGACTTACCAATTCCAATGGGTTCTATGCCAGAACTGCGAACGGTCGGGTGGCAGGCTTCATTCGGTCCTTTCAGTTCGAGCCGACCTGGAGCCTCATCGAATTCTTTGTGGATCCAGATTGTGGTCACAGGAAGCTTTTGGCTTACGAGCTTTTTCAAAAATTTCAAGGGCAACTCAAATTGAAAACTGATCACCGTTGGCGAGTGGATGTTCTACACTCTGATACTGAAATGAATGAAGTGATTCAAAGCCTCCAATTCGCAGACGAGGTCAAAATTTTTCGATACTTTGAAATGGATCTTCAATCAGCAAGAACTCAGGAGCAAGAATCCCATTTGATTCAATCCGCTGATCCCATGGATGTGGCAAAAGTACTTTCATTTCTCAGCCCCGTGTCTGAATACGATGCCCAAATGTGGATGAATGAAGATCAGCTTAGAATTTTGAAAGTTAAGAACGACGTCGTTTGTGCCGCTCAAGTTTTTATCAATGATGATTGCGCAGAAATCGTTCGCATTTCGACCCATCCTGAATATAAATCCCAGGGTCATGGTTCAAAATTAATAGCTGAATTCATCCAGGAATTAGCAATTAAAAAGATTCCTCGATTGTTTTTAAAAGTTGAAGATAAAAACGAAGAGGCCGTCGGTTTTTACAAAAAATTAGGTTTCCAGGAAAACACAAGTCTTAAGCAATATTGGTATTCTAAAACTGTTGAGTAGGTAAAAAATATGAAAAACTTCGCACTTTTATTGATGATAGGATTTTTTATGATGGGCTGCTCTTCTTTTCAACCTCGGGATCTCAGCCAAAAATCTCTGTCCATCGCAGATTGTCCCTCTTCTCCTAATTGTGTCTCCAGTCAGTCGAAAAGTTCATCTCACAAAGTGGAACCCTTTCAGTTTGTAGGATCGCTCGAGCAATTTCACCAGCTAGCAAAGAAGATTCAAACTGATCTTCCGCGCACCCAAATCATTCGCATCGAAGGGCCCTATGTTCACTTTGTTGTGACCTCTAAATTATTTCGTTTTAAAGATGACGTTGAGTTCTACTTTTTAGAATCAGAATCTTTGATTCATGTCAGGTCTGCTTCAAGGCTTGGCCACTCGGATCTCGGAGCCAATCGAGCTCGCGTGGAACAAATGGAAAAAATTCTTATTAAGTTTAAGGCACCGAAAAAAAATCCTTTGGTGATTGGGCATCGTGGGGCCTCTGGCCACAGACCTGAACACACTTTAGAAGCCTATCAGCTGGCCATCGAGATGGGGGCAGACTTCATCGAGCCTGATTTGGTCAGCACAAAAGATGGAGTATTGATCGCAAGGCACGAAAATGAAATTTCTGAAACCACGGACGTGGCTGAAAAATTTCCTACAAAGAAAGCCACTAAAATCATTGATGGTGAATCTATCACTGGCTGGTTCACCGAGGATTTGACTTTACAAGAAATCAAAACTTTAAAAGCCAAAGAACGTTTGAGCTTTCGAAATCAAAAGTATAACGGGCAGTTTCAGATCCCTACCTTTGAGGAAATCCTCAATTTAGCAAAAACTGAAAGTGAGAAAAGAAAAAGATCCATTGGAGTTTATCCAGAAACAAAACATCCCAGTTATTTTCAAAGCTTAAAGCTACCGTTGGACCAAAAGTTAGTTCAAGTGCTTCGCTCAGCAAACCTTGACCGTCAAAAGAATCCAATTTTTATTCAATCGTTCGAACCAACGATTCTTCAAACACTTAAAACCCAAACGACAGATCCCTTGATTTTACTGATCGGGGATCTGACTGAAGTTCCATATGATTTGAAGCAGACGGCTAATAAAATGACCTACCAACAGTTGCTCAGTGAAAAAAGTATGAATGAGCTCAAAAATTACATATCAGGGATTGGATTTCATAAGTCTCATCTTCTCAACTCCGACCTTGTCGAGCGGGCCCATCAACAAAATTTACTTGTTCATGTGTATACTTTTAGAAGTGATAAAACCTATCTAGATTCTAAATATCAGGGTCGACCAGAGCTTGAGTATTTGGAATTTTTCAAGTTGGGTGTGGATGGTGTATTTTCAGATTTTCCAGATGATGCCATCAAAGCTAGATCCCAGTATTTGACACTCTAATCACTGTCTCAATATGAGTTTGGACTTTCGGCATACGATAAAAACTCTTTATCTCTTGAGGTTGTCGATTCAAAGTCAACAGCAACTAATATTTTGCCTCATCAAAGCTTTAATTTCCCTCATTCAATGGCCCCTGCGGCCGCGTGTTTGATTTCACAATGGCTGGAATGTTGCTCACATCAGATTGAGTTCAATCTTCAACTTTATGAAAGTAGGCCTATGATTTCAAATTTGATCGTCTCAACATTATTGCTATCCCACGTCGCATCTGCACAGATTGTGACTGATGATTCAGCTATCAATACCAGAGACCGAAATGCTCAAGCCCTCACAGCAGATCAACAAGGTATGAGTTCTAATGACACAAAAATAACAGCGGACATCCGTAAAGAAATTATGAAAATAAACTCACTCTCAGTATACGCTCAGAATATCAAGATCATCACGGTCAATGGTCTGGTGACTCTTCGTGGGCCTGTTCGTTCAACAGATGAACAAATGAAAATTTTAGAAGTCGCAAGACGTGTGGCAGGTTCGGCACGAGTGACAAATCAAATTGAAATTGCACCTGAAAAAACAAAAAACTAAAAAGGAGATTTTTATGAGCAACGATCGTAAAGCTGTATTTGGAATTTTTAAAACTCGTCCCGCTGTCGAGCGAGCAGTTGAAGATTTAAAAACCGATGGTTTTTCAAATCAAGATATTTCAGTGCTGATGACTGATAGCTCAAGCTCTCGAGATTTCGCACACACAAAGGGAACCAAGGCTCCTGAAGGAGCAGCTGCCGGTGCTGGCACTGGCGCTGTCGTGGGTGGAACCTTAGGATTACTTGTAGGTCTTGGGGCATTAGCCATTCCAGGAGTTGGTCCATTGATAGCTGCTGGTCCGTTGATGTCTGTTCTAGCTGGCATTGGCATGGGCGGAACTGTGGGTGGAATTGCAGGAACTCTAGTTGGAATTGGAATTCCAGAGTATGAAGCGAAAAGATATGAAGGATTTGTAAAAGATGGCGGAATTTTGCTGTCGGTTCATGCGGATTCCAGCGAAGCCGTGAAAAGAGCTGAGATGTGTTTAAAAGCTTGTGGTGCTGAAGATATTTCTTCTGCAAACGAAACGAAAGCGGATTGGAAATCTTCAGCTATCATTCCTCGTGAAAAGTCGGACGCAAGTGTTTTTGGCCAATCACAAAGTAAAATATAAAGAAAGAGAGTGCGTATGCATGCAGCTGTGAATGGAGCGATCCATGACAATCCAAAGGATTTTTTTAAAATGAACAAAAATGAAATGATCAAAGTCATCGAAACAAAGACTGCTCAAGTTCCAAGTCATGTTTACATGGGACTTGCGGCCGGCGCCATTGCTTTGTCGGCAGGGATGTTTGTCATCTCTAAACGAAAAGATATCGCAAATTTTGTAGGCCTTTGGGCGCCTTCACTTTTGCTTTTAGGTCTTTACAATAAGGCTATGAAGTCGATGGATCGGGAACCAAGAAGAAATTAGTGACCATTCACAGCTTTACGGCAGCTGAATTCACCATTGGGAGTGACAAGTCCTTGGCGCTCCCAATGCTTTCTCAATAATGGGTGCTTGATCAATTGTGTAAACTGAACTCTTTGCTCTGAGTTAGGGTTCAATCTTGCGAACTGCTGGATCTGTTTTAAATCTGGTTTGAGTTGATGGACTTGAGAGAGTTCCTTTAAAACTTCTAAGAAGCTCTTTGCAGAGATTGATGAGTCGAGAGCTCGAAGTGCTTTCTTTTTGTAGGCAACTAAAAGCATTTTCCTCAAAGATTCAGGAGTCGATTCATCGAAAGCAAACTTTTTAAGATCTGCGTCCTGTAAGTTTTCAAATAAATGCTCATTCTGGTCGACCCATTTAGTTAAAATTTTGTTGATGGTTGAATCATTGAGATCTTGCAGGGATTTGTAGGCAGCAAGGGTCGTCTTCAGATCTTTGAATCGAAATAATTGTGACATCGCCGTTTGAATAGCTGGCTGAGTATCTCGTCCATTTACAAAAATGGGAACGGCTCCCGCATTTTGGTGTGTATTCAATTTACCATTATCAAAAACTGAAACAGCTCTTCCCCAAAATACATCACTCGATGTGGCCTGATTTCCAAAAACCATTGAGTGAACTCGGATATCAGAAATCCATCTATTTGTCCGTGACACAGGAACGTACTCCTGAGCGACATAATGGCCGGGACGACTTAGAATCTCTTTCTTTAATTTTGCTTTATTCTCGTCATTCAGTTGAGCGCCAATCCAGACGCCCTTTCCTTGCAGACCTGTGGTGTCTTTGATGACCCACTTTTCAATTCTTGAAAAAACTTCTTCAAGTCGTGATTGATCAGCCTGGTTTTTGCCTGCCGGATCAATTTTAGAGAGAGCGAGAGTCTGTGCAAACTTAAGAATGGGTTTTTCTTTAAGATAATATTCAATCATTTCTTCGACGTATGGAGAGAGCTCTTTATCACCTAAAAAGTCAAAGGTGCCGTAGCCAACAAGTGAAACTTTATTATTCACTGCTAAATTGACTGTTTTCGGATACTTCTGGCGAAAGCCACCACCAGAAAATCCTCGGATCATAATTGCTCCCACTTCTTTTTGTTGAACAACTTTGCCCTTCTCAATTTGTCTGACTAAAACCCGATCTGTTCTTGAATCAATCTGAAATTTTGATTTATCGCTATCTGAAACCACGATGAATCCTGCTTTTTCTAATTGGGCGATGTAAAATTTGTGATACTGATAATCACTAGCAGGATAAACAACGACAACCGCTTTGTCGCCGGCTTGCGCTTGCAAAAACTTTTTTGCTAAAACTGGAAATCCCTCTGCTTTGTCTGCATTAAGAACACTTGAAAATTGCGGTGCTAATTTCAGAAAGTCTTTTCTGGATTGCCAAGAGTCTCCAAGTCCACCTGTGTTTGAGCCAATATTATCTTCCAAGATAGTAAAGCGACCATCAGAGCCTCTGACCACATCCGGTGCATAAATAAAACCGAAGCTAGAGCCAGCTCTCATTTTAATGGCTTCCCAAGATGTGTCGTTATTTTTCAAAATTCGCTCGAGAATCTTTGGATTTAATCTTCCATCTCTCAAAAAGCTTTGCTGACCTTGCAGGTCACGCATGAATTCCATCAAGGCTCGGCCCCTCTGTTCAGTCCCTCTGCGTAATTCGGTCAACTCTGATTCAGAAATCATTTTTGGATAGGGAACAAGATATCTTTCAGGATTTATTTTTTTAGAATCATTAATCAAATTATGGATTCCCTGAGGTGTCATCTGCGAGAAAAGCAAATCGACTCCGCGATAGTGCTCTCGAGTGGTTTCTAAATCTGATTGAGTTTCATTAAAGGCCACTAATGATGGACTTGGTATTAAGTCTTGAACTTCCTTCAGCATCAAATGCTTATAAGAATTCCAATCCAATTTCATTTCATCAAACCAAGTTTTTGCTTTCGCAAGTTTTTCACCCGCAGACATTTTTTCATTTTTAGACATCAACAATTCCAGCGGAAACTTGAATCGACCTAAAAACTGAATTCGGTTTTCAATCAATTCACAAAGAGCAATAAAATCATCTAAACTTTTTTGTGGTGCAAAGCCTCGCATTTCAATTCGTGGACTTGATCCTTTAACTTGGTCGAGTCTGATCGCTTGGTAGTGAGTATTTCCAACCCAGCCGCTTTTTTCGAAAGGATTATTTGTATAGACGCGTGACTCGATTTGTTGAATGAGCTTCTCTATCGTCATTGATGGATCGGTATCGAACTGATGGATAATTTGGTAAAACTCTTCTTTTGAACTTCTATTTAATGCAGACATTGGAGGGGCATTTCCCAAATGATTTCCAAAAACACCCCATGCGAGTTCAGCGTGATTGGCATAATCCACTAAGAAGTTTCGAAATAACAACTTCATATGTTCGAAGGCAGATTCATAGTCCACACTGATGTGGCCGCCACCAATTCTTTCATGTACGACCAGGCCCAACTGTTTAGCAGAATCAAAAACTAAGCTTTGAATTCGTTTCGCATTTTTTTTGAAATGTGCGGTCGAACCTTTTTTCATGGTCACTTCGAGTACGACAGGATCGTGACTGACCTCTATCCAAAAGCCATCTTCGAATTCGACTCGTATTGAGTCATGCCCCTTCACAGTGCCCTTTTTAGTTAGACAGCTTTTAGATTCTTGGCAAAAACCAGCTATCAAAGCCGACCACTCCTGCATCATCTTTATGGCTTCAGGAGTTGTTCGTTGGGTGGGTTTTATGGTCTGAGACTGCATGAGATCGTTTGTGAACACGAACTCAGGCCCAAATTCAATGGGGCGAGCAAAGGCAAAGTGCGAGACAAAGACAAAAAATAAAAAAGCCTTTTTGAACATACAAAAAGGCTTTTCAAGTATCGGACCTAAAGTTTTCTTAAAATGAGACAAGTGATATTAAGAGAGAAAAGTGGTGCCCAGTGAGGGACTTGAACCCCCACGCGGTTAAGCACCAGATTCTAAGCCTGGCGTGGCTACCAATTACACCAACTGGGCACTGTGCGATATCTTTAGACTATTATTTATCAGCAATCAACTTTTTATAATCGGGGGCTCGCATGAGATTTGCGAGCTCCTTTTCGCTGTCCATTTCAATGCGAACCAGCCAGCCGTTGTTAATGGGATCATCGTTTAAAGAAGCAGGATCATCCATGAGAGCTGTGTTCACTTCGATCACAGTTCCAGAAACCGGGCAGTACAAATCACTAACCGCTTTGACTGATTCAACAACACCAAAAGAAGTACCTTGAGTGACTTTTTGTCCTTCTTCAGGAAGATCCACATAAACCACTTCACCCAATTGAGTTTGAGCAAATTCAGTGATTCCCACAGTTACGATATTTTCATCGACCTGAGCCCATTCATGTTCTTTTGTGTAGTAGTAATCTTCGGGAATGTGAAAAGCCATTTGAAGTGCTCCTTTTAGATAATTGAATTACTTTTGATTTAAAAACGGAGTTTTGCAAACCACAGACTTGATTTTTTTACCACGAATGTCGACTGCGATTTCTGTTCCTAAATTTGAAAATCGAGACTCAACATAGCCGATTCCGATGGCTGCGTCCAGTGACGGTGAGTGGGTTCCACTGGTGACGTATCCGATTTGTCGCCCCTCAAGATCATGAAGAGTGTAATCTTGTCGTGGAATCCCACGCTCGACAGTTTTAAAGCCAATTAAGCTGCGCGTTAATCCTGCCTCTTTTCGAGCTACGATGGGGGTTTTACCGATGAAATCCTTAGCCAAAGGCTTGATGACCCAGCCCAGGCCTGCTTCAAAGGGATTCGAGGTGTCGTTGATTTCGTGACCGTACAAAGAGTATTTCATTTCTGTTCTGAGGGTGTCCCGAGCGCCAAGGCCAATGGGCATCACATTGAGGTTTTGCCCTTTTTCAATCAAAGCTTCCCAAAGTTTGCTGGTGGATGCCGCTTCGATAAAAATTTCGCCGCCTTTTTCACCCGTGTAACCAGTGGATGCAAAAATAAGTTGAGCCCCCATCCATGTGATGGATTTTGTTTGAAAAGGTTTCATCTGGGCAGCGTCGATGCCAGTGACCCGTTGGATGAGTTCGAAAGCTTTGGGGCCTTGAACTGCAATTTGTCCCCAGTGAGCACTTTCGTTTGTGAGAAGTGCGCCTTGGTTATTTTTTTGAAAATGCTGCCAGTCTTTTTCTTCATTAGAAGCATTTACACAAACGAGATAATCCTGATTTTTTTCAAGGCAATAAACAATGATATCATCGACAAGGCCGCCTTCCGCATTGGGAAGAAGTGAATACTGAGCCTGGCCCTTTTCCAAGGCTTCAACATTATTTGTTGTGAGCCATTGCAAAGTTTTTAAAGCGTTGGGTCCTTGCACACGGATTTCACCCATATGTGAAACGTCAAAAAGGCCCACGTGATTTCGAACATTCAGGTGTTCTTCTTTAAGACCCACATACTGAATGGGCATTTCCCATCCTGCAAATTCGACCATTTTAGCTTTGTGATTCAAATGATTTTGGTGCAACGGAGTTTTTTTCATTGAACAGAGAGAATCAAATATTCGATTGAATCGTCAATCACAAAAGACAGCTTAAACTTTAAGTTTGTAACGAGCCTGAATCAAGCCAGATGGGAAAACTTGATTGTCGTCAAGGGTCCAAAACATCGAATGAATAGGAAGTGGGAAAAGCTCGATACCTTCGCCAAGCATCTCTTTATGAATATTTAAAATCACTTCATCAATTAAATTTTCTTCCATCAAGGTTCTAGCCAATTGGACTCCACCAACAACCCAAATTTTTCCACCTTTTGCCTCTTTGAGTTCTTCGATGAAAATGCCAGGATCACGACTGAAGACTTCTATGGAAGATCCGAAATCATTTTTAAGTGTGCTCGAAGCCACGTAGGTTTTTTTATCCTCGTAGGGCCAAGGACCCATGTTCAAACATTTCTCGAAAGTCTTTCTTCCCATCACAAGGGTATCCACAGTTTCAAAGAAAGAATTGAAACCATAATCTTGGTCGGTGAGTATCCAATCGGTTCGTCCATCAAGTCTTGCAACTTTACCGTCAGCACTCGTTGAGATAAAAAGCGAAAGTGGGCGCAGTTGATCTCCGATGTTAAGATTTAAATTTTCTTAATTCAGATCAAGTAATTCAATGAAAATCAGCACAGCATCAGAATCTTTTTATGGATTTGACTCTCAATTCATTTGATTTGACTTCAAAGTTTTCGAGCACGACCTTTTCGCCTAGAAAAAATTCCGGTGGTTCGCCGTCACGGTGCATCCATGATAAAAATTCTCGGTCTGGACCTCGACAAACGAGTTGTCTGGTTTTTCCTTTTTCTGGCAATTTGTCACTGGTCAATCGAGCCCAGGTCCTTGCAGGAGGAGCTATTTTTTTCACAGCTAAATAACTCATGGTCAGAGTTTTATTTTTCATAGGTAAATGCTGCTCAATTTCCGAAAACCATTTGGGTGCTTCAAAATGAATTCGATCGTGACACCAATCATTTTTTGAATGGGTCAACAGTGGACAGGCTTGCTGGTGGCTGCAAGGGGCCCAGGCAAAGTAATTTTGTTTTAAAAGTTGTTCGCGTAAGCGAAGTAAATTTCTGCCGTCAGTTTGGGTTGCAGGTTCAATGATAATCAGCGAATCACTTTGCAGCGATGCTGGGGGCAATTGGCTGAGTTCTGTAAGCGAGTAAGAGAGCACAGTGCAAGAATTCTTTTGAGGGTTGAATTTCTCACTCCATTTAATTTCTGGGAACCAACGTTGAGGAATGTTTGAAGACTCGATGGCAGTCACCGACTTTTCATTTTTGATTAAAACAGCTGCTGCAGTCCCTGGGCCTGCGCCAAAATCATAGAACTGTTCAATGTCGCTAAAAAACTGATTTTCTTCGAGCTCTTGGTAAACGGATTGAAATCTGAGTGTGTTCAAAGGCCAGTAGTAAACAAGAAGTGCTTTTTGTGCCCAGGTTTGATCCCACGGGGTCGCGGCTTTTGGATTCTGAATGTAGAAATCTGAAAGTCTGAGGACATCGTCAGCCAATCTTCGAGGGGACCATTCCCACCTGTGATCGGCGAAGATTTTTTGAATTCTAGGAAAGAGCGAATCGGGCAATTGGTAGTGTCGAAACATAATATTTGTTAGCTATCATGTTTCGCCACTCTTAGCACGGACTTTGGTCGGCCATTCAGCTTAAGAATCAAGTTTTTATCACTATTTGACGAAAACAAAGTATGGCACTTACACCTAACCAAGTTATTCCTCAAGACTGGCGAACAGAAGCGGGACCACTTCGTCCGCTGATCCTGGATCCCTCGGTCTCTGAGATCATGGTTAACAATTGGCAAACCATATTTGTCGAACGAAATGGTGTCATTGAAGAGACTCAAGTCAAATTTAAAGATGATGAGTCACTCACTCGATTTGTCATGTCGCTTGCCGTTTTTACAGGAAAAGAACTGAATCGAAAATCACCTTGTTTGGACGCCAGATTAAATGACGGCTTCCGATTAAACATTGTGATCCCTCCTGTGGCCCTCGAAGGTCCGTCAATCACAATCCGAAAACCTTCAACTCAAGCAAAAACCTATCAAGATTTAGTCGCCTCAGGACATTTAGATGCCAAAGTCATTTATTTTTTGAGCCAAGCTGTGGCTGCCCGACAAAATATTATTGTCAGTGGTGGAACCGGCAGTGGAAAAACGACTTTGTTGAATATCCTCAGTGGCTTCATTCGCTCTAAAGAACGAGTTGTGACCATCGAGGATACAGCTGAACTTCAATTAAAAGTAAAAAACATAGTACGTATGGAAACTCGTCCGCCGATTGGGACCGACCCAGGACAAGGCATGGACATGCTTTTGAAAAATGCTCTTCGCATGCGACCTGATCGAATCATCATCGGAGAGTGCCGGGGTGCTGAAGCATGGGACATGTTGATGGCCATGAACACGGGTCACGAAGGCAGTATGACCACTGTCCACGCGAACACGGCTAAAGATGCTTTGCGAAGATTAGAATCCATGGTGTTAAGAACAGGTATTGAAGCTCCGCTTTCAATGATCCAAAATGATTTGGCCAACACGATTCACTTTATTGTTCAAACGGGCCGTTCTCTTGAGGGAAAAAGACAAATCACAGAGATCGTCGAGATCACGGGGCGGAACGGTGAGGACTACCAAATCAATCCAATCTTTGAAATGGTCGCAGGACAAATCCAAAGCACGTCCTACATTCCAAAATTTGTGGGCGAACATGCCCAACTTCCGACTTCAAAAGTTAGATTTCCAACTGACTTTTTTGATCCGGACAAAAAAATCAGTCTGTCTTAAATTTAAATATTAAACTGGCGCTGGGCTTGAGTACTCTTCCATGGGCGGGCAAGAGCAAACGATGTTGCGATCGCCGTAAGCATTATCAACCCGTGAAACAGTGGCAAAAGTTTTATTCTTTTTTAGCCATGGCAGCGGGTAAGCTGCCTTTTCCCGAGAGTAAGAATGCTTCCATTCGTTCTGAGTCAGAACATCCAAAGTATGAGGCGCATTTTTTAAAACATTATCCTGTTTATCTGCTGCTCCATTTTCAACGTCTTTGATTTCTTGACGAATGGTCACCATGGCTTCAATGAATCGATCCAGCTCTGCTTTGGATTCGCTTTCAGTTGGTTCAACCATCAGTGTGCCTGCCACAGGAAAGCTCATAGTGGGAGCGTGAAATCCAAAATCCATGAGTCGCTTGGCCACGTCAGATACGTCAATTTCGGAATTCTTTTTGAGTGGGCGAAGATCTAAAATACATTCGTGAGCGATCAGTCCCTCTTTACCTTTGTAAAGAATCGGGTAGTGCTGAGATAATTTTTTTGCAATGTAGTTAGCGCTTAAAATTGAAACCAATGTGGCTTGTTTGAGGCCTTCGGCACCCATCATGGAAATGTAAGACCATGAAATCGGCAGAATCGAAGCGCTTCCCCAAGGTGCAGATGTCACTGCAGAAACCCCAGTTTTTGATCCCATTTCTGGAACCATGGAGTGACGAGGTAAAAATGGAGCGAGGTGCGCACGCACACCAATGGGACCTACGCCAGGTCCGCCACCACCGTGAGGGATGGCAAAAGTTTTATGAAGATTCATGTGAGAAACATCAGGACCAAATTCACCGGGCTTACAAACGGCAACAAGTGCATTCATGTTGGCGCCGTCCATGTAAACTTGACCGCCATGCTGATGAATGATGTCACAGATTTCTGTGATGGCTTCTTCAAACACGCCGTGAGTGGAAGGATAAGTCACCATCAAGGCCGCTAAATTTTTGGAATGGAGTTCTGCTTTTGCCTTTAAATCAGCAACATCCACATTTCCATTTTCATCACAATTGACGACAACGACATCGTAGCCAACCATGACAGCAGAAGCAGGATTGGTTCCATGGGCACTTGAAGGAATCAGACAAATTTTTCTGTGATCTTGATTTTTGGATTTATGAAATTCTCGGATCACAAGAAGTCCTGCGTATTCACCTTGCGCGCCCGAATTTGGTTGAAGGCTGACAGCCGCAAATCCCGTGATATCACAAAGTTTCTTTTCGAGATCATCGATCAGCTCAAGTAAACCAATGGCCTGTTCTAGAGGAGCAAAGGGATGAAGTTGATTGATCTCGGGCCAAGAGACCGGGATCAACTCGCTTGCAGCATTCAGTTTCATTGTGCAAGAACCCAGTGGAATCATACTGTGAGTCAGTGTGATGTCTTTAGATTGCAAATTCTGAATGTATCTCATCAGCTCTGTTTCGGAGTGATGAGAGTTAAAAGTGGGATGGGTCAGGTAGGCTGATTTTCGAACCAAAGACTGATCAAAACTATATTCAGATTTAATGTCTTCTAATTTTATTTTAACGGGATTTCCATGGTTGAAAGCTTGCAGTATCATTTCCACAGTCTTCAAGTCGCAAGTTTCATCAATGGTGAAACCCACTTTAGTTTTCGAATGAAGTCTGAGGTTGATATCTAAATCTAAAGCCTCGTCCATAATGTTCTCAGCGCGATCTGAAAGCACAGACAAAGTATCAAAGAAATTTTCGCTCTCGATTTTGAAACCTAAAAGCTTGATGTGATGAGCTGCAATTTTGGTCAATGCATGAACTCGCTCGGCCATCTTTTTTAAACCTTTGGGGCCATGATAAACGGCGTAGAAGCTAGCCATGTTCGCCAGCAAAACTTGTGCTGTGCAAATATTTGAAGTCGCTTTTTCTCGGCGGATGTGTTGTTCCCGAGTTTGCAACGTCAATCGAAGTGCACGTTTGCCTTGAGCGTCTACCGATACGCCAACAAGTCGGCCTGGCAATAATCTTTTGTGCGCATCTTTTGTTGCTAGAAAAGCGGCGTGAGGTCCACCGAAACCAAAAGGCACTCCAAATCTTTGCGAATTTCCAACGACCATGTCAGCGCCCCATTCACCAGGGGGAGTGAGCAGAGTCAGAGCTAGTAAATCAGTGGCCACGATGACCAGGGCACCGCTTGCGTGGGCTTTATCCACCAAGGCTTTCAAATCTTCTACTTTTCCGTTTGTTGAAGGATACGAGAGAACCACAGCAAAAACAGGTTCAGAAAAATTGAATTCAGCAGTCGAGCTGACCGACATTTGGAAGCCCACGGGTGCAGAGCGAGTTTTTAAAACTTCTAAAATGTGCGGATGTAAATCATTGGAAACTAAAAATTTTGTGCTTGTGCCTTTTTTATCTAAAGCGTGAGCCATGGCAACGGCTTCTGCAGTGGCCGTGCCTTCATCAAGTAAAGAAGCATTACAAATTTCCATTCCAGTTAAATCAGAGACCATGGTTTGAAAATTCAAAAGTGCTTCTAAGCGACCTTGAGAAATTTCAGGTTGGTAAGGAGTGTAGGCCGTGTACCAGTTTGGATTTTCAAAAACGTTTCGTAGAATTGGACTAGGTGTGATGGTTCCGGCATAGCCCATGCCGATCAAGGACTTCATCACTTTATTTTTACCCATGCGTTTTTTGAGTTCCGTCAAAAGTTCAAATTCTGAAAGCCCTTCGCCCAATGTGAGCGGTTTTTTAAGAAGAATATTTTTTGGAATCACATGAGCTGCAAGCTCTTCCATTGTCTGAAAACCTAGCTCTTTGAGCATGGATTTCACATCGGCTTCACGAGGTCCGATGTGGCGTTGATGAAATTCATTTTTAGTCGATAGAATTGCTGGATTGACTGGCATGGTAAGGCCTTTCATCAAATGTGATGGGATCCCCAACTTTCTATCTTATTTTTTAGTCCACGTCAGGGGGGATACACGGGCATAACTCTTTGCACAAAAAAACACATGTTAAGTCACACTAGACAATCTGTGTTTGGCAGAAATACGATCAAGACAACTCTTTTAGCGATCGGATCAATCAATGAAAACTATTTTATCAATTTTAACCGTGTGTCTTTTCTCAAGTTTGTCCCACGCCCAAGTCACTGCGGACGGATCTTGGAATGGTTGGCTCTACTGGAGCTACGACAGTACACCCATCCGATGCACGACCATGATGCAATACAAGCAAACCTCCACAGTTTTTGAAAGAGTCTCAGGTCAATTGGACTGTGAATATGTAGCAATGGACATGGGATCTCGCGAGTGGACTCTTTCCAGAGGCGCCATGCTAGAGGGTAATAAAGTTGTCGGATCCTATGAAGGTAACAACTTCAAGTGGACTGAAATTTACAGCCAGAACGTAACGATTTCCTCTGAATTGAAAGTGGAAGCTCGGCACATGGATTACCGCGAAAAATGGGTCAGAAATTCAGATGGCTTGGTGATTTACTCGATCGAGGGCCGACTCTTCAAACGGGATCAAAACCCTCGGCGATCCGATGTGCGCCGCAGGATCATTCGCCGCGCAAACTAAAAAATTATTGAGCGTATTCCACTTCGACAATTTTTTCTAATTTACAGTTTTTTAGAAGTTTGAGCTTATAGTAATTGTAATTTGCCCGAGCCCCCACATAAACGACGTAGTCTTCTCCGTCCATTTCAGTGGGGTTCGCGATGACAAGTAAGTCCTTGGGCAAATTGCCTTTTACTTTAGACTCATTTTTTGCAATTTCTTCGGCTTCTTTTTGACATTTCAATGGCCCGCTATGGCTAGCGCTGGCGTAAGTGATCACCAAGAAAAACAGAAGACTGATTGTTTTCATCTTTTACTCCCCGTAAGAAGTAAAAGCTTAAGTTTGTGAAGGGAACTTTACAAGCTGATATCATCACTTTGAACTGACAGAGATCATGCCCATATCAATGTTTGCCCAACGATTGTTCTGAGCGAAAAAAAGTCGAGCTTTGATTTTTACACTGTAAGGATTCTGGTGAAGCACAAATCCATTTCGGCTGTATCCTTTCACGGGAATGAAACTCACAAAAGTCGAATCTCCATCTTTTAAGCTGAGGACCAGCTGATCCACTTTTGATGGTTCAAATTCTTCTGGATCTTGAAATTCTGATGTCGTTAAAACAGCAGTGCCCAGATCGTTATCCCGGTACTGACAAGCAGTTGAAGATTTAGAAACCAATTTTAATCGTGATTCAATGCTATCCACAGAGTTAAGAGAAGCTTGAGCCTCCTTCCACCCCGGCGTGTTCCGGTAGATTGAACTTTTGTAAATTTTTGTGATCTGAATGTTCAAAGGGATTACCGATGGGCATTTTGCCGTATCAATGGCCCAAGCAGAAACAGAAAATAAAACACTGAGAAGAACAAACAATTGAGACATAGCGACCTCGTTTGAACCTTTAAAAAGTGATTTCTTTAAAGGCTTTGTAGGACGGGTATAAATGACTTTCTTTTCAATTAAGAGTGCAAAAATGAAATCTTAACATGCATAAAATGTTTATCTTCGACGATGACCTGTTAAATGGGTCTCAATCGACTGATAGCTTCAGATTTTCTCTATACAGTTCCCAATATTAAGAAATAGACTTCTCAATTATGAAAATCCTATTTTTATTTTTGATGTGTTTCGCAGAGGCTAAAGAAATTGCCATCACGTTTGATGATTCTCCTAGGCATGCGAAAGGCTACTTTGATGGACCCACACGAGCTCAAAAGCTGATCGAAGGTTTGAAAAAAGCAAAAGTCACTCAAGCTGCCTTCTTTTCAGT
>CAZPBD010000003.1:12311-28716 GCA_964584655.1 uncultured Pseudobdellovibrionaceae bacterium | reverse complement strand
TTGATGGATAAAAAGTATTTCAATGCTTATATCACTGTGGACAATAGTGATTGGTACATGGAAGAACAATTTCAGATCGCTTTAAAAAATAAAGTGAAAATTGATTTTGAAAAGTTAAAAAAGTATTACGTCAGTGTTTTGATTGATTCTGCTGAATACTACGATCAGATGGCACTTCAAGCTTTGGGAAGGTCACCCAAACACGTCTTTTTACTTCACGAAACAGATTTGAATGCACTTTTCATTGAAGATTTAGTGAATGAATTGGTAAAAAAGGGATGGAAAATCATCACGCCGGGTGAGGCCTATAAGGATCCAATCTCAAAATATCAGACCCAAAAAATACTCAATTACAATGCGGGCAGAGTTGCTGAGATAGCAAACGACAAAGGCCAAAGTTTTGAGCTTTGGCCTAAGTTCAGTGATAAAAAATATTTAGATCAAGAGTTCAAAAAACAAGTGCTCAATTAAAACTCGAAGGGAAAACCAACACTAACAACGACCGAGCTGACCTCGATATCAGATTTTCCCTCAACGCCCGTGTAATCCAGTTCATCAAGAGTTGCCATGATGTAGTCCACATTGATTTTAATTCTTTCGTGTACTTGAGCACCGATGCCCAATCGAAAGCCAGATCCTGTTAACTCAAAGTCATCAGTTTTAATACTACTTGTGGCATTGTAACCCAAAGAAGCCGAATACTTCTTGTCGAATCGATAAGCCACAAACAAACCAGCGTCTGTGTGTGTGGTTTTATCATCGTCTTCGTCTGCGAGCTCGCCAGTCAAAGCGTCAATTCCAAAAATCCATGAGTCAGTGGAGTAACCGATCTTTGCACCGAAACGGACTCCGGCCTCTTCGACGTCAATACCGACAACAGATGCGGACGGAGATGTAAGGGTCACATCACCTTCTGAGGTGGAAGAGTCGTAGCCTAAATAGGGCTCGAGATAGAATCCCGCTTGAGCCATTGAGGTCATCATTGAAACCAATAGCACTAAAAAAAAACTTTTCATAAAGTCTCCTGTTATTTGTGTGAATGGGGGCTGTTGGAACTATGAAATCATGATGGAATGATAGAGGTCAATAGACCTAGACGGGGCTGATGACATCTTAACAATAGGATGTCACCAGGCATGGACCAAGACTGTCGGGCTGGGAGCAATTGGCAGAACCTTAGAGTTAATTGCCTGCCTATTCAGTTAAGCCAAAGGCTAAATACAAGAAATTTTCGCGAGCTAAGATATTAAGCTTTTCGAGTCGTCTTCTTCTTAGAAGTCTTTGCTTTAGGTTTTGGAGCCATTTTCTTAGTTGTCGCTTTTCCTTTAAGAATCTTTTCAGCTTTCAGTTTCTGCTGGTTGGCTTTTTTCTTGTACTGGTTCAAGTTTTTTTCAACTTTGTCAGCTGACTTTTTAATTTTAACAATAGCTTGATTCACTTCTTTGTTCAGGTCTTTTTCAGCCGTCTTCACTTTCGAAAGAATTTTTTGATATTCGCTTCGAGCTTTTTTGATCACTGATTCTTTTTCAGAGTTCAGCTTTTTATTCAAATCGAGTTGCAGCTTTTTTAAATCTTGGCTGAGCTTATCAAAATCAGAAAGAAATCTTTTTACGTTTGAATTCTGAGAGAGATTTTCGATTAATTTTGTAATCGCGTTCATTTGTGGTCTCCTGTTGTTGAAAGGCTTGTTACTAGTTACAGTTGATTCGAGAAAAAATCAAATTATCATCTTACAATGTCAGTTTGAATCCGTTAATCAAAGCACCGGGTAGTTTCTTCCCACCTAGGCCTCTGCTTTCGTAGGTCAAATTGTTCACCAGAGTTTCTTGGAAATCAGTCAGCTCGACAAGGCCAGATCCGAGAATATCATAAAGACTGACATCAAAGCGCATATCCTGCAGGGGAGCGACGATGTCACCGTTTTCGATCCAGAAACATGCGTATCGAGTCATACCTGTCATCCGGGCCGTCTTGGGATCAGACCAATTGACGTAGTGAAGGTTCGATAAAAAAAGTCCAGTTCCGATTTCTTTGAACAAATCTTCTCTTTTCAAGTGACCTGGTAAAATCTCCAGAGATTTCGGAGACTCAGATTCATCACCACCTGTCGACTCGACCTTGTATTCATTGGCAGACTTTGCGGACACGATCAGTTTTTGCCCTTTGCCGCTTTGAATTAAACTCAATTTTGTTGGAACCATTTCACCTAAGGAATTAAAGGGCTGATGAAGTCCCAGTTCAAAATTGTCAACTGCGGTCACCTTCTGAGAAAAACTTTGAGCCCCATCAAAAAGAAGTCGAAGGCCACTTTGACCCTGTTTGTAAGCTGCATGAGAAAAGCCACCCCAACAGGCTGTTGAAATCAACTCAGCTAAAGCAGAGGGAGCAAGATAGGTTCTGTAATCACCCTTCGGTAAAGTTTTCTTGGGTTTTCGCATTTGATGCAAAAAAGTACGAGAATCTTTTAAGGACTGTTGCCATTCTGGTTCGTTCCAATTGGAGCCGGCCACTGTGGCTGTCACTGCGTTTTTGCCCTCGAACATGGAATAGTCCACAAAATAGAGAGCCGTTGAGTACCAGTGATTGGTGCCGCTGGAATTTTTGATCGCTCGAATCATTGGGCCTGAAGCCAAGTAGCCGACAAAATCGTCACTTTGAGTGTCAGTTTTAATTTTATCAATGATAAATTCAGCAGTCGGAGTTTGAGCTTCAAATTTCTTAAATGAAGTTCCTGTCGCAGGAAAAGAAACAGGAAATGGATTTTCAGGAAGCTGATTCAGTTCTTGTTTGGCTTTTCCGAAGTAAACTTGAAAACGTTTGCGATCTTCGTCCTGAGCTCCTGTCATAGGAAAACAGATGCGGCTGATTTTTTTTGAGCTTTGTAACGTCAGAGTGACTTTGGATTGATCAACCGTGGTCGCCTGTCTGACTTTGGATTTAGAAAATCTGACGAATTCGCTAGCTTCAGCTTCCAGATAGAAGGAAAGTTGAAGCTGCGGATCTAAGCTTTTCAAGATATCAGAAGTGTTTTTTTCAAATGAATCTTGAATTTTATTTTGCCAAGTCATCATTAGCCTCCACCGAAAACTTCAATGTTTTTAAATAAGCAATAGGGTGACGAGTGACCGACACGAATGATTTGCGAAGGTTCGCCTTTTCCGCAGTAAAGTGTTCCAAAAGTTTCAGAGTCTTTTCCCACCATTGCCAGATTTCGCCAGAAGTCCAATGTGCGACCTCGGTAATTGGGATTTTTGACAATCTTTTTAATTTTGCCATCTTCGACCCATTGTCCGTACTCGCAACCGAATTGAAACTTGTCCCGATAGTCATCAATGGACCAGGATCTGTTTGAGTGAACGATCAAACCCTTTTTCATGGATTGAATCATTTCTTCGGTCTCTGAGGTTCCAGTTTCCAAATTGATGTTAGCCATTCGATCAATGGGCGCACGGTTCCAGCTTGAAGATCTGAAGTTGGCGACCCCTGGAATGCCAGAGCGCTCTTGAGATTCTAAACCGCCAAGAGCTCGAACAAGTTTTCCCTCTTGAATCAAAAATTCTTTAGAAGCTTTCATGCCGCTGTCATCAAAACTGTAACTGGCCAATTCGCCAAATCGAGTGGGATCAAAAGTGATATTCATCAGGGGAGAGCCATATTGAAGTTTTCCAAAGTCTTCTGGTTGAACGAAGCTCCAGCCTGCAAAATTTCTTTCGTCTCCTAGGATTCGATCCAATTCCAAAGGGTGACCAATGGATTCATGGATTTGAATGTACATTTGGTCAGGCGCAACCAGTAAATCCAAAGTGTCTGACGGACAATTTTCGGCAGACAGAAGCTCGAGGGCTTGGCGACCGACCATTTCACAGTTCGGAATCAGTCGGTGTCGAGAAAAAAGCTCGCTGCCAATTTGGTAACCCGCACTTCGACCATGCAAAGTTCGAGTCTGGATTTCAGATCCGCGCTGAGCTGTGGCTGAAATGTTCAAACTAATGATCGAGAAATCTTGGACAGTTTCATGCCCATCTGGACCTTTACTGTGAATTTGAGTTTCAACGATGGTCACTCCGGCCGATCGTTGAACCACTTCATCAGAGGCTTTCATGGCGGCAGAGCAGTCAGTTAGAAGTGACATCAAGGCTTCGAGTCCGATGGAATCTATTGGTTTTTGAATTGGTGATTTGTATTGACCCACTGCACGCGGACGAACGTCTTTTGAAAATTGAAAGAGCGGATTCTTTCCAGAGGCTTTCGCTAGAGCACGAGCTTTAGTGGTCGCAAGTTCAATTCCAGTGCTGGACAGGTCTTGAGTTCCAGCATAACCCATGACGCCATTTTCCATAACCTCGACCCGTACACCCTGATCAACAACAGTTAGACTTTCCTCTAATTTTTCATTGCGAATAGTTCGGTATGTGGTTTTTTCTGTGATATGGTGAACCCAAGTCATAATTTAGATTTTCCTTCTACAAGATTTTTCACCGTTTTGACATGGCTTAATTAAAGAGTCACCCAATGACTCAATTAATTTGGCATTTGAGTTGCTTCTAGACATTTAACAGCTGATTTCATGCAGAAATCAGGGACGGAATGACACTTTTTTTAAAATGGTGTTCAACAGGAGGTTGTTTGTGAAAGAAAAAATCGGACTTCGAATACTTGCCCTTCTTATTTTTGTTGTGATCCACACAATTTCAATTCGAAGTTTTTCAAGCGAATTACAAAACGAATCACTTCCAAATTGCCATTTTGCAGCACGTGAACCCGCCATGCTTTCAATTTCATCGTTGGTCGAAAAAGTACAAGCTCTGGTTTCTGAAGGTCGCTGCAAAATTTTAAGTTTGCCCTGTGAGGTTGTCACAGAGCACTTTTCAAGTCGAGCCTTTGCCAAGCATCAAATCGTGGTGGCCGATGTGGCCAGATTTGGGATCTCGACAACTTCAGATGTGATCGAAGGGCTTCGAAAACTTCAAGATGTTGGAATTTGTTCGGTGGATTAAATTTACCCAGCCAAAGCTTTGTTGGCTCGTCGTAAACGTTGTGAAAGTGTCTTTACAAGTGCCTTGGCCCAAGAGGGTCGAGCGAAAATAACATTCTCTAATGAAACATGGGGAATTGCGATCAGCTCAACTTCTGTCATGGCTTCGACGGTCGCAGATCGGGGTTCGTGATTGAAATGTCCCATCTCTCCGACAAATTCGCCGGCTTTAATTTCTCCCAGATCAATCTTGCCGCCATCGATATCCTTTGCAAAGGCTTTCATTTCACCTCGCTTCACGATGTAGACAAATTCTGTTAAATCACCTTCTAGAAAAAGTCTTTCGCCAGGATTCAGGATTTTTATTTCAAAATTAGCATCAGGCACTTTTCGAATCGGCGTCATAATTTTAGATAAGCTTTGAACGACTGCAACCTCGCGGTCCGACTCAGTGAGAAAAGAAATTCTGCCTTGGATCACTTCATTTGCAAATTTGTCATGATCGGCAACTGCAGACATGATGACTATGGAAACTTCCTTATTTCCACGGTCCTTTAAAATTTTTGATACGATTTCGATTCCCGAACCTGAAGGGAGGTACTCATCAACAAAAACAACTTTAGGATTGACGTTTGCAAGCTTATATTTAGCTTCCGCCCAGTCTTGACTTTGAAAGACGGAGACCGCAGAAAAATTTTTGCTCAGGATGTCTGTCAGTTTTTGAGTCTTAACTTTGTCTCCACTGACAATTAAAATTGTATTTCTTTTGTCAGATCCCACGATGCACCTACCTCTTTTTTAAAGATGTCTCACTTTGATCGGTCAACAAAAGTTCGACACCCTTATTATCTATTAGATAATGAGAAGGCTCAAGAAATGTGGTCAGTTGAATTCAGGACGCATCAGTTTGATAATTTTAAAAAAACCATCCCACTTTGATAAGCCCAATATTGGGAACCGAAGATTTGCCAATCAGATCAGCGACCTCATTAATATCGTCAATGAGCTGGTCATAGTCAGGATTGCCAGTGAAATCCTGACTGGTTGTAATTTTCGTTTTATTATTAGATGGAAATTGCCAGCCCAATTCAAAACCGTAAAAGAAGCCACCATTTTGAGCTCCCCACAGCCAGCCGATCACCGGCTTTACATACTGTGACTTGATATCAACCTGAACAGTCACCAATTGACCAGAGACTGTGTCAGAGTCCTTGACCTCTAACTTTTGGTTTCCAAATGCCAAACCAAAATAAAAAGCTCGCGCTTCCGGGTGCCAGCGAAATGTCATCTCTTGATTTTCGACTCGGGTGTCAGCGCCGTCGATTGTTAAAGGGGTTGAGCCGACAGCCAATTCTAAGCTGAACTTGCGACTGCTGTGAAAATACTGAGCTGCTAAGTTTATCGGATGAGGGAACCCAAGCTCTGCACTGAGCCCATACAAATCCTGATATTCGGGAGGCGTGATCTTTTTTTGATTTTCTTCAGAGGTTTGCTCGATGATCGCTAAGACGGGATCCTTCTTCGTGGCTTCCACTTGTGACCAAACGGATGTGGGAAGAATAAGTAAAATGACAAGTGATGCAAACTTCATATGATGGCCTTTGCGTGTGGTGGGTTATTCTTTGTAGGATTCCTCTTTGAAAAGGGCAGGAACTCGGGGCTTCTCGCGTTTTTCAAGGGCTTGAACCGTTTTTACAAATTCCGCAAACCCTTCATTTTCGATTTTTTCTTTCTTCATTTGTTTGGCGATGGATTTCACTTCTTTCAAACAGAGACTGTAATCTTTCGCGATATTCAATTTGGCATCTTTCGAGAGTCCACATCGATTGTTTTTGCACGCACACTGGTTCAGTGAGTCCTTTTTACTTGGAGATAGGTAAGTATTGAGCTGATTTAACTTTTCAGATTCTGTTGTGATCACCTGAAAAGCTTTTTGAAAATTCGGCTTTTGCAGCTGATCTGCCTTTGCATCTTTGATTTTTAAACACTGGCTTACAATTTTCTGTGCAACTTGGCAGGATTGGTGTTCCGAGGCTTCATAAATCATTAGGAGTGCAGCAGCTGTGGCCAATTTATTTTCTTGTCCTGAAAGTTTTGTGAATTTTTTCTTCAAATCCTCGAAAGATTCAACCTCTTCTAAATACAACGATTTCCGATTCACCAAATAGGTCGAAGGTTCATTTGTTCTGCGAACTTTTATATCTGCATCCAAGTACCGCAAGCGAGCGGTCAGTTTATCTTCGATGGTCCACTTAATTTTCTTTGATTCTTCGAGCTCAGGCTTCTTCAAAGATTTGCATATCTTTTTTTGAATTCGATCAGATGTATTTTTACAAACCTGCGCCAGTGTTTTTTGATTGTGATTTTTGATCACCAGACTTGGCCAAGAAGGGGTCTGAGCCAGGGCTTGAAATGACAAGAATAGGATGACGAAAGAGACAAATTTCATATATATAAAGAGTAGCAGTTTTTATGAATGTTGGGCTCTGGATTTAAGCCCAGAAATAAGGATTTATGATTCGATTGTCGCACTTTGCTTTCGATGAAAAACAATGGTCGTCCCTTGATGAAGTTCCGTTCCAACTTCCATTTTTACAAGCACACCGTGGATATTGGACAAAGGGTCAACCCCAGAACTCCTTAGGTTCAGCACAGGCTGCCTCCGCTCAAAAATTTGAAATGTCAGAGCTGGATTTACGTCTGACCAAGGATAAACAAATTATTCTTTTTCATGATTTGCAAATTTTGGACACAGACCAGGTCTTTAAAATTTCTGACCTGACGCTCGCTGAGATTCAAAATTTGATACCAGTCACAACATTGACAGAACTTTTTGAACAGGCTCCCAAACAATTACTGTTTAACTTAGAAATTAAAAATGAAACTAAAACCCAATTTGCACTGGAAGAGCAGCTAATTGCCTATTTTAAAAAACACTCGAACTGGAAAGAAAGAATTCTGTTTTCCAGCTTTAATCCGTTTTCTTTGAGTTGGCTCAAACAATTGGCTCCTGAAATTCCAAGAGCATTGCTTGTGACACAGGAAAAAGAGTACTCGATCTTTTTAAAAGAAATGTCATTTCTGTCCTTAGTAAAACCTCACTTCATCAATGTGCGATGGGAAGATTTGGATCACTACAAAGAAATTCCGTCCAACCGGAAAGCCGTTTGGACTTTGAATGATCTGTCATTTGCGAAGATTTTGAAAGGCAACCAAAAGGTCGCAAGTATCATTACTGACGAAATTTTGCCTTCGGATTTAAAATGAAGTATTTGGCCTTTGACCACCATTGGAAAAAATGGGGAAGAATTCAGAAACTCAGCACGGAATCGGTTTATATCTCGATTGAATTTTCAAACGGTGAAGCTTTTAAAACTCGTTACAAAGAAGAATTTGCTGAAATCAAAGTCGGGGACTGGGTGGCGATAGATCAGCTAGATCAGCTCATTCGTGTGACACCTTCGACCCGCCAGCCAGAATTTAAAAACTCAAAAGACATGGCAAAAAAGTGGTCAGACTTTTTCTTTCAGACTCAGAAGTACTTTTTAGAGAAGCAATTTATCCATGTTCCCACCCCCAGCCTTGTGGTTTGCCCAGGCACTGAGCCCACAATCGAATCTTTTTCCACTGAAGTTAACGTTGGGCAAATGTCTGTAAAGCGATTCTTTCCAACTTCCCCCGAGCTGCATTTAAAAAAAGCTCTGGCTCGAGATTTCAGCCAAGTTTTTGAAATCGCAAAATGCTACAGAAATTCTGAGCTGACAGATCTTCATCAACCCGAATTTTGGATGTTGGAATGGTACAGAAGTTTTTCTGACCTAGAGCGTATTCAAGTGGACTGCGTGGATTTGATCTCAAAGCTCTCAAAAACTTTAAAATTAAAAAGGCCTTCAAAAGTTGTCAGTTACACAATCCCTCAACTTTTTAAATCGATTCTGAATGCAGAATTGACGCCTGAGTGGACAAGAAATGATTATCTAGCACTTGCGAAATCACTCGAGCTTCGAGTGACAGACGATTTTTCAATCGATGATTTATTCTTTCTGATCATGCTCGAAAAAATAGAATCTACATTTGTTGCTGATGAAATCACTTTCGTAGAAAAGTACCCACCCTTTCAGGCGGCACTTGCCAGACGAGACGAAAAGGGCTGGGCCCTGCGCTTCGAGATGTATTGGCAGGGCATGGAGCTCGCCAATGCCTTTGATGAATTGAATGATCCCGTAGAGCAACGCAATCGCGCCGCTGAGGATTTAAAAAAACGAACTTCAAAATCTGAAATTCAACTGGATGAAGAATTTTTTCAAGCCCTCGAGATGGGAATGCCACCATCGGCAGGAGTTGCACTAGGTCTTGATCGATTATTTATGGCTTTGCACGGGATTAAGACAATTCAAGAAACCAGACTATTTCCGTTTCAAGAAAGAATATAAAAATGAAATATTTAACTCTTCTAACTTTGATCTGTTCACAGGCATTTGCAAACGACCTTACTGATTCAGTCTTGAAATCAATTCTCTCAAAAGAATCCGCAAAGCTTAAGTTCGTCAAAGATAGTTGTGGACTCAAAAACGTCACAGAATTTTTGCATTTAGCGGCAAAGACAGATGTTAAAAGTGGTAAGGAAAGCTCTTATCGCCTGGAGTGTAAGCCTGAGGAAACTGAAAACTTGTGTCGATTTATATTTTCCGTAAAAGGCAAAGAGGGTGGGCCCATTGATCATTTGCCTTGGTCGAATATCATGCAGTTCGAATTTGATAAAAAGGCCAAAAAGTTAGTTTCGAAAACACTTGAGTGCTTTACTTCGCCGTAGATATAGAAACCTAAATCACTGGTTATTCAGCCTTATTAATTTCGTCTTTGAGTTCTTTTCCGACTTTAAAGAACGGAAGCTTTTTTTCTTCCACGTCGATGACTTCGCCGGTTCGGGGATTGCGACCTTTATAGGCTTTATATTCACGGTTTACAAAAGAGCCGAAGCCACGGATTTCAATTCGATCATCGCGAAGCAAAGCTTCCACCATGGAATCAAAAATCGTGTTCACAACAGTTTCAGCTTTAACGCGAGTGATACCCGCCTTTTCTGCCACAACATTGATCAACTCTGCTTTTGTAATAGTCATTGTGTCCCTTAACTTGTGGCAGCCATAGCCTAATATAAGTTATTGATTCGACTCTACTTTAATTACATGACTTCATTTTAAAAAGGTAAATCTTTTTGCTGATGCGAAGCATTTAGTAGAGGAATCTTGAGGCCTGCACTGGTTAATATCTGACCATATGCATTAATCGCCAGATCCGTCATTTTCTTCACATCAAATAGCTCGACAACCTTAGCTCGAGCCCGTTCCCCAAGCTCTTTTGTGGGAATTGAGCCCGAAAAAATTTCGATCAGAAGATTGGCCAAAGATTCTTTATCCGCTGGCCTGAGTAGAAATCCGTCGACCCCATCTTCAATAATATGAGAAATCGGGCTGACCTCAGATCCAATGATCACTTTTTTCTGAGCCATGGCTTCAATCAGTGAAGTTTCAAAACCCGTCGTTCGAGAGCTCAAGTTAATATAAACATCGCTAATCGAAACAAGGTCGAGAGCTTGCTCTTCGGGGATTGCACCCAAAAGTAAAACTCTGCGGCCTAAAGCCTTTTGCAAAATTTCATATTCCACTTCTTTAAACAACGGCCCGTTTCCGATGATGAGCAAATACGAAGACGGCTTTTTGATTGCGACCTTTTCAAAGCCTGCAAGTAAATGCATGAGCTCTTGGATTTCATTGAGGTCTGAGAAGGTCACTGCCACTTGAGAATTTTCAGCTAAGTTCCAGGTTTTTTTCACAGCTTGGGGGTCGTCAAGGCCTTTGAAATCGCTCAGTTCCAAACCGTAAGGCAAAGTGTGAATCTTCATTTCTGGATAAAGATAATATCTTTCCAACAAAAATCTTTGTTGAGGATGGGCCACAAACATTCCATCGGCTGTAGATAAAAGTTCTCGGTCTGCAGAAAAGTATGTGGATAAAAATTTATAAGCGAGTGCAACACCCATTTGAAGAAGTGAGCCCAGCGTTTCATGGCCGCGCCCTAGGATGGAAAAGATTTGGCTCATCTGAGTGGCTTCCACATCAAAGGCCACACCGATCTTAAATCGTTTTTTTTGCTTCGCAATTTTTAAAGCGCCGCTGTCTAAACCATGCACGATGTGAAACGGATTCAGAGTGTGAAGCTCGGTAAATTTTCGAAGGCAGGCTTCGTCAAAATTCACGTTTCTAAAAGGTGAATCTTTGTCTTGCAAAAAGTAGGTTTTAACTCCGTCACGTTCGATAAAGTTTTTTCCCATGGAGCTTTGGCTGGAAAAAACAGTCACATCTAAACCCTTACGAGCCAAGCTTCGAGCCATGGGCCAAAGAAAGCCACCATCCGAGGCTCGACTGAGCACTTGAAATCGGGAACCAACTAATAAAACTCGAAGTTTAGAGGAAGACATACTGTCTCAAGATTAATAGAACAACAGAAGTTACGCCAGTAAAGTTTGGCTGATCCATCGATTCAATTGGTTCATAGACTCGTCAATGGCTCGACCAGCAGATCTGGGTTTTTTTCGGTAAACCTTTTCATTGGAAAATCGAGTTGGCCAAGAATTTACAAGTGTGGATTGAACCTGATCCTTTTCGATCAATTCGCAATTCTCGTTCACGGTCCAAAGTCCAGAGAAAGCTTCGATTTGATGAGTGTCTAAAATGGTAAACACGCCAGTCATGGCAGCCAATTGACTGAATCTGCCTAACTTCAAAGGGCTGAACTCAAGACCTGCCATCAGAAAAACTTCGCTTTGTTTAAGAAGTTCTGCCACGTCAGCATCATGATTGAAGTGAAACCAGATGGGCTTATAGTTCCAACTTTTTGTGCATTCTTGGAACCACTGATGATCATGGAAACTCCAATGAGATCGATCGCCTGTAAACACCCAAGTTTTTTGTTTCGCCATGCCTTCAAAAAAAGAGAGGTGCTGGATAAAGTATTTCAAATCCCACGGCGTCACCCAGAGTTTTTCTTTGGACAAATATTTTATAAAATCAAAAACTTCTGATTTTTTATCAGATGGGGTTTCTTGAATCAAAACCTGAGGAGTTAATAAAGCTCGAAATTGCCGCTTACTACTGGATGAAAATCCTCGCATGCTGGATAAACAATCTCGGCTGGCTAAAGTTAAAAAATCAGCTCGTTTCATCAGTTGGCTGAGGCCTCTGGATTTATGAATTTGAACTTTGTCCGTCATCGACACGGCCACTTTGATGTTGGGAAGATTCGCTAAAGTTTTAAACAACAGACGCTCAGTTAAATTAATTTTTTCGTTTGGTAATAGAAAATAAAGTAGATCCGGCTGCAGCCGAAGATAGGATGTGAAAATATGAAAGTAGGCTTGGAAGTTGTTAGCACCTGTTAAAAAGGTGTGAACACTTTGCTGATCTGACATCAGGCTTGTTTGAAAGGAGTTCAGGACATCATCGTTAGTTCTTGCAATTAAGAAGATTTGCGCCACGGAACACCCAAAGCTTTGAAAATTTTTGGAAGAACTTTTTTGTTAGCCTCTGGAATTGATCTTTCTTTGAGCTCTTCCGGGTAAATCCAATCCAGCATCAAGTGATGCTTAGCTTTGGGTTCACCCTTCCAAAACAGAACTTCATAAAATAAAATCACAATGCCGACATCGTTATAGGAATGGGTCACACTTAATTTGAGCTCACCAATTTCAGCTTGAATGCCGAGCTCTTCAGAAAGTTCTCGAATCAGAGCTTCTTCGGGAGACTCACCCAATTCAATTTTTCCACCTGGAAATTCCCAGAGACCTGCTAGAGAATTGTTTTCGGGACGTTGGCCGACAAGAATGCGATTTTCTTTCTTTAAAAAACCCGCCACCACTGGGATCCATTGGATCTTTTTTAAGCGTGTGCGCCGGACTTGAGTTTTTTCCATTCGATTGCCACTTCTTTCAAAAAGCCGGGTCCATTAAAAACAAGGGCCGAATAGACTTGCACTAAATCTGCCCCACGCTTCAGTCTGTCAAAAACATCAGCCGATGTCATGACACCCCCGCAATTAACAAGTAGCAACGAACTTCTTTCGGGTCCTAAAAATTCTTGGATTTTTTCGAGAGCTCGAACTGAGGCCTGTTGGAGTGGTTTGCCAGAAACTCCACCATCGACGGGAAAAGGTGAACCTGGATTTCTGTGAGTTGTTGTGTTGGTCATGATAAAACCGGCAACTCCACAGGCGACAGCAATTTTTAAAGTTTCTTTGAGTTCCTGATCTGTCATATCAGGGGAAAATTTCAGAAGAACAGGTGTGTAAATGGCAGCTTTAACGACAGACTTCAGACCTTTTTCTAAAAATTCAGGCTTAAAAAGATCTCGAAGGCCAGCGGTGTTCGGAGAGGAAATATTCACCACAAGTACGTCAGCCTGAGGTCTTAATTTAATTGTTAAACTGACGTAATCTTCGAAAGCCTTTTCATTCGGAGTCGTTCTATTTTTTCCGATATTAACAAAGAGGGGGACTGAGCGATCTGTAAAACGAAGTTCTTCCGAAACAAAGTCGACTCCTTTTGATGGAAAGCCCATTTTGTTCCACAAAGCTAAACTTTCATTGTCTCGGCCAATGATTTTACCCGGATTAGGATCTTGAGGTTGAGGAGTAACAGTGCCCACTTCGATGAAGCCAGCGCCTAATTTTTGCCAGGCATGAATTTGCTCTGCATTTTTGTCCAGACCACCGGCAATTCCCAAGGAATTTCTGAACTCGAAACCATTCCATCGAAATGGTTTCCACTTATAATCAAAATCATCTGCTAAGTAGGCTGCAGCTTCGACACCAAAACCACTAACTGCGTGAGCCAGTTGGGCAGGAAACCACAGCCAAGGTTTGATCATCGAGGATAAAGTCCACGAAGAAGCATGGCTCGCTCGAGTCTTTGAACCGAACAAGACATGGCAGCTAAACGCATATCGATTTGTTTTTCCTGTTGGAACTTGTAAACGTTTTCGAATGCTTTTGTGATAATCGTTTTCAGTCTTCCGTTGATTTCATCTTCATCCCAAAAGAAAGACATCACGTCTTGAACCCATTCAAAATAAGAAACAATCACACCACCACCGTTGGCGATCACATCTGGAGCAATAAAAATTCCACGCTCAGTTAAAATCTTAGTTGCAGAATTGGTCACAGGGCCATTGGCACCTTCGATGATCATTTTAGCTTTAATTCGTTCAGCGTTGTGAGTGTCGATTTGATTTTCCAGGGCACAAGGAAAGAGAGCATCACAATCGAGTTCTAACAGAGCTTCGTTGCCGATGACTGTTGTCCCCGGAAATCCTTTGATTGATTTTGTTTGTTGGACATACTCCATCAGTTTTGGAATATCCAAACCATCACCATTAAAAATTCCACCGTTCACATCACTGACAGCGATAATTTTTGCTCCACGCTCGAAAGCAAAAAGGGCTGCGAAAGATCCCACGTTTCCAAAACCTTGAATAACAATTTTCGCATCCTTCATGGTGCGCCCTTTTTTCTCGAAGGCCTTTTCTGCAACGTAAACAGCGCCAAGTCCTGTGGCGTGATTTCTTCCCAAAGAACCACCAATATCAACAGGCTTGCCTGTGACCACGGCAGGCTGTGCATAACCGCCATGTTCCTGAGAATAAGTGTCCATCATCCAAGCCATGGTTTGAGGATTTGTTCCTACGTCTGGAGCTGGAATATCTTTGGTGGGTCCGATGAAGTGAGAAATTTCAGTTGTGAACCGTCTTGTTAAATTTTGATTTTCAGTGCGTGAAAGTTTTCCGGGATCTACTGCCACGCCTCCCTTAGCGCCGCCAAGAGGTAATCCTAAAACTGAGTTTTTGAATGTCATGAGAGCTGCGAGTCCAACCACTTCTGGAAGGTCCACATTTTGGTGATAACGAATTCCGCCTTTGAAGGGGCCTAAGGTTGCGTTGTATTGCACGCGGTAGCCTGTAAATACTTTGACTGAGTAGTCATCCATACGGACAGGAATTGAAACAGTGATTGAACGACGAGGTCTGCGAAGTCTTTCTAAAACATTGGGATCACATTTAATAATTTTCGCACACTCATTGAGATTTTGAAGAGCATTACGAAAAAGGGGGCCATCCATATGAGCTTCAGATGGGGCGAATTGAGTATTCATACTATTTTCCATGTTTGCACCTTATTAAGCGATTGATATTTATAGACTTATGGTTATTTCGTGAGTGAGAGTGTAGAGAAGCCTAATTGGGCTGTCACGGGTAAAAATATGACGTTTCGAATCAGTTTTAAGACTCTTAGTTTAGTTCTTTTTAGCTCTCTGACATGGGGCCCGCAGGCCCATTCTCAAGGTTTGGAAAAACCAAGCTGGGTGAATCAATATCAAACTCCAGAGTTCGAGTTCCCGAAAGCAGGCTCGAAATGGCAAGATGTCACAGCGGGTCGACACCCTGGTTGGGTGCATACCTTGTTGAATGATTGGTTGGCTTGGGATCCACGGGATCATTTGGCCAGACTCACGCCGAGTTGCTCAGCCTCGGACCTTCAATATCATCTTCAGCGCACTCAAACAGATCAGCAGTTTAATTACGTTTACCAAAAGTATTCGGAGCAATGTGGTTCGGAATCCATCAAATCCTTTGGTCCTCCTCATCTTGGCGTTCTGGGCATGTTTGCTATGAAGTACAATTTGGATGAAAATCCGTTTTTAAGGCGCACTGTGATTCATTTGCCAAACGGGCAAAAGATCAAAGCTGCCTTGGCTTTAAAAGATGAAAAGCCAAGGCCCTTTGTGATTTTGAGAATGGGAATCACAGGAAATGTTGAAGAGTCTTTTGCAGAACGATTTTTTTACTACCATATGTTTGAACGTGGGTTTTTTCATTTGTTAGTGATCGAAAATATGACCAGCACCGATTTTATTGCCAATAATAAAACAACGGATCTGGGGGGAATCGCAGAAGGTTATCAGAATATTTGGCTGGCTCAATATTTAAGAAATCCTGCCCATAAAATTTCCGGACTGATTGAAAGTCTGCATTTTGTAGGTCTCAGTTTGGGTGGCCAAGGTGTCTTGACCGCAGCATGGCTTCAACCGGCTCAAAGAAATCAGAATCTGATCCAGTCGTTTTTGGGACTTTGTCCTCTGATCAATTTAAAACCAACCTTCGATCAATTGTTTAATCAGGGAATATTAAAATTCCCATTGGAATTTTGGGCACGAAGTCGTTTTCAGGAAGCAAAAAAGTTTCGGCCTGAAATCTACTCTGGATTTTTTGGACTTCCGCAAAAGGTCCTTGCTGTGAACAAAACGAATTTTAAAAAAGAATCAGCTTTATTTAATGTCCAAGAGCCTGCGTTTATAAAAAATTCTGATGATTACTTTTT
>CAZPBD010000003.1:0-12211 GCA_964584655.1 uncultured Pseudobdellovibrionaceae bacterium | reverse complement strand
GTTCTGAAGCAGCAGGTGGATTTCAAATTTGAAAAGTACCCATTGGGCCCCTATGAAATGGGAGCATTGAATCGATGGTTCTCGACCAATTTAAGAATTCATTATCAAAAGCAGGGAACTTCGATGACAGTGACTTGGCCTTTTGTTAGGAGTGAATAATGAACTCAAAATCTTTGCTAACTAAATTAGAAACTTTCAAAAATAAAAAAGTCTTGATCCTAGGTGATGTGGGGCTTGATGAGTATGTTTTGGGTCAAGTACGCAGAATTTCCCCTGAAGCGCCAGTGCCTGTTTTGGATGTGGATCAAGAGGATCTTAGACTTGGGCTTTCTGCAAACGTGGCTCAAAACGTGGCAAGCCTGGGTGGTATTCCTATTTTACTCTCTGTCGTGGGCGCAGACGAAGGCGCGCAAAAGCTTAAAGAGCTTTGCGCAAAATCCAACATCGCTTGGGATTCTGTGGTCAGTGACTCCAGCCGCCCGACCACTCGGAAAATGCGAATTATGGCGGGGCCCCATCACATTGTTCGAGTGGACTATGAGCTCAGAAAATATTTATCCGAAGTCACCGAAAAAAAACTTCTTCAGGTTTTTGAAAACCAAGTCAGCCAATGTGATGTCGTCATTCTGCAAGATTACGCGAAAGGTGTGGTCTCTGAAAACGTGATGAAAACTTTAGCTCGTCTGTGTAAACAACAGAATAAACGACTTCTTGTAGATCCTCACCGCGAAAATCCAGGCTCCTTTTACGAGGGCTGTGATCTGATCAAACCCAACTACGACGAAGCCGTGATTTTAGCAGGACTCGATTTTGATTCTCTTCGTGAAAATCCTAACCGTGTTGAGCAGGCCGGTCGAGCACTTCAAAAGAAGACGGGGGCTCAGCAAGTGGTGCTGACTCAAGGTAAAGATGGAATGAGTATTTTTGATAAAGATCAAATTTCAAAAGTGCCGACTCGGGCTCAAAAAGTTTTTGATGTGACTGGGGCCGGGGATACTGTGATCGCGGCCATTGCATTGGGTTTGGCTGGTGGACTGGATTTGTTATCGAGCTGCTCAATTGCAAATTATGCGGCTGGGATTGTGGTAGGTAAAATTGGCTGCGTCCCTTGCGAGATCGAAGAACTAAAAGCCAGTCTGCTGCAAGCATGACTGGCTTTTTAAAGATCGCTTAATTTTTAAAATTACTTACAAACCATTTGTCCAAAAAACCAGTAGCAATAGCTGTAGCCAAAGCCACCGCCGTAACCGCCACCGTAACCATAACCACCTGAACCGTAACCGTAGTTAGGGTAAGGATTGTAACCACCTTGGTAGTATCCACCTTGATAACCTGTGTTGTATCCACCGTTGTAGTATCCGCCGTTATTATACTGATTTTGGTTCACACCAGTCGCAACCACACACTGGTTGTTGTAAAGACCGTATCCCACTGGGCAGCTGCCTTGTTGCAGACATCCGTACTGAGCTGAGCTCACATATCCAACCTGACATTGCTGAGTTTGAGCAACCGCTGGAACACACTGTCCGTTTAAATTTCCCTGATTCACCGGGCAACCCGCTTGATTCAAGCAACCATACTGAGTGTTCACAGCACCGACAGGACAAACTGCCACTGTGCCGTCCACACCTGCATTGCTATTAGAGGATCCGCCACCGCTTTTGCCGCATCCAGAGAGAATGACAAGGCTTAAAATCCCGATCAAAGAATAAATAGTGTTTTTCATGTTAAAATTCCTCCAACACAGTACTGTTAACAGTATTTGTGCCAGAAACGGGCACCCTGAAAGTGATTCAGCTGCTGTTCGGGTCGTTCAATTTCTACCTCAACTGACAATAGCGGGCTCCTGTCAAAACCATCTACAGGGCCAGGCATGAAAATTATCCTCCCTCGATTTTGATTTTGAGCCCCTTCTGGTGATTGACCTTCTCCCCAGGCCAAAACTTTGGTAGATACCAGGGCATTCCGAGGTAAAACATGACACGACAGCCGGCCGTAAATATCAGTGAAAAGCTCGTCCCCTGGGCTCCCGCTCAAATTACTTTTTCTGATTACATGTCGACAGCACTGCCTGCGGCTCAGTTGGACCGATCGGGTCCACAAAGTTTTTACGGTCTCACAATTCTCGATTTAGAAAAATTCATTCAGCATCATGGAAAAGAAAAGTACCGGGCTCAGCAGCTTTACAAATGGGTCTACGAAAAAAAGACCACTGACTTTGAGCAAATGAGCAATCTGTCAAAAGACTTCAGATCTGAGTTGAAATCGCTCTTCACTTTTGATCTTCCTAAAGTGCTCACCCATTTGAAGTCTGTGGACGGAACTCAAAAGTTCTTGTTTGATATGGGTGAAGGACAATCTGTTGAAGCTGTTTTGATTCCGTCAGATGATCGCATGACTTTGTGTATTTCATCTGAAATTGGCTGCAACATGGCTTTTCGGTTTTTTTTCACAGGTAAGCAAAAACTAAAAAGAAGATAGCCACCGGAAGAAATCGTCGGTCAATTTTTGCAAGCCCAGTCTCTTTTACCAGAGGGCTGGAAAATCACCAATATCGTCTTCATGGGCATGGGCGAACCTTTAGATAATCCAGAGTCTGTTTTTAAAACCATCGAAATTTTGTCCAACGATTGGGGAATTAATTTTTCTCGTCGTAAGATTACAGTTTCCACGTCTGGCATCGTGCCAGAAATGTGGAGGGTGGCAGCTTCCAAAACCCGACTTGCCGTTTCACTCAATGGTTACAGTGACGAAAGCCGCAGCTCAATCATGCCGATTAATAAGCGTTGGGATTTGCTTCAACTTCTCAACGAGTGCCGCAAGTACAATCAGCAGACGAAAGATTTGGTCACCTTCGAATATGTTTTATTAAAAGGAATTACGGACCAAATCTCTCACGCAAAAGAGCTCTACAACCTCACTCGTGGCATCGGATGTAAGATTAATATTATTCCGTTCAACGAGCATCCTGGCAGTGAATACTCGAGACCGGATGATGTCACCATCGCAGCCTTCCAAAAAGAATTGATGCGCCTGGGAGCACACGTCCTTCTTCGTCGCACAATGGGTCGTGACATTTTTGCAGCCTGCGGGCAGTTAACAAGTGCATATAAAGAACATCCAGGACAAATGGATATTTCCAATTCCACTTTAGGGGGAAAACATGTCACAGATTCTCGTCGTCGGGAGCTTGGCTTACGATAGCATTAAAACTCCAGCTGGTTCTGTTGAAAAAACATTGGGTGGATCAGCCAATTATTTTTCAGTGGCAGCGACAGTCCTCAGTCCCGTTCGTGTTGTGGGTGTTGTCGGTGATGACTACGCCGCTCAAGATAAAAAAGTTTTAGAAAGCCGTGACGTGGATTTAACTGGCATGAAAGTGACTCCGGGTAAAACCTTTCACTGGTCTGGTTTTTACGATGACAACTTAAATGAAGCTCAAACTTTAAAAACAGATCTGAATGTCTTTGCAGACTTTGATCCTGTTTTGCCAGCTCATTACAAAGACTCAAAATTTGTTTTTTTAGCTAATATCGATCCCACTTTGCAGATGAAAGTTTTGGATCAAGTTCAGTCGCCGGTCTATACCGGTATGGACACCATGAACTTTTGGATTCAATCTCAAAAGGAAAACCTTTTGAAAGTGATTAAAAAGGTAGATGTTCTTTTGATCAATGAAGGTGAAAGCAAAATGCTCACTGGTTGCACAAACGGAATTGCAGCCGCTCAAGCTCTTGTCAAAATGGGTCCAGAAGCTGTCGTGATTAAACGTGGTGAGTACGGTTTAATTTTAAACCATAAGGACCAAGGTCTGTTTGTTTTGCCAGCTTTCCCAATTGCAGAAGTGATTGATCCCACGGGCGCAGGGGACACTTTCGCCGGCGGATTTTTTGGTTATTTGTCTCATGTTGGAACAAGACCTAAATTTGAAGACCTAAAAAAGGCGTGTTTCGTAGGAAGCACTGTCGCAAGCTTCACCGTTCAGGACTTTGGTCTGAAGGGCATTTTGAAGGTCAACAAAACCGAACTCGAGAACCGACAGCTTCAGTATCACAAACTTCTGGGAAATCGCTCATAAGTCTTCAGAAAAATTAGAATAAATCCGATCTAATCAGTATGCCTAAGGCAAACAAGAAGATCGTCGATTTAGAAGAAAATGAGTTCTTGAAAGGACTCATTGATGAAGTCAATGCCATTGAGGACGACTCGCGCATTGAATTAGGCGACGAATCAGAGACAGAGGCTGAAGATCACTCTTCAGGAATGGAATTGGCTGTCGGCCGTGACAGACCAGAAAAAGCTCGAGCCGATATTTTAGGACAAGTTTACGATCGATCAACTCATGTTGATTCTGATCAAATGCCAACAGCCTTTGCAAATTTAAATGCCGAACTCAAAAAATCTGTGAGTGAAGCACCACCGAAGCCACTGCAAAAACCAGTGGTATCAACTCAAGATCAAACGGTGGGCATCAATGACATCGGTGTGGCCACAGAGGCAATTCCTCAGGGATCACAGGTGGATCGTACGATCGCTGTTGAGGGTGCAAAGAAGCCTCAAAACCTTCATATCTATCAAGAGAAATCGCAGGTTGTTGCGCAAAAGCCATCTAGGCAAGGACAGGCATACGTTGCTGCTGATGCAAGTCTTGCACAGGCCGAAACATTAAAAGTTGCGCAAGAGCGCATCCATGAGCTTGAAGCTGAGGTGGATCACTTACGCAAAGACAATGATGATCTGGCTTCTGCGGGGCAAATCATCACTCAGAAGATGGAAGGCTTACAAAGCCGAGCCCTTCGAGCTGAAAAAGAAAAAAATGAAGTGATTGCTCAATTTAAAAATGAAGTCTTAATTTTAAAAGGTCACCTTCAATACAAAGATTCAGAGCTGTCCAAGGCCAAAACTAAAATCGAAGAGCTGGATTCTCGAATCAAAACTGATTTCAAAAAAATCAGAGTCCGAGAGCGAGAGCTGGAAAATCGCTTAGAACTTGTTCGGGCCGAGAAGCAAGCTTTGATGCGCTCAAAAGACGATCGAATTCTAGACCTCCAGCGCAAAGTCGATCAATTCAAGTCAGAACTTGATCTGTATAGAACAAAAGTTCAAGATTTGAATAAGACGATGGAAGATCAGCAAGATCAGATGAGAAAAACCGTTCGAGCTTTGCGAGTGGCGCTCTCGAATCTTGAACAAGAATCTCCCATTGATGAAATGTCTGTGACTGAAGCTGAGAATAGCGATAAAGAAAAAGCAGAATAATTCAAATTGAAGGGATTTTTTTCCAGTGGCTCGAAGAATCAAAGTCATCATCAGCGATCTTCATCTTGGAAAAGGCCGACTGCTGAGTGACGGAGCTAATAATCACCTCGAAGAATTCTTTTTCAGCGAAAAACTTGTCGAGTTTATACACTATTATTCCTCTGGTACCTTCAGGGATTCTGAAGTTGAGATCATCATCAATGGAGATTTCCTTAACTTCTTGCAAGTGGATTACCGGGGACATTTTCTAACTGTGGTGACAGAAAGTGTAGCCCTTGAAGTTTTGCAATCCATGGTCGAGGGTCACGAAGAAGTATTCAGAGCTTTTAGAGAATTTGTTTCTAGACCTCAAAATTCAATCACCTATGTCATTGGCAACCATGATCAGGCTATGATGTGGCCTGCCTGTCGGGCGTATTTAAATCAAGCCATGGGCACATCTGTGCGCTATAAAAACATTGTTTACTACTTTGATGGCGTTCATGTCGAGCACGGTCACATGCATGAAGCTGCAAACCGGCTGGATCCAAAAAGGTTTTTTCTTAAAAAAGATCTACCAGAACCCATTCTGAATCTGCCCTTTGGATCTCATTTTTTCATCGAATTGGTCTTAAAAATTAAAGAAAAGTATCCCCATGTGGATAAAATCAGACCTTTTAGTAAAATGGTTCGTTGGGCTTTTTTTAACGAGTTTTGGATGCTTGCAGTGGCCGTCGCCAAATTATTTTTATTTGCAGTTAAAACCTTGTTCAAAAAAGATCCCAGAAGAAACTGGTCCCTTCGAAGTTTGCTCAAGATTGCCTTTCAAAGTGCCATCTTCCCTGACCTCAGTGAATCAGCACGTAAAATTTTAAAAGATGAGCGGGTCCACACGGTGGTGTTTGGACATACCCATGTCTATCAGTACCGACATTGGGGCCGGGACAAAGAGTATTTCAATACGGGAACTTGGACCGAGCTCACTTCACTGGATATTATTTCACTCGGGAAAATTACGAAACTGACTTACGTCTATATCGAGTACCCGGATGACGGTGGTAGACCCCGCGGAAGACTCAAGGAGTGGCGTGGGTATCATAGAATCGAAGAAGACGTCGCTGTGTCCTAAGTCGAGGACTGTGGTTGAGTAAGGCACAGAGCTTCGATACACTTTTCACATATGTCGAACGATGATCAAAACGAAAAAACAGATCGCACAGAAAAAACCGTTGTTGCCAGTGAAACCACTCTGAATCGTAAGATGGCTAACAGCGGAGTGGGCTCTCCTGTGATGGTCGTATTGATCGGACCCTCTGGGTACCAAGGTAAACAATGGTCACTCCAAGATAATTTTGTTGTGGGTCGTGCCGTAGAATCCCAAATTTTTATCGATGATGGCAGTGTTAGCAGATCCCATGCAAAAATTGAATTTCGTGGAGCTGAAGTGATCATCATGGATTTGGGCTCAACAAATAAAACCATCGTAAACGGTCAGGCTCTTGCACCTCTTGCACCTCAAATTTTGAAAAATAATGACCAAGTTAAAACCGGTAATGTGGTTTTTAAATTCTTGGATAAAGGTAATATCGAAGCCTACGCTCAAAAGGAGCTTTTCGAAAAGGCCACACGGGATGCATTGACAGGTGCTTATTCAAAAGGGGCACTGATCGAACGCGGACCCGAAGTGATCAAACGCTCAGAAACTTTAAATGAACCTCTCAGTGTGATTGTTTTTGATATCGATCACTTTAAAAAAGTAAACGACACTTACGGCCACGCAGCCGGGGACATGGTTTTAAAGGAACTCAGTCGCATTATTTCTACTAAGCTTGTACGGGCCAATGATTTTTTTGCTCGTTATGGTGGTGAAGAATTTGTGCTGATTCTATCTGGAACTCCAGTCAGTGCGGCCATCGATATCGCAGAAAGAATTCGTAAAACAATTCAAGAAAGCGAATTTTCGTTTGAAAGTAAACAAATCCCTGTCACTGTTTCTGTGGGATGCGCTTCTAGAAAAAACGAAGAAGCCAGCTGGGATGTGCTTTTTGAGCGGGCCGACAAAGCTCTTTACTCCAGTAAACAAAATGGTCGTAATCGAGTCACGATTTCGTCTTAAAAAATTTCTTTGGTTCTAGGCAAGTCACCTTTTAAAGTTGGATAATTTATGAGTTCACTCGCCATCGATTTTGGAACAACAAATACTTTAGCTGGAATATTGAATGATCATAAACCAGAACTTTTAAAGTTAGATCCTCTTGCACAGGATCCTTCTGTTTTTCGAAGCCTTCTCTATTTTCCAAACGAGACAAAAGCCTATTACGGCTTTGAAGCCATTCAACAATATATTGAAAATGATTCTGAAGGTCGATTGTTTCGTTCTTTTAAGTCTCATCTGTCCAATCCTGATTATTTAGGTACAGCTGTGGGAAATCGTATTTTACCAATTTCGGATATGGTGGGTCTTTTTTTACTTGAAGTAAAAAAACGCGCTGAAAAAATCACGGGCCAAACATTTACAAAGGCGTTGTTAGGTCGACCTGCACGATATTCCATGGATCCTGTTAAAGATGGCGTCGCTGAACATCGAATGAAAAAAGCGGCTGAGTTTGCCGGATTTAAGGATTATTTATTGGTGCCAGAACCCTTTGCAGCAGCATGGAATTTAAGATCCAAGATTGATCAGGAAAAATTGATTCTGATTGGTGATTTCGGTGGAGGAACTTCAGACTTTACACTCATGAGACTTCATCCTAAAAAATTTAAAAAAGAAGATGTGCTTTCAATTCAAGGATGTCCCAAGGCTGGAGATTTATTAGATAGTGTCTTTATGAAAAATTGTTTGAATGTTCATTTTGGTGCAAAAAGCCAATATCGAATGCCATTGGGCTCTAACGTTTTAAAAATGCCTCGAGCTATTTTAGATAAGCTCAACTTACCGGCTTGGATCGTACACTTGAAAGAGAAAGAAACTTTTGAATTTATTAAAACAGTCCAAAAATGCTCTTTGGGATCAGAGGCGAAACGACAGATTGAGCAGTTGATCGTGCTTGTTGAGGACCAAAGAATCTTTTCTTTTTTCGAGGAAATAGAAAAAACAAAAAAGACCTTATCAAATCAATCGAATGCCAAATTTTCGTTTGAAGAGCCTGGTATCAATGTTCATGAAACCTTTCACCGGACCGACTTTTTCGCCTGGGCCAATCCTGTGGTTTCTGAAATTTTTAAAGTCATGGATGATATGCTCTTGCAGGCCCAAGTGAAACCCGAGGATATTGATCTCATCTGCTTGACGGGGGGAACCGCTTTATCGCCAGTTATTAAACAAGAATTAGAGATGAGATTTAATCGTGCAAAATTACAAACGACCCATGCTTTTCACTCGGTTATTTCAGGTCTTACAGAGGCCATCGAACTTTGGGAAGAACAGGGCGATTTTTTAAATGCATAGAGTGACTCATGGTTTTTGATCTAAGGCGAAGGCTGACATTTAATAAATCCGCCCAAGTAAGTGATCTCTGGTTTTTTTAAGTTTTTCACTCGAACCCAGGCTGCTAGCTGGGGGCGAACATCAAAAGTCGCACCCACCGCTTCGAAGGCAGGCTTACAATTAGGCATTTTCATTTTGTCATTCTCAGGAATTTTATTAGCGGCTAGGATGTACTTCCAGCAGTCTTTGCCTTCCTCTAATAAAGGACAGTCCACCTGCAGTGCTTTTGTATATCGAATGCCCACTGTTTTACCCGCTCGGACAAGAACCTTTTCGTTGGTATTTCGAATGGATCTGAAAAGCTCTTTTCCAGTTTTTGATGAAAGCACTTGAAAGGCCAGCTCTCCTCCAAAGGAATCAGCATCATCTATAAAGACATGATCGCCAACAACGCCTATAAAATAGCCACCCATGTGCTCAAGAGTCTTCGATTTTCCGGTGTATTTGAGTTTACAGCTTTTATCAGGCTCACCAGCAGCACGAGGGCGGATATGAATATCAACAGCCCCTTTATTTCCAGGATCATTGATCTCAATCACTGAAAAATTTTTGTACACCCAGCAATTTTGTACAATATCTCGTCGGTTGGCGTTGCGACTTTTGCTGATTTTTCGAACGTTGAAGTACGTCGGTTTTGTTAGACCCACGTAATCAGATGTTGTTTTTGCCTGTAGATTGAAGCCGACAGCAAAAAAGAGAATTAAAAATAAACCCATGAGATTAATTAAACCGTAAGTCTTTCAATGAGTTCAACCAATCTTTGTTTTCGGTTAATCAAAGGTCCATAAGAATTTGTGATGGGAATCATAATTAACTAATGAATTCAATGACTTAGTGTCATAAAATCCACTGTCTTTGGTCGTGGGTTTGCATCAGTTATAAATCAAGATTGCGGCTTGTTTTCAGAAACGGATTTTCAAGCCCCTAAGTCTCGAGAACAACTGGATGTTTTCGCGAGTTAGCCGGGAGGTGCGAAATCGCACTTTCAGAAAAAAATTCAAAGATTAACCGAATTTAGACAGAAGAGAGTCAAATATGACACGAGATCTAGAAAGCATCACGGATCTCGAACTAGTCGAGAGTACAAAAGCGGGTGATAAATCTGCCTTTTCAACTCTTGTGTTACGACATCAGCGGGGATTACTACGATTGGGTTTGAGATTTGTGAAGGACCTGGACACGGCAGAGGATGTAGTTCAAGAGGCTTTTATTAAAGCCTATGAAAAACTAGATTCTTTCGAAGGACGCTCCAGCTTTAAAAGCTGGCTCTATCAAATTGCCCTCAATACAGCCAGAAATCGTCTCAGGGAAACCAGACGAGAAACGATTGATGTTGAGGACACTCATTTATCTGTGAAAGCCGTGGTTGAAACTGACATGGTTCACACAGCAGTTGCCGATCTTTTAAACAAGGAAGTGGAGAAGCTCCCGATTCGGCAAAGAACAGCTCTGGTTCTTCGTGTGTATGAAGACCTGAGTTTTCAGGAAATCGCTGAAATCATGCAATGTCCTTATGACACAGCGAAAGCGAACTATCGACATGCTCTTCTGAAATTAAAAGAAGCTTTTAATGATCGCCAGGATCTTAAAACTTGGACACTCGAAACTGGAGGATTTTTTATGGAACTAAACCCACTTAAGGAGGCTGAAGGATGAGACCACACGCGCGGACGGATGTAACACAATTATTGAAAAATGCAGACGAAGTAGAATTGCCGATGGACCCGGCGTACTTTCAAAAACTGCACAAAAAAATTATGGCCAAAATTGATTCTCAAACCACTCAAGCCGTAACAGTGGGACTTAGAATCGACAATTTAGTTGCGATGAAAAAAACTGTGTCTCTTCGGAGATAGCCGAACAGTTTTTTAAAAGTCCCAATTGAAGAAGGGAAGCTCTCCAAAGGGCTTCCCTTTGTTTTTTGAAAAATTGCCTCTGTAGAGCTCTTGCTTTATTTTGTATTCTTGAGAGTTTTTTGAAAACAAGCTAGATAGCCTTAACTTTAACCAAAGGCTTTCTATGAAATTTTGTTTAACACTCCTTTTCGTTCTTGCTACGCAAATCACTTTTGCAAAATCATGCCCCGTTGCCTTTCTTGTATTTAAAAACGGACAAAATGCAGAAATGGGCTCTGCCGGAATCCAAGTGATTATTAAAGAAATCAGAGCTGTGTTTTTGGATTTCAATGTTGTAAAGTTAGAAGGCACTTACGAGCTCGCTCGTTACGATTATGCATTGACTTATTCCATTGATACGAACCGCAGAACCATCGGCATGAATTTTCGTGATATTTTATTAAACAAGGTATTGGCTTCTCACACAGTGAGCTACACTTCTTTTGCAACACCTGAATCTGCGACCTTTGCACTGGCAAAAGAGCTGAAATCCAAAATGGATCAGCAAAGTTTAACAGCCTGTCAGGAGTGATCCCACTTGAGCTTTGAGTTCAGTTGGTTCACCATAAATCCATGACAGAATTTTTATTTTTTCGCCATGGTGAAACTGACTGGAACAAAGCTCAATTTTTTCAAGGCCACACTGATATTCCGCTGAATGCGACAGGGCTCGCTCAAGCGAAAACCCTGGGCGAAAAAGTTCAAGACTGGAATCCTGATTTAATTTTAAGCAGTGATTTAACCAGGGCTAAACAAACAGCTGAAGGTTGTTTGAATTTCTGGAAAACACCCATTCAATATTCTGATCAACTCAGGGAAATGCATTTAGGGAAAGCCGAAGGCCTACATCGGGATGATGTGATGAAGCTCATAGGACAGGATTGGGTCCGATGGGTTTCACCTCAAGAAAATGATGAGCACTTTGGATTTCCAGGTGGAGAAACTAAAGCGGAAACTCGTGCACGAGTTCTGAATTTCTTAGAAAAATTTGTACAGCAAAATCCACAATATAAAAGAATCGCAGTCTCAACCCATGGTGGTGTTCTTCGACGAGTCACCCATGGGTTGTTTGGAATTCCGAAAGAAGGTGTTCCTATTCCTAATTGCGTGACTTACCGACTTAATTTTGATGGTTCGCAATGGAGTTACATTCCAGTTCGTGAACGAGCTTCGACGGTGGTCATCCATGAAGAAAAGATTCTTGCCTTTAAAGCGCAAGATCCCACGAATAAAGCCCTCTACCATTTCATTCCCGGCGGAGTTCTTGAGCCCAGTGAGGATGCAATTTTATGTGCAAAGAGAGAAACCCATGAAGAAACAGGCTATCCCGTCAAGGTGGTTGCCGACTCAAAAATCTCCTTTGAATATGATTTTACTTGGGACGGGCAAGCGCGCTGGTGTCGCACAGCTTTTTTCAAAGCCCATCTTGAGGGACCCTACTATGACCCTCGCCCCATTAAAGATGCCAATTATCATCAAGGTGTGATTTGGATTAAGAAATCAGAGCTGTCGACCGTTTTTTCCTACAGCTCTCCCATTCATAAAGCCGTTTCACTTTTGATCGATTAAGTCAGGTCTGTGGTTTGCAAAA
>CAZPBD010000002.1:0-61619 GCA_964584655.1 uncultured Pseudobdellovibrionaceae bacterium | reverse complement strand
AACGACCGAGAGAATCGAAATCAACTCTCTGTAAAAACACAAATCAAATTGGCCGCTGGATATTCCGGCGAGCAATTCATTTCAGGTATTAATCTTCAATACGATACAACACAAATTAGACTGAAATCGTCTGAGCTTGGTTTGTCATCTCTGGAAAGTGCCTTTTTCATTGGCTATCGATTTTAAAAAACTCAAATATGGACACTGTCCATTCCTCGAGATAAGTTAACTTTCGAAAACCCTAGGGGGGTGCCAGTGGTACTTGTCAAACTCAACGGAGTTAAAAAATCCTATAAACTTGGTGAAACAGAGGTTCCGGCCCTTCGTGGAATCGATCTAGAAATTCTTGCAGGTGAATTCACAAGTGTGATCGGTGCGTCGGGTTCAGGGAAAAGCACCCTTCTGAATCTCATCGGCTGTTTGGACTTACCAACTCTTGGATCCATTCAATTTGAAAATAAAGAAGTCACTAAAATGTCCGAAACAGATCTTTGTGACCTCAGAAATCAAAAGATAGGATTCATTTTTCAATCCTTTAACTTGGTGCCAGTTTTAAATGTGATCGAAAATATTGAACTTCCATTATTAGTTAAAAACAGACTGTCGGATTCTGAAAGACTTCAAAGAGTGAACGAAGTTGTGAAATCCGTTGGTCTTGAAGACTTTGTGAAACATCGTCCTGATCAACTTTCTGGCGGACAAAGGCAAAGAGTTGCAATCGCAAGAGCACTTGTGACTCAACCAGCGTTAGTACTGGCCGACGAACCAACAGCAAATTTAGATTCTAAAACATCTCAAATTATTTTGGATTTGATGTTGAAGTTAAATCAAGAGCGCAAAGTCACGTTTCTGTTTTGTTCCCATGATGAAAAACTCATTAGACAAACTTCTCGTGTTGTCAGAATTCAAGACGGGGTTATTCACTCGTGACCTGGACTTTTGCCTTTCGCAATCTTTTTAGAAATCATCGAAGGACTGTGGCGACAGCTGCGGCTGTGATTGCAGGATTCATTGGTCTTTTGTTACTGGGTGGATACATCCATCGTGTTGAAATCAGTCTTCGCACAAATTCCATTTATCTTTTCAATAAAGGTCACATTACGATATTTAAAAAAGGCGGACTTGAAAGATTTGGAACTCAGCCATCAAGATATCAAGTCACCCCGGAAATGCTGACACAAATTGAAACTTTATTGGAAAGCAAAAAGGATAAAGTAGATTGGATTGGTAAAACTCTGACTGGTGCTGGACTTGTCAGTGACGGGGATCGGTCTGTTCCGTTTTTTGCAACAGGAGTTGATCTTCAAACCTTGAAGAATAGTTTTGTAAACCAAGACGTACTGACTTGGGCCATTGATTTTCTGCTCCCTGGGACGACGGGTTTTGTTCAAGCCCTGGAAGACACGCCTCAATCAATTTCAATCACCGAGCGACTTTCTGATTTGCTTCGCAAAAAGCGGCCTTACGTTGGATTATCTGAAGACGAAACTTACGTTCAGTTAGCTGGAATGACCCAATATGGGGATCTGAATGCAGTGGACGTGAAGCTAGCAGTGAATCACACAACAGGTTCTGAAATGCTAGAGGACTCTGGATTGCTTGCTTCAGTGGAAACTCTGCAAGAACTTTACTCTTTAGAAGGTTTTCACTACATCATGGTTTACCTCAAAGACATCCGAGATCTAGATCCAATTTTATCGGATCTCAACCAAAGCTTCGCAAAAAATAATCTGCCGCTTGAAGCCTACCGATTTGATTTACCAGCGATCTCTCCGAACTATGCTGGTTCTATGGGATTTTTATATGTCATGAGCGGTTTTTTTGTTTTTCTTATATGCGGGGCAGTTGCGCTTTCGATCATGAATTCGCTGACCATGGGAATTATCGAACGCACCCGTGAAATCGGAACATTCAGGGCCATCGGTTTCACCAATCAACAAATTGCAATCATGATGACTCAAGAAGCCCTATGCCTTTGCCTAATCAGTGCAGCACTTGGCACATTTCTATCGTTCATCATTTCATTTGTCGTAAATGCAGCCAACATTCGATTCACTCCACCCGGTGTGACCAACAGTATTCAATTTATTCTTTCGCCAAATTTATATTTGGTCTTTATCGTTCTTCTCATTTTTCTCTTAGTGGTTGGGCTAACAGCTTATTTAGTGACGACGTTTAAGTTGAAGACAAAAATTATTAATTTACTGACAGATGCAGGAGCCTAAAATGTTTTTACCTCAAGTTCTTTTTTTAATTTGCATCGCTCTTTCAAATCTAGCTCAAGCTCAAGATGCAGAAAAACTTTTAAAACAATCAGATCGCGCCCGTGGAAGTGTAGAAAAGGGACTGAGTTGGATTAGTGAAGTGGAAACAACTGAAGAGGGCCAAACCACGAAGAAAAAATTTAAGGTTCGTGCTCAGTACGTAAATGCTTACGTCGAAGCCCTCGAGCCCTCTCGCAACAAGGGGGAAGTCTATCTTTTCAACGACCGGGCGATGTGGTTTTTCAAACCGTCACTTAGAAAGCCTGTCACAATTTCTGCAAGACAAAAACTCACAGGACAAGCAGCCAACGGTGATATCGCCTCAACTCATTATGCTCGGGATTACACGCCGACACTTGAAAAAACTGAGGTCGTTGACGGCGCCAAGTCTTTTGTTCTGCTACTGAAAGCAAAGGCCAACAATTTAACCTATGATCAAATTAGGTATTGGATTCGTGAAAGTGACGGACTTGCGATTCAAGCTGAATTTCTGACTTTGCAAGGTAAAGCCTTTAAGCGAGCCAAAATGAAGTATGATAATAAAGTTCAAGGTTTGAATGAAAGCTCGACCGCGTTTATCAGCCAAATTGAAATCGTGGATGCAAAATTGGAAAATAATAAATCAGTGATTCGTTACATAGAGCCAAAACTTGATACTCACCGTGAAACCCTTTTCAATGTGAATAATTTAAAACGATGATGCCACTTGCAAGAATCGCCTACAGAAATACTTTGAAAAACTGGCGGCACAGCTTAGCTGCGATTGCCTCTATTTCTGCAGGCTTTTTGTCTTTAGTTTTATTTCAAGGCTATATTTCGGACGTCAATCACTTATATGAAGTGGGTTTCAACAACCGGGCGATGTATGGTCATCTGCTCATTGAAAATCCGAATGTTAATACGCCCGAAGGAAAATCTCAGCCCGAAAAAAATCTGATTAGCAAAGCTGAGCAAGAAAAAATCGATCAGTTTATTTCTCAACATAAAGACAAAATTATTTCCAGAGTTCGATTTTTGCCAGTGACGGGAACTGTGACCAATGGAAAGAACTCGTTCCTTTTTGTTGCTATGGGGTACGACCTAAAAGAAGGAGCTATGATGAGAGCTCCTAAATGGGAATGGGAAGTTTTGTACGGTCAGCCTCTGCAAGTCGCTCAAGATTCTGATGTTGTCGTCGTCGGCCAAGCTTTAGGGTTTTTACTTGGATGCGAGCCCACACCTAAAATCGAGGGTATGGTGCAAAACGATGGCTACAAACCAGAAATTCGCCCCTTTCAATGTCAGAAAGAAACCATTCAAGCTTCGGCTGCGACTTTGTCAGGCCAGCTCAATGCCATGGATTTCAAAGTGGTAGGCATTATTGATGGTGGCTACAAAGATATCGACGAAAAATGGATGAAGATGTCCGTCGAAAATGCACAAACTTTACTGAACACCGAAGATGTTAAATTTATTTCTGTGCTGATGAAAAAATCTAAACAGGCCGATGGATTCATTCATGACTTCAATCAATTCGCTGAAAAAAACGGGCTGACAACAACGGCCACACATTGGCTCAAGCATCCTGTTGCGGACTTATTTAATAAGACCCAAGATTTATTGGGCATCTTTCAAATTTTCATCGTAACAGTGACACTCACGATTTCAGGACTCTCTGTTTTGAATACTGTCGTGAAAAGTATCAAAGAACGAACCCGTGAAATCGGAGCCTTAAGAAGTTTAGGTTTTAGCTCTCAGCAGGTGGGGGCTTTATTTACTTTGGAAGCTCTGTATTTAAGTCTGATGGGTGTAGGGATTGGATTTGTACTGGCACTCGGGATCACTTTTTTCGTGAACCAATCCACACTTCTTTACCGAGCAGGATTACTTTCAGAGCCTGTGGTATTTAGAATTGCCTATGACTTTTCGTCGTACTTATTTACGACGGTCTTGTTGTCAGTGTTGGCTGTTTTAACCAGCCACTTTGCTGTGAAATCTACGGTTTCCGCGACTGTGGCGGCTAACTTAAGTAATGAATAAGCCACAATTTCTGAATCCCGCTCACGTCTTAAAATGAGATTTTAAATCATCGCCTGGCACTGGTCTTGAGATATCTATTCTCCAGATGTCTCAGCTGCGATCCATAAGCCTTCTAGGCGCCATTTCACTTCTCAAATTGTCGATTCTTTTGTCGGCTGTTGCGCCATTTCAAGTTTTTGCCGCGAATGTTTCAAAAGGTCTTAGCTGCGCTCAAGCAGTTAGCGGTGCGAATGCAAACACAAGCTCAGAAAAACTCACGCTGGTCTCTAAAAATGATCCTGTACTTCGCGATAGAGCAGTTGAAGTTTCGAAGCAAGAGATTGATTCCCATGACATCAAAAATCTAATCCGCAGTTTGCGATCTGAAATGAAGCGTGCAGGTGGAGTGGCAATCGCAGCTCCTCAAGTGGGTTCATCCTTAAGATTAATCGTTGTTCAAGATCGAAATGTTTTCGGTAGCGAAAAAGATGTCGTACTTATAAATCCACGTCTTCGTTTTTTAACAGATCAAACTGAATGGGGGACTGAGGGCTGTCTTTCGATTCCAGGAGTTTGCGGTTATGTAAAACGTTACACGTCCGTTAAGGTCGAGTATCTCGACGAACAAGGACAGCACCAAGTGCGCGAAGTGAAGGGTTTTTTGGCCCGGGTTCTTCAGCACGAAGTCGATCACTTGGATGGAATCCTTTACACGGATAAAACTCTTCTCAAAGAGTTAAAATCTAAGAAGTCGATTGAGCGCAGTCGTAAACTTCTTGATAAGCCCATTCAGAAAATCACTCAGCTGATTGATAACTCAGTCCAAGAGGCCCACGATCCGTATTCTTTAAGCCATGACGTTCTAAAACTACATCCCGACCCTCTGGGTTTCAAAAAGGAAGTTGAAACTTTGCTCCAGATTTTTATTGATCTGCCTTCAAGAGAAGATCGCTCACGCGCGCTCAATGAATGGGCTAGAACAGAAGAGCACGCGCTTTGGCTTTATGATTTATTAAGCCGTTCAGGATTAAATAACTTCAAAGAAGAACTTAACTATCTTCACGCCAATAATGTTAATTTCATCGAAAGTCGTAAATCTGGAAATTCCATTGTGACGTATGCTTTTGAAAAGGAAGGTTCCACTTCCGATATCACACTTCTCTATCGACCTCCGCAGTTTTCAGAGGCGGAGTGGCTACAAAAACCTGAGAACGAGCGAATAAAGCTCATCCAAAAACTTCATGTTGTTAAAAAAACTTTTCTAAAAGCCCAAACGGTTATGCCAACAGATTTAAAGCCTGCGGCCGTGGGTGGTTACTCTGTCGAATTAAGTGATGCACATCGCAAGGGCTATGGCTGGGAAATTTCGCATAAAAAGTATGAGATCAATCGACAGCGTCTAATGCGCACGATTCGAGAGCTTGCTCAAATTTTTAAACAAACCCACTCGTTTCAAGTTCACGTCGTTTTTGAATTATCTAAAAAGTATCTCAAATATGAAAGTTTCATTTACTGGTTTAAACACTTAAATGATTACCTTTATTTAAAAGGACTTGAAGAGGGCCTGCACGGAAATTATCTGACAGGCGTTGCCAACATTCCTTCTGATTTTTCTTTTATTGAAGCAGCCAAGAGTGCACTTCGATCGTTTCATACAACTCCGAACACCATTGAAATGTCACAGTCTGGTTTGGGCTGGACGAACGCAAAGTTTTTCTCTGCGGGACTGCGTGCTGGCAAGTACGGCCCGGCCTCATCAGAGGACTCGATGAAGATCGGAATCGAGCTGCGAGACACAACTCGCAACCTAGAACTATTGGATCAATTTACGAATAAGATAAGTCAAAGTTTAGAGAATCGAACGTGGGAAAAAGTAGATTTGCAAGGTCAACAGAAGCAGACTTTGCGCTTAACAACAGACAAAAAACAGGCCCTTCAATATCTTTCAAAAGTAGTCAGCCCGAAGTATGCAAAGCTCTTTGCCAGTATAGAAAACACAACTCACTTTGCCCTCATGCCCTTTGAAAGCTCCAAAGTCTTGGACTATCAAACTCAAAGTTGGAAAGAGATCCCTCCAGATGTGCAGCAGCGAATTGAGAAAGCTCGAAAAGATTATGAGAAGGATTTAGTAGATCTCGAGAAGGAACTAGAAACCTTGAAAGCTCAGGGCGAAAGAACTGAAACCGATATAATTAGGACTGCGATTCGAATGAGCCTTGCGACTTGGGCTAAAAAAGCGCGTGTGGCTGACATGTATCAAAACTATTAAAACCTCTCATAGGCGCCAATTCAGCGTCCTCTCATGAAATTTTTTCCTCAAGCATTGGCTCAGCCTCAATATAAGCCCTCTCAATTTTGGATTCCAACTTGCTATACCTGCTAGTGGGAGAACCATGGAAACATCGGCATTCGTCAAAAGACTCATATTTTCACTTACAACAGGATCCATCCTGTTCTATTTGGTTTCGTTTCACTCTGTCGGTCAAACGAAGCGGCAAGATAGCGAAATCCATGAGTGCCGTGTTCAGCTGTTAAAAGTCAGATCTGGTAAACCCGTCGCTTTGCGCTACCAGCAAACTTTGACCACTGATAATGTTTTACAGCTGACGACGAAAGAGCAGGATCTAGTTTCAAGATATATCAAACGCTCTGGTATTTCTTTGATCGAAAATGGTCAGGATAATCCTTTTTTGATTACGACTTACAGAATGGAAAGCCCTGCTCGTAAGATGCTAGGATACAAAGTTGTAATCGATAGTTTGAATCAAGAAAATGACATAATGACTTTTTATTTGTCTAAAAATAATAAGATTCTTTTTTGGTATCTAGAAACTCAAGAGCCTCAACAAAGATGGCAGTGCCAAACTTAATTAATTTTTTGCAAAAATGATTTCAAGAAATTAACAAACTGCTGTTCCACTTTTTTAGCATTGTCAGTGACTTCCTCATGAGACAGTTTGTTTCTGGAAATTCCAGCAGCTAAATTTGTGATACAACTAAGGGCAGCAACTCGTAGTCCCAAGTGATTGGCTGCAATGGCCTCTGGAACAGTACTCATGCCCACGGCTTTGCCACCAATTAATTTCAAATACCTAACTTCTGCAGGAGTTTCGTAAGTGGGACCCGTGACACCACAATAAATGCCTTTGTGGTAGCGACTGTTCATTTCTTTAAATGTTTGCTCCATGAGCTCAACAAATTTTCGATCGTAGGCTTCTGTCATATCTGGAAATCGAGGACCTAATTGTTTTAAATTGGGTCCCATCAAAGGATTAATTCCCATCAAATTAATATGATCTTCGATGATCATAAAATCACCGGCCTGCATGGTATCGCCAAAACCACCAGCAGAGTTTGTGAGAATGAGGTTCTCGATTCCAAGAAGGGCCATGGTTCGAGTCGGATACACCACGGTATCCATGGAGTGACCCTCGTAATAATGAAGGCGTCCCTGCAAGGCCACGATCGGATGATCATCAAGAGTTCCTAAAATTAAATTTCCCGAATGTCCCTCGACAGAGGTGGACACAAAATGAGGGATTTCGTTAAACGGAATCTTTGCATCAATTTTAATATGCTGAACAAAGGCACCCAAGCCAGAACCTAATATAATACCGACTTTGGGTTTTATTTGGGATCTGGATCTGATGTAACTGACTGTTTCCGTTAATTTATCTAAAAGCATTTATCACTCGATTGTTTTAACTATCAGATCCAGAGCCTTTGGTTTTTGCAAGGAAATTTGAACACTTGAGCGTAACATTTTTTCTGCTGCTGAAAACAGCGAGGAATTGTCACCATAAATTGTAAACAAAGCCTCACCAGTTCGGATCGGGTCCGCAATTTTTTTATGAAATTCAAATCCAGCTGTGGGCTCGATGGAATCTTCTTTTTTCATTCGCCCGGCACGCAATTGAATGCCCGCAAGTCCAATCAGCTCAGCATTATATTCGGAGACAAATCCAGAGCTTTCAGCATGAATCACGATCGAGTTTTTAGCCTTAGGCAGCTCTGAAAGTCTTCCACCTTGTCGATGCACCATTTCTTCAAATTTTTCGAAAGCCTTCCCATTATGAATTTGATTTTCGCACAATTGATATGCTGATTTATAATCAGCAGCAGCGCCAGCAAGTAAAACCATGTGGGCAGAGAGCGCCAAGCTGAGATGACGAGTGTCGTGGTAAAGATCAACACCCTCTGCGGTTAAAGATTTTTTACCCTGCATGATTTCAACACACTCAAAGATTTCCAAAGAGTTCCCTGCATATCGACCCAAGGGCTGATTCATGTCAGTGATTAAAGCGGTGCATTTTTTGCCAGCCATTTTTGCAATCGCTTGTAAATCCAAGGCCAAGGCTTCCGCGTCTGCGAAGCTTTTCATAAAAGCTCCAGAGCCCCACTTCACATCTAAAACTAAACCATCAGCACCCTCAGCTAGTTTTTTTGACATAATGCTTGCACAAATCAAAGGACGACTTTCAACGGTGGCTGTCACATCCCTCAACGCATAGATTTTCTTATCAGCGGGGCAAATGTCTAAGGTTTGTCCAATGAAACTGATGTGATTTTCTAAAATCATTTTTTCGAATTCGATCAGATCCAATTGAGTATTAAATCCGGGAATGCTTTCCAACTTATCAAGTGTTCCGCCCGTATGGCCCAATCCGCGTCCAGATATCATTGGAACTGGTATGCCGAGTGATGCGACCACGGGCCCAAGAATCAAACTTGTTTTATCGCCGATGCCACCGGTGCTGTGCTTATCCACTTTAAATTCGGGAGTCTTTGGAAACTGCATGATGCGCCCAGAATGAAGCATCGCTTGAGTGAGGGCATGGGTTTCTTCTTTATTGAGGCCCTTAAAATAAACAGCCATGAGCCAAGCAGACATTTGATAGTCTGGAATTTCACCAACAGTGTACTTATGAATAAGCTGCTGGATCTCTTCACTGGAAAGAACAGATCCATTTCGTTTCTTTTTAATTATTTCAGCAGGTAAAAACATCAATACCCACCAGCGCTGGGTTGATGATTCACCAATGCGACACCCGAGCTTGTTCCAAGACGATCCGCACCCGCTTGGATAAAGGCAATGGCCTGCTCGAATGATTTAATTCCACCGCTGGCTTTAATTTTTACTTGAGAGCCTGCCAATTTCTTCATCAGAGTTACATCTTCTAAAGTCGCACCGCCGCCACCAAAGCCTGTGCTTGTTTTAATAAAATGAGCTTTCGCTTTCAAGCAACACTCGATGGCCTTTGTTTTTTCTTCTTGGTTTAAAAGATGAGTTTCTAAAATGACTTTGACAGGCTTGCCTGATACGGCCTGCACAACACACTGAATATCTTCAGTCACAAATTCCCAGTTTTTTTCTTTGATGGCACCAAGTGAAATCACCATATCAATTTCATCAGCGCCATCGCTGATGGCCAAAGAGGCTTCAAACGCTTTTGATTTTGGACTTTGATTACCATGGGGAAAGCCCACAACACATGCTATTTTGACTTGAGAATTAGCCAAGGCGGTTTTAGATAGTTTGACGTATCGACCCGGAACGCAAACAGCATAGAAATGATTTTGAATCGCTTCTGCGCAAAGTTTTTGAAAATCAGAAGCTGTTGCTTCTGCCCGCAAAAGGGTGTGATCAATATAGCTAGCTAAATCATGGGTTGCAAAAGTAGGTTTCATCCTACTTTAGTCATAGCGCCCTTCGAAGCTGATGTCACCTCGGTATCTTTACCCAAGAAAGTGCGTGCATCATTTGCAGATATCTTACCAGTTTTAACCAGATCATCGATGCATTTTTCAAATAGCATCATACCGCTGCTCTGACCTGTTTGCATGATCGAAGCCACTTGATGAATCTTATTTTCACGGATCATATTTGCAACTGCTTTTGTATTTTTCAAAATCTCGTAGGCTGCCACGCGCCCTTGACCATCAGCTCTCGAAAAAAGAGTTTGAGCAACGACGCCGCGCAAGCTTTCAGAAAGCATGGTTCGAATTTGCTGTTGCTGACCAGAAGGAAAAACGTCGATAATACGATCAATTGTTTTGGCCGCTCCATTGGTATGAAGAGTTCCAAAAACAAGATGTCCAGTTTCTGCAGCCGTCAAAGCCAAAGAAATAGTTTCTAAATCTCGAAGCTCACCCACAAGCATGATATCTGGATCTTCTCGAAGAGCCGCTTTTAAAGCATTCGCAAAATTCTTCGTATGACTTCCGACCTCACGTTGATTTACTAAACACTTAATATTTTGATGGACGAATTCCACCGGATCTTCAACAGTCAAAATATGAGCCTCACGTGTCATATTGATATGATGAATAAGAGCTGCCAAAGTTGTCGATTTTCCAGAACCCGTGGGTCCTGTCACAAGTACAAGTCCACGATCTGCATCGATCAGATCCATAATTGATTGCGGTAAGTTTAATTCTTGAGGAGTTAAAATTTTCTCTGGGATGACTCGAAATACTCCGCCCAAGCCTTTTCTTTGCATGAACACATTCACACGAAAACGACCCAAACCTGGAACTGCGTATGCGCAATCCAGTTCCCATTTTTCCACAAACTGTTTTTTTTGTTTTTCAGTCAGAATTTCAAAGATAAGTCCCTGAACATCTTGATTGCTTAATTCTCGATAATTAAGTGAAACCATATTGCCATGTAATCGCAAATACGGCGGTGCACCCGAAGTCAGGTGAAGATCCGATGCCTTTTGCTCTACCATCAATTTGAACAGTTCATCAATTGTTGCCATTGGTTCACTTATCGGATTTTTCCTGCAAAGATTTAAATGAAGTTGCCTTCAAGAAGGGATCTGGACTAAAGATGGTTCATGGCAGCAGAAATCCTGATAAATGTGAAACCCCAAGAGACCCGTGTCGCCTACGTTGAAAGTGGAACTCTTGTTGATTTAAAAATTGAGCGTAAAACATCCCCGACCTTGGTCGGTAGCGTCCACCGCGGAACAGTGATTCGTGTTCTTCCCGGTATGCAGGCCGCCTTTGTGGACATCGGACTTGATCGCGCTGCCTTTCTTTATGTTGGTGATATTCGCGCGGATGTGGATTCTGATGCCTATCCTTTTTCAGATTTAGACCGTGATGAACCCTTATCAACAAGTGAAGACGATGATCGTGTTGATGAAAGGATCTCTGCTAGCAAAACTCCGATTCAAGATTTACTCAAAGAAGGCCAATCCATTTTAGTTCAAGTGGCCAAAGATCCGCTGGGAACAAAAGGTGCGCGAATTACAACTCACGTCTCTTTACCAGGCCGATTTATTGTTTACCTTCCAACTGTTAGACATCTTGGCATTAGCCGAAGAATCGAAAGCGAAGCCGAACGTGACAGGCTCAAAGAACTCGTTCAAAAAAGCAATCCCCAGGGCGGCGTTATTGTTCGAACTGCCGGCGAGGGCGCAACGGAAGAGCAACTTCGAACAGACATCGAGTATCTCGATCGTTTAGGTAAAGACATTTTTAAAAATTACGAAAAAAGAAAATCTCCCGGCATCATTCATCAAGAATTGGATGTTGAACTCAGAGCTTTGCGTGACCTCATGAGCGAAGAAGTCTCTGCTGTCTTCGTTGATGATGAGGAAGTTCACAAAAAGATCACAAAATTTGTTTCTCAGTTGATGCCCAAATTTAAGCACAACATTAATTTCTACGATCAGCAAAAACCCTTGTTTGATATGTACGACATCGACATGGAAATCTCTCGCTCCATGGATCGAAAGATTTGGCTCAAATCCGGTGGCTACATTGTCATCGACGAAGCCGAAGCCTTGGTTGTCATCGATGTGAATACGGGACGTTTCGTTGGTAAAAAAGATCTTGAAGACACCATCTTAAAAACCAACTTAGAAGCCATCCGTGAAATTGCCCACCAACTAAAAATTAGAAATTGTGGCGGCATTATCATCGTCGACTTTATTGATATGGAAAAAGAAACCCATAGGGAAAAAGTCATCGACGTTCTGAAAGAAGAAGTTTCTAAAGATCGCGCAAGAACCCACGTGATTTCAATGTCTCAGTTGGGCCTCGTTGAAATGACCCGTAAGCGCATTCGTCCTAGTCTGATTAAAAGTCTTTGCGAGCCTTGCGAGTACTGCGAAGGCAAAGGCTACATTAAGAAAAAAACCACTGTTGCCAGTGAAATTTTCCGCGAAGTTGAGCGTGAAGCTCACACATTGGATAAGAAAAACCAATCAATTGTGATTCATTGTCACAGCGAAGTCGTTGATCACATCTACGAGGTCGAAGCCGAAACCCTGGACCATATCGAAAAGAAAATTGGTCGGTCCATCGCCTTTAAAATTGAGCCTTCCTATCACCTAGAGCAGTACGAAGTGTTTTTCATCTAAAGACGCGTAAGTATCTAATTTTTATTAGCTTTTAATAGTTGATGGATGAAGTTAGAGTTTTCCGATATTTGCAGCATTCAAAGGCAAATAATTTACCTTACAAGTTGACAAACCCTCATGCGGAGTGGCAGAAACGTGATCTTGTGTCCTAACGGAGGTACTCATGTACGCAATTATTCGCACCGGTGGTAAGCAATACACTGTCAAGCCCGGTGATGTTTTGCAAGTTGAAAAACTTGATAAAGAACTCGGTTCTGAATTTGATATTAACGAAGTCTTATTGATTAGCGGTGATGTTGTTCACACAGGTCAACCACTTGTTAAAAACGCAAAAGTGACTGCAGTTATCACAAAGCAATCACGAACTCGCAAAATCTTGGTTTTCAAAAAGAAGCGAAGACACTCTTACAGAAAGTTTGCGACCCATCGCCAACTCTTCACAGAGCTCTTCATTAAATCAATCACTTCTCCAGATGGTAAAGTGACAAATTCTGATGAAAAACCAGTTGTTATAGACGCAGCCGAAGCTCGTGATCAAAAACTTCAAGGCTTAGTTGATGCACGTAAAGAACGAGTACAAAATAAATCAAAAGCTGAAAAATCTGAGCCTGTTAAAAAAGCAGCAGCAAAGAAAACGGTAAAAAAAGCGGCGGCTCCTAAAAAAGCAGCAGCTAAAAAACCCGCAGCAAAAAAGAAAACAGCAGCTAAAAAGGCTAAAAAGTAAACTGAGGTGATGTATGGCAAGTAAAAAAGCCGGTGGTAGTACAAAGAACGGTCGCGATTCACAAAGTAAACGCTTAGGTGTAAAACGCTTTGGCGGTGAGTCTGTTTTGTCTGGAACAATCATCGTTCGTCAGCGCGGAACTCAGTTCCACGTTGGTAACAATGTGAAAATGGGCAAAGATCATACAATTTATTCTGTGGTTGAAGGCGTTGTAAAATTTGAACGTTTTTCCAAAGAGAAATTTAAGATCAGCGTTTACCCAAAAACAGCGTAAACAAGTAACTTAAGAAATGTATTCTAAGAGGGAACCATTCAGGTTCCCTCTTTTTTTTAAAGTGACTGACTTTTTTTAAAAGACAGTTAGGTATCGAGACACAAAATGAAGTTTATAGATGAAATCAAGATAGTAGTTTCCTCTGGCCACGGTGGCCCAGGCAGCGTCAGCTTTAGACGTGAAGCCATGGAACCCAGAGGCGGACCTGACGGTGGTGACGGCGGGCGCGGTGGTGACGTTATCCTCAAGACTTCTCATCACCTGAACTCACTTGTAGATTTCAAAACAAACAAAAAATATAATGCAAAAAATGGAGTGCCCGGGGCTGCATCGAATTGTGCCGGTGCCCACGGTGAAGATTTAATTCTTCATGTACCTGAAGGAACTCTTGTTCGTGATCAAAACGGTCAAACGATTGTCGATCTTACTCATGTTCACACCTACATTTTGGCCAGAGGCGGCCGTGGCGGAAAAGGAAATCACTTTTTCCGAACCAGCGTAAATCAAGCTCCCGAACATGCTCAACCAGGCGAGCCAGGTGAAACTTTAGAAATTACCTTAGAATTAAAACTGATAGCTGACGTTGGTATTATTGGATTTCCCAATGCAGGAAAATCAACTCTGATCTCTCGAATTTCTGCAGCTAAGCCAAAAATTGCAGATTATCCATTTACGACTTTGACGCCACACCTAGGCGTGGTGAAGTTCACTGATGAAAAATCATTTGTGGTTGCTGATATTCCAGGGCTCGTCAAAGGCGCACATCTTGGTGTTGGTTTAGGTATTCAATTTTTAAAACACATCGAAAGAACCCGTGTGTTTGTTCACGTGGTTGATATCTCAGGTCAGTCAGGCCGTGATCCCATGGATGACTACCGTGAAATCAATGATGAATTAAGAATGTATGACGAAACCAACAAAGACAAAGAAGGTTTCTTTGCTTTGGCCACAAGACCTCAAATTCTCGTGCTGAATAAGTCAGATACAATGCCTGAAGAGGAAATGATCAGACTGACAAAAAAGTTTGAGAAGGAAACTGGGCAAAAACCCACTGTGATCTCTGCAGTCACTGGTAAGAATCTAAAAGAATTGATAATTAAAATTGCTGAAAGAATTTATCCTAAGGAGATGGAATGAAAGTCGGTATCTTCGGTGGTGGTTTCAATCCACCCCACATGGGACACATCTCTTGTTTAACAAGTGTCCAAAAAAAAGCAGGACTCGATAAAATATTCGTAATTCCGACTTACCAAAGTCCTCTTAAGACTCAGGTTGATGGCCCAACTCCAGAGCAGCGACTAGAAATGGTTAAAAAAGCCCTCCAAGGATTTGGAAATCAATTTGAAGTGGATGACCAAGAAATAAAAAGAAAAGGCGTCAGCTTCACCGTTGAAACGATTCAACAGTACCGAAAAAATTATTCAGCAGACGATTTACATTTAATCATCGGCGCAGATCACCTCGAGACTTTTGCGAACTGGAAAGAATTTAAAACGATTCTAAAAGAATGTAATTTGATTATTGCCACACGCCCTGGCTTTGACATTCCAACATCCAGGGACCAATTGCCGTCGTTTTTATCAGACGTTGTTCTCGAGTATGACTTCAATTTTATTGAACTCACGACGGGTCGAAATGTTCAATTTATTAGAATTCCAGACATTGATATTTCAGCCAGTGAACTCAGAAAAAAAATTAGAACTCAAAGACCTATCGATCAATTTCTGCCGTTAGCAGTTGAAACTTACATCAAAAATGAAAAGCTATATCAAAATTTAAAGGATAAAATTCAAGACTACACCAAATTCACTGAATTTTGTGCTGAGCAACTTTATGCAAAAAAAGCCATTAATGTTAAAGGCTACGATTTAACTAAAACATCGGCACTGAGTGAATATTCGATTGTTACTTCTGGAACTAGTACTCGTCATACAATCTCATTGGCTGAAAACCTAGTTCAGCTGGTGAAGGACGAATTTCGAATTCATCCTTCAAGTCTAGAGGGATTGGAAGAGGGCCGCTGGGTTGTCGTCGACTACGGATCACTGATCGTACACATTTTCTATGATTATGTCAGACAAGAGTATTCCATCGAAAAATTATGGAAAGAGGGTCGTGACATGGGCTTCAAAGATCCTTTCGCAGAGAAAAAATGAAGCTAGTTACAATTAAGTCATCGAATTCAAAGTGGCTTGATCTGGCAGCTAAAGAATATGTAGAAAAAATTAATTACTTTCAAAAGTTCGAGATGATCGAACTTTCTGCTGCTAAAAAATCTCGTGATGATAAAGAGTTTAAGAAAAAATCAGAATCCGAGCAAATTTTAAAGATCCTAAAACCACAAGACTATCTTATTCTTTTAGATGAGACAGGTAAGTCGTTCACTAGCCGAGATTTCTCTAAAAGAATCGAATCTCGCATCACTCAAAGCGGGCATAATATTGTCTTTCTTATTGGTGGAGCTTACGGGGTCGATGATTCAATAAAGAAAAGAGCGAATGAATTATTAAGTCTTTCTGGATTTGTTTTTAATCATCATGTCGCAACCCTCGTTACGCTCGAGCAAATTTATCGGGCTTTCACAATCATTAAAAATCTACCTTATCACAATGACTAATCATTCGCTCTTCGGACTTCACCGCTGGTGTTCTAGGACCTAGTTTGTGGCGATTGCTTTACAGTCTTTGCAGATATTTAATTTATGAAATTTCCAAACTTCAAAATAAGCCTTAAAAGCTGCATGAATTGTGGTACCGGCTTTTGTGCTGGCTCTGCACTTTGTTTCAGATGCCTCCATTTTTTGGTCAGTTGCTTTCGATCTGAATCAGAATTGAACATTCAGGGGTTAAAACTAACCACGCTGATGCTTTGGAATCCCAATCAAAGTGACTTACTGTCTAACTTAATTATCCAATTGAAACACAGTGATGATAAAACTTGGAGTTCTTTAGCTCAAGAGTTTCTAATGAATAGAAAACCCGATGTAGTGAATAGAGCCATCTTGGTTTCTTTAGCGTCAGAGGAAAATAAATTCCATGGGCAAATGTGGGGTCAGAGTCTATCCGAGCTGACTGGAATTCCTCACATTATGGGTCTTTCAAAAATGCACGAAAGTCGGTCGCAAAAAGGAAAGAGTAGGTCACAAAGGCAGACCCTAGAACTGCAATTAATTGTAGATATTTCAGTGCTTAAAAACAGAAGAGTCATCTTTGTGGATGATGTGGTGACAACGGGTGCCACTCTACTTGCAGCCCACAAAGCTTTGGGACTTCCCGACAACTTTGAGTGCTGGTCATTGTGTTACAGGAACCCCCTCTCTATTGCGAATTGAATGACAAAGTGTTAGTTTCTGAGCACATGAAATTTCTATTTTTCCTGATTATTTCTAGCGTCTTAGCAGTCTCCCAATTGCAAGCCCAACCCAATCCTCAAATGGCTTTGGAAAAATTAAAAAGCTCAGGACTGGTCACGCTTCATGTTGTAAAAAAAGTGAAATCAGATTTGATGGGAACTGAATCGCAATTACCAGGAAAAATATTTTTAGCAAAAGATCGTTTTCGCTGGGATACCAACGGAGCCGAGACATCCAGTATTATTTATGATGGAAGTAATTTGTGGACGATTCAGCAACCTCCAAAAGGTTTTAAGGCTGCAGCACAAGTGACTCGAATGAAAATGTCATCGCAAACTGAAAATCAAATCTTCTTAAAAAAACTTCTTCAAGACAAGCTCGATAAGAATTTTTCAATTTCAAAAAAATCAGAAGATAAAAAGAAAAAGGCGTGGCGCTTCTATCTAAAACCCACAGAGCTCAATTCAGTTACCAATCAGCTTGAGATTCTTGTCGCAAACGAGGGCAACCTTATTGAAGTTTCTTATGAGGATGAAATTCAGAATAAAATTATCATCGAAATTGAAAAAATTAAGAAGACCGCAGAAATTCCCAAAGAAATGTTTAAGTACAGTCCTCCGAAAGGCACGCAGGTAAATGAGTTATGAATAATACTGAAACTGTCCCCAAAAAAGTTCACTTTGTAAGTCTCGGTTGTCCCAAAAATCTAGTTGATACTGAAATCATGGTGGGCACCTTAATGAAGCAAGGCTACGAGGTCACAGCTAATGAAGCCGAGGCTGACACAGTCATTGTTAACACCTGTGGTTTCATCGAGGATTCGAAAGCGGAATCCATTCAAACAATTTTGAAGATGTCTGAATTGAAAAAAGAAGGACGACTACAAAAATTAGTCGTCGCGGGTTGCCTCACTCAAAGATACAAAGACGATCTTGTCGAAGGCTTACCAGAGGCTGATTTGTTTGTAGGATCTGGCGAATTTCAGAATATCGACAAAATTTTGAAGGACTCTTATGCGGGTGACAAGAAGAAGACATTCTTCAATTTGCCAACCTACCTTCAAGAGGAACAAACACCTCGGGCAAATACACAACCCCAACACCGCGCCTATTTAAAAATTTCCGAAGGCTGCATGAAAAGATGTGCTTTCTGCGCGATTCCTCTGATTCGGGGAAATCTCCAGTCAAGAACACTCAACAATGTTGTCAATGAAGCTAAACTTTTAGCTGCGGGTGGGGTTAAAGAGCTTATCATTATCAGTCATGATTTCACGGATTACGGCTGGGATTTGCGTAAGAAAAATCCAGAAGCCTTAGAAGCCCCAGTGGAATTGCTCAAACAGTTAGCTGATATTGAGGGCATTCAATGGATTCGGTTGTTGTATTTGTATCCAGATGGAATCACTCCTGATCTGATTGATTTGATTAAAAATAATAAAAAATTCTGTCGATATTTCGATATGCCACTGCAACATATTAATAACGAAGTGCTGAAAAAAATGAATCGCAAAATGACTCGTCAGGAAATTGAGCAAGCATTGAATTTGATACGCACTGAAATTCCAGATGCAGTTATCAGAACTCAATTTATTGTTGGATTCCCCGGCGAGACTCAAGAGCAGTTCGAAGAAGTCTTAGAATTTATCTCAGAGCAAAAATTTGACCGTGTTGGTTGCTTTCAATATTCACCGGAAGAAAACACGCCCGGTGGAAAAATGGATAACCAAGTAGACGAGAAGATTAAGCAACAGCGTTTTGAGGCCGTTATGGAAGTTCAACAAAACATCTCTCGAGAGAAGCATAAAGCATTAATCGGTCAAATCTTCGACGTGGTTGTCGAGGGATTCAGCGAAGAAACTGAACTTTTACTTCAAGGTCGAACTTCGCAGCAAGCACCTGAAATCGACGGAGTCGTTTTAATCAATGATGGTCAGGCCGAAGTGGGTCAGATTGTAAAAGTAAGAATCACTGACAGCATGGAGTATGACCTCATTGGAGAAATCGTGAGCCTGAACTCATGAAAGTTGGGCTAAAGAATCTTCCAAACTTGATTGCTGCCTATCAGTTTTTAGATCAGGTCACAACAGCAGGGCACGAGCCTCTCGAGTTCTCTCCGCATTCTGGTGGGGTTCGAATTTTATTTAAAGTGGTAGGCAAACCAACTGCAGACACTGAAACCTTCGAGCTATCAGACTCAATCATGAAAGCCTATTTAGGCTTAGATGTAGGGGCTGTGTGCGCTTTTGTTGGTGTTATCGAATTTAGCCAATTGTCTGATGCATTCTCATTGGCATTAGAGGCAGAAAAAAACGGAATACCCGTTCACGAGATAAGGTCTTTAAAAGGTTCTTCAGCTGGCCATCACCTCATTTTAAGTCATAGTAAAAAAGAAGTTTTAGATCACTTTTTCAAAGGAAAAGAGACTTTCATTTTTTCTTCAAAAAATGAAAAGATGATGGAATTTTTAGGGTTCTCAAATATTACAATTGATCGATAGTTCTAAAAGCTTTTGTTCCCATTCGGGTGATTCAAGTTCTTTTGCACTTTGTGAAGCCTTGCGAACCTCAGAGGACCATTTTCGATCCTTGCGACAAAGCCTTTGAAAATAATCAAAACTCTCTTGCCACTTCTTAATTTGCGCAGACATGGCTGCGACCCCGCGAGCACAGCGATCAGAGCCGGTTGGAGGCTCTGAGCACAGTTTATAATGCTTATAGGCTTCAGAATAATTCTTATCCTCTTCGTGGAAGTTGGCGACAGCAAAAAGTGCAATTTCAGAGTTTGTATTCGAGCTTAGAACACTTTGCAGAGTTGCAAACGCAAGCTTCCTGTCACCCGTTTGATTGTAAACTTGAGCTAAATTAAGAAGACTCATAATGTCCTCTTTATTCATTGAAACGGCTTTCTTACAATTTTTAATTGCCTGATCATTTACGCCATCGAGAGTGTCAAATTCACAAAGTTTGGAATAGTAGAGAGCCTGTGGACCTCGGTGTTGAATAAGATCTTCGAAAAGTTGACGTCTAGATTGAATAAATCTGAGGGGCTTTCTTAAATTCCGACTGAGCTGATCTTGTCGGTCATAATATTCGTCTAATATTAAATAAGCCGGTTCAAATTTTGGGTTAGCTGCAATTGCTGCACGTAGGGATTCTTGGGCCTTTTCAAGTCGCTTTTTATCTTTAAAAAGTTCTAAATAGGCTTTCCCTTGAAAGGTGAGGAACTCTGCGTCCTCTGCATTTTTTGCTAGGCCGAGTTCGCTGACTTTAATAATGTCTTTGTAATTTTTAGCTTTCACTAAAAGTTTTGCCAGATACATCAGCTCAGCTCGGTCGAGCTTTTCAGAATTCTTCCATAGAAAATCGGTGGCAGCTTTGTCTCCACTGGCCTTTTGAATCTCTTCAGCTTCAACCAATAGCTTCGAGCTGGGAACCTTCGGCCCCCCCCAACTGATGGCGACCCAAAATGATACGAATAGAATCAAAATCTTATTTTTAATCAAATGTCGTCCGATACTTTGTAAATGAAACTGATCTCTTCACCCTTAATAAAATCTCAGAATCCAAGCGGATTGGGAAGGGGTCATTGGTCTAGTAACTCAATCGCGGGGCAAGCCGTTTTAGAATACATTCTGATGGTCGTTGTGGGTGTTACGTTAGTTGTCTCGTTATCCCTCGCAATCTTTCAGCCCTTAGGACAGTTTGTGGATAATCTGAATCGTGAATATATCAAATGTTTGCTTGAGACTGGTGAACTTCCGCAGTTGAGCTCAGAGGATCAGAATGTGGTTTGCTTCGATGAAATCCCTTCTTTTGTGGCCCTTGATGCTGAAGGGAATCCCCTGGCGCCTGCAGGCAGTGGTCAGGGCGGTGGAAACGAGAGAGCTGAATCAGCTGCCAACCGAGATGGACAGACGACTGAGTCCAACGGTGGACGAACCGTAAGAAGCAATTATCGTGGTGGTGGTCGAAGACCATCGAACTCAAGTCGAGCAGGTTCTGAGCGTGGAGCAAGCAAAACAACGGTCATTGCTGTGAACCAAGAATTTGAAGAAGGTGGTGGATTTTTTTCATCACAGAGTGGATCAGCCAGAGCAAGTGCACGAAGAAAGAAAACCAGAAAAGTCGCACTTTCATCGCTCACAGAATATGATCGTAAGAAAGTGGAAAGAACACTCGAAAAATCAAAAAGCACACCTGTGAGTGGTGATGAAGGAATTACACAAGCGAGAAAGAAGAAGGTTTTAGTTAAGCCTCCATCAGAGAAAAAGGTCGTTGCAGAAATCTCAGCTCCAGTGGGTTACGGACATTACTTGAAAATATTTATCATAATTATACTGATACTGTTCATCATCATTGTTTTCGGAAGTCAGGCCTATCAGATGTCAAAAAATTGGGGAAATAGTTAAAGATTCAGTGCGTCCAAAAAATTTTGCAATTTGAATCTTAATTTGTCTGTCTTTAAATGTTTTTCTTGATACTTCCGCTGAGCTAGACAACAACCCGTGTGTGGATAAAATTGTTGAAATCGGAACAGCACGTCAGTACTCACTCACTCAGGCGCAGGAAATGCTTCCTTTGATCTATTCGATCACAGAGAAAGCCCATTCTCAAGTACGTCATCTGATGTCTCAAATAGAAGCTATGAAGAATGTTCCCCAAACACGTCTTCAATTGATGGAATCTGAAATTCAAACTCACATCGACAATTGGCAAAGAAAAATTCAAAAATTGGGAGCCCATCCAAAGGGTTACTGGTTAGTTGATTTCGATAATGGTCATGGATACTTTTGTTGGAAATTTCCAGAAAAAGAAATAAAGTATCACCACGGCTACAAAGAGGGCTTTACCGGCCGAAAAGAAATTGAACTAAGCCCGCAGAACTAATTAGAGTCATCCATGAGAATAGCGGTCGCTCAGATCAATGCCACCCTCGGAGATATCACCGAGAATAAAAACAAAATTTTAGATTTCACTTTGCGAGCAAAAAAGATGAAGGCTCAGCTTGTGGTTTTTCCAGAAAGTTGTCTTTTGGGTTACCACCCGTTTGATCTTCTCGAGCGAACGGAACTAGTCAGCGATTTAGAAATAGCAGTTAAAGAGATACAAAAAAAGTTACCTGCCGACATCGCAATTCTGATTGGCACTATAACAAAGAATCCTAAAAAAACAGGCCGCCCGTATTTTAACTCAGCAGTTCTTTTACAAAAGAGCAAAAAACCACAATTTTTTCATAAACAGCTACTTCCGACGGGCGATGTTTTTGATGAAGCCCGATTTATCGAAGTGGGAGATCTTTCAAAAAACTACTTTAATCTGTTCGGCAAAAAATTCTTCCTGACGATTTGTGAAGATATCTGGGCTTGGCCAAATCAAGCAGGACAATCAGCTTACTCAAAAAACCCGCTTGTCAAAATTCAGAAGAAAAAAATTGATCTTGTTATTAATCTCAGCGCAAGTCCTTGGCATATCGACAAAGAAAAACTTCGAAACCATGTGACTCAAAGAACGGCTCAGAGTTTTAAAGCTCCCCTACTTTATGTGAACTTAGTGGGTGCTCAAGATGAAATCATATTTGATGGGGAAAGTTTTTTAATGAGCCCAAAGGGCAAAAGACTTTTTCAGTGCCACAAATTTCAAGAGGACTTAAACGTTTTTGATACTGAAACTCAAAAAACGTGGGCACCTTCAGTCACTGACAAACCCATCGAACAACTGAGAAAAGCCCTTGTTTTAGGAATCAAAGATTTTCTTTCAAAGACGGGGATTGAAAAAGTTCATCTTGGACTTAGTGGGGGAATTGATTCTGCAGTTGTGGCCTGCTTGGCTGTTGATGCTCTTGGGCCTGCAGCAGTTAAGACACTCGCATTGCCCGGTCCTTACAGTGAATCCATTAGCTTAGATTTGGCCCGAAAATTAGCAAAAAATTTAAACATCGAATGTAAATCAGTTTCTATTAATAAAGCTTATCAGCTTTGTGAAGAGACTTTTAAGTCGTCACTTGGTGCCACGGATTTCGGTGTCGCATTTGAAAATTTGCAGTCTAGGTTGCGGGGAATTTTTTTAATGGGCTATTCGAATCTTTCGAATAGTTTGCTGCTGACCACGGGAAACAAATCCGAATATGCCACGGGATACTGCACACTTTACGGAGATATGTGTGGTGGTTTAGCACCGATTGCTGATCTCACAAAAGAGCAAGTTTACGAGCTAGCAAAGCATTACAATTCAGAGATCGAGCTGATTCCTGCAAAAATTATCGATCGTGCACCAAGTGCAGAATTAAAGCCCAATCAAAAGGATCAGGACACGCTCCCACCGTACGAAGAGCTCGACAGAGCTGTTGTTAACATTGTTCAAAATTCTAAAAAGCCCAAAACAAAAACAGAAAAGTGGCTGCTTGAAAAATTAGTTCAAACTGAATTTAAAAGATGGCAGTCTGCACCGATATTGAAAGTAACAAGCCATTCTTTTGGCCGGGGCAGAAGATGGCCATTGGCTCATAAGACTTTCAAAAAAAATTAAAGACTTAAAAAATCGAGCTGTTTAGGTTGGCGCTGAATTTGAGGAAAGCGAAACTCTGGCTTGCCGGTCAGGGCGACTAAGTTTTCGATCTTGGGCGCTTGGCCACCGATTGAAATTCTTTTCATCAAGATTTGAAACATGTGACCTAGGTAGGTCGCATCGGCTTCCGCTCGGTGGAAAGTTCCGGATGGAATTTTCAAGTGTTGAATTAAAGTGCCCAATTTATAATTAGGCAAACCCGGAAGAACTTTTCTAGCAATTGGAAGTGAATCTAAAACAATTCCATTGGGTGCTGGAAGTTCGAACTTTTTAATAGCGGCTACAAGAAACTGACAATCAAAAGGAGCATTGTGTGCGACCATTAAGTCATCACCGCAAAACTCTGCAAATGATGGCAAAACCTGCTCGATTGTTGGTTGGCCTTTTAACATGTCGTCAGTTAAGCCATTCACAGCCGAAGCACCCGGTGGCATGGGTCTGAGTGGATCGATGAGAGTGCAGTAAACAGAATCAATGACCCCATCTTTAAATCGGATGGCACCGATTTCTGCGATAGAGTCAGCCCCTGGAACAGTACCTGTGGTTTCTAAGTCAAAAGCTATGAATTGCATGAATTTCTTGATACAGAATCATGGGTATGGATTCAACTACCAATATGAAACTGACGATTGAAATCGAGACGAATGGGTCAGTTGTTTCGCACAGCATTGTGCAGGATCCAAATAAACCCCTTTTAGAAATTTTAAATGATCTTCATGTTTCAATTGACCAGAGTTGCGGCGGGAATGGAACCTGCGGAACCTGCTTGTACCGCGTGGTTGCGGGCTTCGATCACATCTCAGAAATGCAAGAACTTGAAAGTGAGATTGCAGCTGATCGTCGTTTTTTGAAAGACGAGAGACTGGCCTGTCAAAGTTACGTCTTTGGAGACATCAAGGTCAGTATTTGATTTACTTTACGTAGTACGGATTTCCGTAAATCCATGTGATCCACTTAATCGCGTCAGGAAGCGGAAACCTTTGTGCGATTCTGACTTGGACTCGGTAAACGCCCGGATCATTAATAGGAACTTCAACCTCATCCACATTCACTGTTTTATAACGACTGCCATTTCGATAAACGACAATCTCAAAAAATGCCTTTGGTTTTTCGGGGAGTTTAATTTTTAAAGTCAGATCTTTCGTCAGTTTTAAATTTGACCCCATCATCCATTTGTCAGTTTTTGTGGACATGTAATTATAAAATCCACGTGGATCTCCTAAAAGATCCAGACACAAATAAAACTGTCCTTTTTTTAGGGCATCTAAAATTTTAGCTCGATCTAAAGCCAAGTTTCCGGTCAGTTCTGTTTCTAATAAAACGTGTTGGCTCATGAGCTCAAAAATTTTAAAATAGCTGGGAAATCTCATTAAGTAACCGGCAAACGGAATGGCCCGCGCACTGGCTTCGGAACCTGTAAAAGCAAATATTTTTCTTTCTTGAGAGAGCTGATCAAGAAGCGCAATTTCCTGACTGGGCTCTTGAAAGAGTCGAAAGAGAGAAAGCTGTGGATTGAATGGATAAATTAGAAAAGTCCAAAAAACAGAAAGTTTAGAACTGCTCCAGGCGCGAAAACTCATGGATTTACTATTCAGAAGTTCAATGCCATCCAATCCCTCTGGCCATTGCCCTGACCACTCAAAGCCCTTCAAAAAAGGGTGAGATAAAATAACCAACGAGTCCGGGCGGTTCTGTGGATTCTGAGTGATTAAATCAGCAAGTGCCGTTTGAGCCTCTCCGAAACTGTGGCCCAAAACTTTTTCAGTAGGTGAAAAATAGAGAAGTCTTGAATCTAAATAACTATTTTTAGATCCGTATAAAACTAAAAGGCGGCCGTCATAAGTATCTGACTGCGGAGTTGTATCAAATGAAGTGATATCGGTATAAATAATAAAATCAGCTCCAACGGATTTTGCCTCGTCGTTAATCTGTGGAACCAGCCCAGATCCGGAGCTTTTTCGAGTCATGACATTTAAAAGTCCTTTGTAATCGTAAAACGGACCTTCATTTTGAACCTGAATTTGGGTTCGCAAAGCTCCAACATCAAACTGGGAGATATAAAATCCGTAGATGAAATAAAAAAGCAAAATAAAAGTTAGAACAACTAATGTTCTCATGGGTTTCTAACCGCCTTGTAGATCTCATATTTAAAATCCAGATCAGCTACTTTTTCGAAAGTATAATCAGATTTAAATACCTCTGGAATAATTTGGTATTGCTCTTTTAAAAAATAAAATAGTGGACCAGTTGGCTTCGACTCAGAAAGAGTATCAAAGAAATCAAAACGACTTGATGAATTCAATTTGTAAAAGGGTTTTTTGGATATAAACCAAAAGTAGCTCGCATTCTGATAGGTGCTTAAATAAAGGGGACTGTAATCTTTGGATTGCAGATATATTTTTTTAGCCTTGATGCCTTCGTTCAATCGACCGTGGACTTGCTGGCCCCATAAACCCAGAGTGCCTCCAATTAAGAACAAACTCATGCTAGCAAAGAAAACAAAATAGCTCGTTAATGCTTTAGGTATTTTGATATCGAGATTGAGTAAAACTAGAAAGAATGAAGGATAAATCATGATTGGCCAATTGAGCTCGGTATCACCCTTAAAACTTGTATAAGTGAAAAAAACTAAGAGCACGAGAAAGGCAATGGAATGAAAATCCTTCTCTTTCCAAGCAGACTTTTTAACGAAAAAATAGACAAATGGAGGGAATAGGAGTGCGAAAGTCCCAACTAAAAAATCAAGGGTCCAACCAGGTTTCCATTCCTTTTGGCCCAAGCCGTGATCAATCTGAAATTGAATAGAAACCCAATCATTCAAGTGATTCCAGATCAAAACTGGAAGTGAAAATATAAGGCCAAATAAAAATGTCACCACGTATGTGGACGGTAAAATCCTCTTCCAATTTTGATTCATTAAAAGATGAACAGCAATGACTGGTAAAATTAGTGCAATTAAATACTTTGAGCAAAAAGCTAAGCCTAATGCAATTCCCAATAAGGCGGGCAAAATTCTTGAATTAGGGGTTTCGAACGATTTCAAATAGAGAGCAATTGAAAGAGACCAGAAAAATAAAAAGGGAATATCTGGATTAGCAACCAAGCCCCCTAGTCCCGTGAGTGGATGAAGAATTAAAATCCAATGAAGTAAAATTTTTTTACTGTTCGATAGATCACTTGCTAAAGATGAACACCATATCCAAATTGTAAGATGAGATAGAATTGCAAACGGAAGTCTTGATGCAGTTCCGAACTGATCAAAAATTTGTCCTACCCAAAAAAGCCAGGCCACAAATGGTGGGTGATCAAAATAGGAAAGCTGTAAGTTCTTAGACCAAACCCAATAGTAAGCTTCGTCTGAAAAAAAAGGGATGAGGCAAGCGAGGCCAATTTTTAACACCAGCGTGAACCACCAGTGTTGTTGCCAAGGACTATTCGTAATTGAGTTGAATGCTTTGGCCAGTGGCACCAGGAGCTCCTAAGTCTTGACCATTAACGATGACGTTGACCGCGCCACCGTTGCTAATCTTGAGTCTAACTCCAGACCGACTTTTAAAAGTATGAATTTGATCACCCTTTAAAATCAGTTTTTGTGGAGTGCTTTTGGCAGAGGAGTATTCTATTTCAACATTTTCTTTTGCCTCAACTATGACTTCAACTGGCTTTCCTTCAACAGCAGGCTTTGCATCTGCACTTGGTGCTGCTGGTAAGCTAGTCGTTTCGTTCAATGTGACTTGCTGAGAGGGTGTGATTACTGGCGCTGGTGCGGGGACAATGGAAGCTGGTTTTTCAACAACAGGTTTCACAGGTGTAGTATCAACTGGAAGTTTTGGTAATGTTTGTGAAGTGGGGACAGAACTGGAGCTAGTTACCGCCGCAGAAGATGTGGCAGGCTTCATCGAGAGCGGGTTATTGTCGTTCGGCTGACTAGAAACTCCAGAGACTTTTTCATTAAAGAGATCGCCATCAGTTTTCTTTTCGTTGAATAAAACAGAACTTGGGGCTGCCTCTTTAGCAATTTCAAGTTCTTCTATCTCGGTTGGGAACTCAGCTTCTTTTTTATATCTTTGAATTAAATTGTTTCCAAAATAAATAACGAAAACTAAAACCAATGACAAAATCGAAATAAGAACAGTTTTGTATTTTAATTTATCACCAGCAATTCCTTGACCAATAAATACCGATTGAGTTGAGTCAACTTTAGTTGGCTGAACAACCGGCTCTTGGACCTGAGTGTGAACTTCTTCTTTTTCGATTTGTAGGCTTTTAACTTCAGGTGTTTCTACTTTTACATCCACAACAGTTTCAGGGATGTCGGCAGCGGGCTTTAATTCATTTTGAAACACTTGAAGGACTTCGTCAGTGTTGAGCTTTAGATATTTTGAATAGCTCTGAACAAAGCCTCGTAAAAAAGTTTTTGCAGGTAACCGAGTAAGATCCCCATCTTCGATGGCTTGTAAAATCCGAGTGTTAATTTTTAAAAAAATTCCAACCTCATGCAAAGAGAGGCCTTTTTCTTCTCGAGCTTTTCGTAAGAGCTCACCGGTTTTTTTCATTAGAGTTCCTTCCGTACCATTTCAAGAAGAGATTTGGACCTTTCAGCATACTGACCATTAGGGTAGAGTTTAATGATCTCGTCAAATCGAACAGCCGCTTTTCTTTTATCCCCAGACCTATAGTGGGCAAGAGCACTGAAATAGTGAGGCTCATCATTTCCAGCTGCCTGGCAAAAAGAAATAGCACGGTCTAAGGCTTGGGTAGCCTCTGGATATCTCTTCAATTCGAACAAACTTCTTCCATAAAAGTGCTGAGCTGAGCAATTGCCTCGGCTAAACTGAATGGCCTTCGAAAAGGGCTCGAGTGCCATCTCGTACTTTTTTTGATCGAAGAATAAAAGCCCTTCATTTAAATAAACTTTATCTAAAGCCCCGTAAGTTAAATCGAGTTTTACTTTTGCTAATTCTTTTTCTGCAGATTCAAAATTTTTATTTTCAATATAAACACGTACAAGATTAATTCTTCCCTCTGTATATTTCGGATGTTCGGAAAGAAGCTTTTGAAGCATTTTAACTGAGAGGTCCCCACGTCCACGAGCCTGGTAAGTAATTCCCAGTGAATTCATGATTTCTGGGTCGTTAGGACTTAATTTGTGAGCCTTTAACAATTCCTTGAGTGCTAGCGGATACTTTCCAGCCGAGTAGAGAGAGTTTCCCACGTCGTAATGTCGACGAGCTAATTCTTGGTTCTTCTGAGATGACGTGCAACCCAGAAAAATAAAAAGAAGAGCCATCAGATTTGCTTGAAAAAACGACATGTTAACAGGTTAGCATCACTCAGATGTCTGTCAACGTTAGAGACACCAAGGTCTCGACATGTTCTGTCTGCGGGAACATTTCGAATGGCTGGATAAAATCAATTTTGTAGCGTGGCTGGTGCTGCATCAACCACTGCAGATCTCTTGCGAGAGTGACTGGGTGGCAGCTGAGATAAACGATTTGACGCGGTTTTGAAAGTGCGAGGATTTTCATCGTGGCTTCTGTTGAACCTATTCGGGGAGGATCCATAAAAACCACATCATCAGAGGTAGGCCAGCTGACGTTTAGGAAGCTTTCGACATCACCGACAAAAAAGTTCAATTTTTTAGCAGATATATTTTCTGTTAAAATCTTTTGGTGGGCAAGGCTCACGAGTTTCTGACTGCCTTCAACTGCTATAATTTCTTTAAAATTTAAATTTTTAAAAAATGGAAAAGTAAAGTTACCAGAGCCAGCATAGAGTTCAAAAAGTCGGGATTGGGCAGAGCTTTTTAAGGCTTTGATTGCAGAATCAATTAAGTCTTGGTTTTGAAACCGATTGACCTGCGAAAAATTTGAATGTGCCGTGTCTTCAGAAACCAAAAAGCTTTCAGCATAATCGGGATTTGTTTCAGAAATCCTAATTTCGTAGCGCTGCTGAGGTTTTAGATTCTTCTTTTTGCCAGATTGAATAAAATCGTTAATCGGCTTTTCTGCTAGTTCACACTGTTTGATCGGAATCAGATTTTGACTTCTTCGACCGAAAAAGCACAAATCTTTCCCGTCGTAAGTCATTTGCACACGATTTCGATAGTTGAAAGAAACCGAGCTTTTGATAATCGGTAGGACTTGGATAGCTTGAGAAGCAATAAAAGCCCGCAATGAACTTTCAACAATTTTTTGTTTTTGATCCAATTGAGTGCTTGCATCTAAATGCTGCCAGGAGCAACCACCGCAAGTTCCATAATGAGTGCAGACGGGTTTTGTTCGCAATTGAGATTCTTCATCGAGGCTGACGACCTGTGCGTAGGCGAGATTTTTTTTGTGCTCAGTGATTTGCACCGTCAGCTTGTCACCAGGAGCGGCATCATCGACGAAAACGACAAGACCTTCGTGGCGGGCTAAGGCTTGCCCACCGACGACCATCTTTTCAATTTGAATTGAGATTTTTTCGCCGACAAGGGAGCTCTTTTTCGAAGCTCCCTTTTTAGAGTCATCAGACATTAGAAATTAACGATTTCGTGCTGATCAAAAAAGATCGCAAGCTCACGCTTTGCAGATTCGATGCTGTCAGAACCATGAACTGCATTTTCACCAACATTATCACCATGCTTTGCACGGATGGTTCCAGGATTTGCTTTTTTAGGATCAGTTGCGCCCATGAGTTCACGGTTCTTCAGAACTGCATTTTCGCCAACTAAACACATCATCACAACAGGACCAGAAGTCATGAAAGTTACGAGTTCACCGAAAAAAGGACGCTCTTTATGTTCAGCATAAAAAAGCTCGCACTTATCTTTACTAATCATAGTTAATTTTGCTGCAGCAATTCGTAAACCATTTGTTTCGAATTGTTCAATGATGTCACCAATCTTATTTTTTTTAACTGCATTAGGCTTAATAATTGAGAATGTTTTTTCAACGGCCATTTGTAACTCCTTGTTAATTTAAAGACTTCTTCTTTTAGCCGTAGTTCAGGGCTTTAGGCAACCCTCGTTAAGAGGTCTTTTTGTTATTTTTGAGCATAATAGCTGCCCGTGTATAGCCGCCATCGCTGCCATCTACGAAATGGAAGTGATTGGAAGCACTTCTTACCATGCATGTCATCAGGGCTTCGGGGCTTTCGTGGTAGCCAAAACTGATTTGTCCTTGGCTCTGTAAATCGTTGAGTTTTTTTAAGATTTTATCTTTTTCCTGGGCGGTTAAATCCACAACCAATCGTAAAGAATCGTCTCTTTTGACGAAGTCTGTGTTGTCCTGAAGTTGGTGTAGATAAATGTCGACAGCAGAACCCTTAGAATTGCGACCTAGTTTGATCAGTGGAAACAACAGCAAAATATACAAAAGTATTTTGAGTTTGAAAAAAAATCCCTTTTTTTTGGCCTTGGTTTCACTTGAGAGATGTCTTGGTGGCCAAGAAACTGGGATCGACGAAGCTTTTATTGGTTGAGCAGATCTCAAAATATGCTGGAAATCGACGAGTAGATTTTCGATGGCGTTATTTTCAGTGAGTGGATTAATGATGAATGAAACGATGGATCCTCGGTTCGAGGGAACGGGGTTCCAACGGCACTCGAGCCCTTCGTGGCTGCCTTGTTGCGGGTAATTGGCGGGAAGCTCAAGAGATGAATCCTTTTTCATCAAGGATTCAGCAAGAGTGATTCCCCCACCTTTGAATAAGAAGACTTTTTGTTTGTCTTTGTTCTCTAAAACGGCCACTTGAATTGATTTCATTTTCTTTTTCAACTCAGAAACCTGAATCGAAAAAACTCTGAGCTCAAAACCGAACTGATCTTTTGCCACTTGTCTTGTGTAGCTGAGTGCTTGAAGGGCTTGTTCTTTTTTTGAATCTGAGACCAATAAAGTAGCGCCGTCTCCTCCGAAAATGAAGGGGAATAGATCTGTTTTTAGAACATTTTGAACGCTGATGATGGCACATACACCCAGAGTGTTGACCTCTTTGTAGCGTCCATTGTGAATAGCGCTGGTGGAGCCTTTGATGTCAGTCATCAAGATCCACCAATTTTCTGGAACTTCTTGGTAGGCATCGAGAGCCTCTATATCAATCCAGTCATGAATAGGCTTGAGTTGATGAAAAAAGGCTTCGATTTCCATTTGGTTATTTTAGCAAGCTTTTGAGCGTCGTACCAAGATCTGCGGGAGATCTTGCTATCTTACAACCGGCAGCTTCAAGTGCTGCAAACTTAGCTTCTGCTGTTCCCTTGCCACCGCTGATGATAGCGCCTGCATGACCCATTCTTTTTCCTGCTGGTGCTGAAGCTCCGGCAATAAATGCAGCCACTGGCTTTTTGAAATTCTTTTTGATCCACTCAGCCGCTTCTTCCTCAGCTGAACCGCCAATTTCACCAATCATGATGACAGCATCGGTGTCTTTATCCTCGCTAAAAAGTTTCAAAACATCGATAAAATTTGTTCCATTGACAGGATCCCCACCGATTCCCACGCATGTGGATTGACCAAGACCCAAAGCCGTTAACTGATGAACAGCTTCATAAGTTAAAGTTCCAGATCTTGAAAGAACTCCAATTCGACCTTGTTTGTGAATATGTCCGGGCATAATTCCGATTTTACATTCCCCAGGCGTGATCACGCCGGGACAATTGGGTCCAATCAGTCGAGTTTTTCTGCCCTGCATGTATCGTTTTACTTTTACCATGTCTAAAACAGGAATTCCTTCAGTGATGCAAATCACAAGATCTAATTCTGCATCTACAGCTTCCATGATCGAATCTGCTGCAAATGGTGGAGGCACGAAAATCATCGAAGTATTACAATTTGTTGCCAACTTAGCTTCTTTAACAGTGTTAAAGACAGGCAATCCTAAGTGTTTTGTTCCACCTTTACCCGGTGTTACTCCACCTACGAATTGAGAGCCATAGGCCATCGACTGTTCAGTGTGGAAAGAACCCTGAGATCCGGTAATTCCTTGAGTGATAACGCGTGTGTTTTTGTTAATCAAAATAGACATTATTTAGCTCCTCTTACGGCAGCGACCACTTTTTTCGCAGCATCAGTTAAATCATTTGCTGGCGTAATATTCAGACCACTTTCTTTAAGAATCTTTTTACCGAGCTCCACATTTGTACCCTCAAGTCGCACCACCAATGGAACCTTCAGCCCAACTTCTTTAGAAGCTGCAATCACACCCTCTGCGATCACATCACACTTCATGATGCCACCGAAAATATTGACGAGAATGGCTTTCACATTCGGATCTGAGAGAATAATTTTAAATGCGTGAGTTACTTTTTCTTTGTTAGCACCGCCGCCCACATCCAAAAAGTTAGCAGGGGCTTCGCCGTGAAGTTTGATAATATCCAAAGTGGACATGGCAAGACCGGCACCGTTAACAAGACAGCCGATATTTCCTTCGAGCTTAATGAAAGCAAGATCATACTTTGAAGCTTCGATTTCAGAGGGTTCTTCTTCAGCTAAATCGCGATATTCGACGATGTCTTTTTGTCGGTAGAGAGAATTTGAGTCGAAATTCATTTTAGCATCGAGACAAATAATATCACCTTGTTGAGTCAGCACCAGAGGGTTGATTTCAGCAATTGAACAATCCTTTTCGATGAAAGCCTTGTAAAGTCCCATCATAAAACCAACGGCTTTATTGATGCTATCGTTTGGAATTCCAATTTTGAAAGCAAGCTCACGAGCTTGAAAAGGAATCAGACCAGTCACAGGATCGATGTCGACTTTAATAATTGCTTCTGGTCGATGTTCAGCGACCTCTTCGATATCAACTCCACCTTCACTTGAAGCCATCATTGCAACTCGCCCAGTGGCACGGTCAACCAAACAGGCCACATAATACTCTTTTGCGATCATGCAACCCTGTTCGATGTAAACCTTCTGAACTTTTTTTCCCTCAGGACCCGTTTGGTGAGTAATCAAATTCATACCCAACATTTTAGAAGTGAAATCTTTAACTTCAGCTAAAGATTTTGCGACTTTAACTCCGCCACCTTTGCCACGTCCACCTGCATGGATTTGTGCCTTTACAACCCAAACCGAACCACCCATTTCCTGAGCCACTTTTGTGGCTTCGTCTGGTGAGTGAGCAATGCCACCCTTCAGAGTGGCGACCCCATAGCGACGTAACACTTCTTTTGCTTGATACTCATGAATATTCACGGTTGAGCTCCTTCAACTGAGTTGTAGATCTAGTATTGTAATTTACCTAAAGCTTCGACAAGTTCACGAACAGCTTTTGCAGACTTCTCGAGTCCTGCTCGCTCTGTATCGTTCAATTTGATTTCAATCACGCCTTCCATTCCTTTGCCACCAAGTTTACAAAGAACACCAATAAAAAGACCCTTCATTCCATATTCGCCATTGAGCTCGACAGCACACGGAAGAATACGATTTTGATTTTTTAAAATAGCTTCAGCCATTTGCACTGCTGATGCTGAAGGTGCGTAATAAGCAGAACCCGTTTGCAAAAGCTTTACGATTTCAGCTCCGCCGTTAACAGCACGGTTAACAATCGCATCAATTTTATCTTGGGGGAGCAGTTCAGATAAAGGTACGCCTCCAACTGAACAGTGACGTGGCATCGGAACCATCGTGTCGCCATGACCACCCAGTGTAAAACCAAAAACATCTTTAACTGATACATCAAGAGCTTCTGCGATGAACGATCGAAAGCGGGCAGAATCTAAAATTCCAGCCATACCAATCACTCTTTCTCGTGGGAATCCAAGAACCTGTTTTGCAACTGTGCACATTGCATCTAAAGGATTTGAAACAATGATGACCACGGAATCAGGCGCGTTTTGTTTAATTCCCTCGCAGCAAGCTTTGACGATTTTAGCATTGGTTTGAAGCAAATCATCACGACTCATGCCGGGTTTGCGAGGCATACCTGCAGTTAAAATCACAACGTCTGCACCCGCGATATCTTTGTAGTCTGAAGTCCCAGTTACTTTTGAATCAAATTGCTCGACAGGAGAAGATTCAAATAAATCCAGAGCCTTTCCTTTTGCAGCACCATCATTGATGTCGAGAAGAACAACATCACCGAGTTCTTTTTGAGCCGCCCAATGAGCCGCTGTTGAGCCGACAAATCCAGCTCCGATGACTGCAATTTTTTTTCGTTTGTGAGAAGATGACATAAGGACTCCTTGTTTTTGGGGCTTCAGACCCTCGATAGAAATAAATAGTGAAGTTTCTAATTGCGTTTAATGGCACATTGAATCTTAAATTGAGGGTTGTGACAAGTGAGATCCGTGCGAGTCAACACTCATCAAATACCCATTCTCTGAGTCCATTGGTCGAGGGGCGAGCTCTATCCTTTTTTGGTCTTGATCAACCGATATTAAATGAAATTCATTTTCAGATTTTTCCACAAGAGCATGTGGTTTTAATCGGACCCAGTGGTCAGGGAAAGTCCACGCTCTTAAAAATCATTGCAGGACTTGTTGCCCATCACAAAGGCACTCTTTTTTTTCAGCAGCAAGATTGGGAGCGGCTGACTTTAACGCAACGCAATTCTCACTACCTCATGAGAGGAATGCTTTTTCAAAAAAATGCGCTCTTTGATTCATTAACGGTACTCGAAAATGTGCTTTTTCCTTTGAAAGAAACCAAGCCCGACTCTGAAAAGCAAAATAGAGATTTAGCTCTGGAATTGATTGAAGCGGTTGGTCTTACTCACGCCCTTAATCTTTACCCAGATGAGCTCAGTGGAGGAATGCAGAAAAGACTGGGAATAGCGCGTGCACTGGTGTTGAAACCGGAACTTCTCTTACTGGATGATCCAGTGGCGGGACTCGACCCGGTCACTGCTCGAAATATAGTTCAGCTGATTCAAAGGCTCCAAATCGAAAATAAAAATACCTGTGTTTCTGTTCTGAATGACATGAACCGTGCGTTTGAGATGGCGACAAGAATTCTGATGGTCATGAATGGGCAGGTCACTGATTTAGGTCCTCCGGAAAAGGCGATAAAAACGAACCATCAACCTTTTCGTGACTTTATTGATGGAGAGCCCGACTAGATGATTCAAGTCACTCGGTTAATTAAAAGTTTTTCAACTCAGCCCATTCTGAACGAAATCAGTTTTGAAGTTGCAAAGGGGCAAATTTTATTTGTGCTAGGGCAATCAGGCACGGGCAAATCTATCCTTCTAAAATGCCTGATCGGTCTTTTAAAAATTGACTCAGGTGAGGTAATTATTGACCAACAAAGAGTTGAAAAGTTGACTAACTCAGAACTTTTAGACTTAAGAAAAAAGTGCGGGATGGTTTTCCAACAACCAGCCTTATTTGATTCCTTATCCATCGAGGAAAATATTTCCTATGGTTTGATTCGACATTTTAAACTGTCTAAAAAGGAGCAAACGGATCGAATTGAAAAAGCATTGGTGTCGGTCAAGCTTGATCACAAGATTTTAAATCTGAAACCTGCACAAGTTTCCTATGGAATGCAAAAAAGAATCAGCATGGCCCGAACTCTTGTATTGCAGCCTGAAATCTTACTTTTTGACGAGCCGACCACAGGCCTTGACCCTGTATCAACAACAGCCATCAATCGTCTGATTTTAGATATTTCCAAGCAGTACAAAACAACTTCCATCGTCGTCAGTCACGATATGAAATGTGCCTATCAAATCGCTGATCAAATTTTATTTCTAGAAAAGGGTCGAGTGATATTTGACGATAAAAAAGAAAAAATCAGTCAATCAAACCACCCGCTGGTGAAGAGTTTTTTCTCTGAGGTCAGACTTTGACACGATTTTTAGATCCCGTAGGTCATCATATTCTTTTCTTTTTACAGCTAGTAAAATTGACCTTTAAATCTGAATTTCGCAGACAAGATTTACTGACTCAAATCTGGACCGTCACAACCCAGTCATTACCTACGATCATAATGGCTGGATTTTTCGTTGGTGCCGTTATGACAATTCAATTCACACTTCAAATGCGGGACTTTGGTGCTCTTAGCTACTTGGGTGGGTTGGCCACCAGCGGAACTTTCAGGGAAGTGGGGCCGTTGCTGATTGGCTTTATGTTGTGTGGAAAAGTGGGAGCTTTCACGGCCTCAGAATTAGGGACGATGAAAATAACGGAGCAATTCGATGCAATTCGATGTTTAGGCTCAGACCCCATCAATGAAATTGTATTGCCCAGGTTTTTAGGAATTATTATTTCCTCTGGTTTTTTATTGGTTGGAGGACTGTTCGCCTCGATCCTCGGAGGAATGTTTTTAGGAGTCATTTATGCCAATGTTTCAGTCGAAGAATACCTTAGACATATTCCGCGATTTTTGATTGGCATTTCTATCTTGAGTGGCTTTGTTAAAAGTCTTGTTTTTTCAATCCTGTTAGCAGCTGTTTGCACTTATCAGGGATATCATGTGACCGGTGGGGCAAAAGGAGTCGGTCGAGCTGTCGTTAGAACTGCAGTTATTTCGATGGTTGGCATCGTCACTTTAGATTGGCTCACCAGCTTTTCCATGGAAATTTTGATTCAGATTGTGAAAGAAGTCAGATGATTCAATTCTTGAATTCCTCCTTTCTTGGGTTTCTACACTTCAGAAGAAGATTTTCGCAAGTTGTTGAACAGATCTATTTCATAGCAGTAGAAAGCTCGTTGATTATTTTTGCCTGTGTGAGTTTTGCTGCCATTGTGACTGTATTAGAATCCAGTTTCCACATGAAGTTGGTGATTCAAGGTGACTCGATGGTGCCTGGATTCTCTGCACTTTTGATTCTTCGAGAATTGGGAGCCATTGTCACAGCGCTTTTGTTGACCTCGCGAGTAGGCGCAGGAATGGCATCTGAAGTTGCAAGCCAAAAAATATCAGAGCAAATCGAAGCACTGAGACTTCTAGGAATTAATCCTTACGAATATATAGTCGCGCCGCGTGTTTTGGCCTCAGTGTTGGGAACAATTTTGCTCGTTGCGATTGCGAACGTTATTTCATTATACACCTCAATGATCGTCAGCTCTCAGGCCTTATCCATTCATCCTGAACTTTTTTGGCAAATGATGAATCGTTTTGTGAGCTTTCAAGATTTTGCGTTTTCGCTAATCAAAGCAGGTGTTTTTGGCCTGATCATTCCACTGACAAGTTGTTATTATGGATTTAACTCTGAACAAGGGGCCAGTGGAGTCGGGAGAGCAACAACTCAAAGTGTAGTGACAGCTTCAATTTTAATAATAGTATCTGATTTTATACTCTCGGCTTTTTTCTCAAATTTTTACTAGGTGGGTGACAAATGAAAATAGAAACAAAAGTGGGGATTCTTTCTTTGGCGGGAGTTCTTGCGGTTGTTATTTTCGCATATTGGGTGGGTGTTCTGCAGCCGTTTAGCGAATCTTACACCTTAAAAGTCATGTATAACTACGCTGGTGGAATCGAGGTTGGATCCCCAGTTCGAGTGATGGGGATCAAAGTCGGGAAAGTGACAGCTATCGATTTCACACCCGATTATAAATCCGAGAACTCAGAACAAGTTCAGCTTCAAGTTACAATTGGACTGAGCAAAAGCGCATGGTCGACAATTAAGAAGGACAGTCGATTTTATATTAACTTAGCTGGTGTCATCGGAGAAAAATTTTTGGAGGTTTCACCCGGAAGCTCAGAGTCTGGTGATCTCACACCGGGACAACATATTCGCGGAGAAGATCCTCCAAGAATTGATCAGCTGATTTCTCAAAGTTATGGTCTTGCGGGTAAAATGATTGAATTGATTGAAAAAAACGAGGGTACGGTTGTGAATACAATCGCGCAGCTGGACAAACTTTTAACGAATTTCAATAAAACTTTGCAGCTATTAGATAAAACTCGCCAAAACAAAGATGTGGAAAGGCTTGTGAATAATGCGGTTGTCATCAGTGATAACTTGGCCTATTTAACAACCCAGATGCGCGGTAAAAAAGCGGAAGAAACCTATGAACTGCTTCATAAGCTTCTTTGGCGACTAGAGCCTCTTGATAAAGACGCAATTAAAAAGTTTTTTCAAGAAGAGGGCGTCCGGGCAAGAATTCTTTAAAACTACGAGGTAATTATGAAAGTTTCATTGATCAGTTTGTTGTTCGTTTGTTTGTGCTCAGTTGGATTGGCCCAACAAGAATCTTCTTATCCTTCTAATTATAAGCTCCGAGAAGATCGAAAAGTGGGTGCCGGACTGTCTGTTGGCGGTGCACTCGGAGTATTGGGTGGATTAATCGAATTGAATATTGAAGATGATGATGGAGTACTGGCTGGATTCGGAACGGGATCAGGATACCAGACATTAGCCCTGAGCTGGAAGCATGCTTTTGAGGGAGAATACTTCACACCGTATACAACTTTAGGTCTTGCAGCTTGGTGGAATTCAGGAAGTCAGGCAGATGCAAGTGACTCTTCGCTATTAAAGAACTTCCTAAATGACAAAGAAAAGTCGTCTCGTAAATTTAGTCTGGAATTGTTAAGTGGATCTGCTGGGATGCAATTCAATCAACTTTCAGGAGATCTTGCTGGGGCGTCATTCTTTATTGAATTTGGTGCACTTTTGGCTATGGATCGGACAAAGATTATGCCAACTGGCTCCATTGGAACCCTGTACTACTTCTAATTTGCATGAGGTACTTGAAAAAAGAAAAACCCCCTTGGAAATCCTCGGGGGTTTTTCTTTTTCCGAATTACGGAACTAAGAACTAACGCTTTTTAGTAGCTTTTTTCTTAGCAGCTTTTTTAGTGGCTTTCTTCTTTGTTGCTTTTTTCTTTGCCATTTTGACTCCTCCTACAGAGCGCACCATTTGGTGCATGTTATTGTTGAGCTTACACAACCTTACTTACGTTAAGTGTTCACATTTTAATTTTCCACGTCAACTAAAAAATTAAGGCCCTCTTTTTGCTGATCATTCAGATCAGGAGATTTAGTTAATGTGGCTTACTTTTCTAGTTTCATACATCGGATTTCTCGTTTTAATTCGGATGAATTCACTCTTTGTTAACTCAATCGGCACATCTGAAAAAAAATTGAGTGTGTTCGCACTTTTTTTCAGCCTGATTCTGAGTTTTCTTGCTGAAGTCTTCGCATTTTCTGCGCTCATCACGTGGATGACAGTGACATTTTTGATTTTAGTTTCACCTCTTGCGACAATTTACTTAAAAAAAACCAGAGAAAAACAACTTCCACAGCGTTGTTTGCAGTGTCTCGATCATATTTTGCTCGTTTTGAAAGCCGGAGGATCACTTCGGTCCGCGATTGAACAGATTGAAAGCGTAGAAAGGTCTTGGTTTAAACCATTTTTGGGTGAACTCAAAAGATCCATTCAATTTAAAAGCCATGCGCAGTCAAATTCCCAGTGGTTTAAGACCTGGAGTCGGGAAATTTTAGAGATTGAATCGTCTCAAGTGAAAACAATTGATCAGCTAGAAGCTCTTCGCCGCCAGATGAGATCAGAAATTTATGCAGTAAAGAAGATTTCTCAAGTCACAAGCGGCCCACGATTCCAAGCATGGTTTATGTTCGCTCTCTTTATTGCTCTGAATTTTTATACTTTGGGGGGCGGATTTGATAAAAATCTCATGCCACTGCTGATTTTGGCATGGATTTTATTTATTTCAGGAATATTGCTAACTCTTTTGCTGATGAGGTCCATTAAATGGAAAATATAGCCTCTCCATTAAAGCTGATTTGGAGTGTTCGCAAATCAATCGAAAAAGGGTCAAGTGTGAAACGGGGAATTCAAGAGTACTTGAACTCAGAGCAAGATGAGTGGCAGCCCGAAATTTTAAAGTGGCAATTGCGTGTCCAGCAAGGCTCATCAACATCAGATGTCATCAATACGCAAAGAACGATCATCCGTAAACACCTCATGCACCTGCTTGAGCGGGGTTTAAAAGGTGAATCCATTTACAAAAATCTGCTATCGATGGAAGATGAAGTATTGAATCAAGTTGAGATTCAGATTCATGACCTCGTTACGAAACTTCCCTATCTGATGTTAATACCGATTGCACTGTTCTTCTTCCCGGCCTGTGTAATTTTGATGTTAGGACCCTTCATATTGCAGCTCACCTCGTCTTTTTAGTGTAAAATTCTTGTCCTGTGCATGACAGCTGGATAAAACAATCCAGAGGTTCTATGAAAAGCCATCAAATTTATGAAAATATCCTTCAAACCGTGGGTCGTACTCCCATTGTTAAACTTCATCGTGTCATCGATGATAGCCCCCACCATTTTTTTGCGAAGATTGAAAGTTTCAATCCTGGCGGGAGTATCAAAGACCGAATTGCACTTGCCATCATTGAAGCCGCCGAAAAAAGAGGGGAACTCAAGCCCGGAGGAACAATTGTCGAGGCCACGTCCGGTAATACAGGACAAGGTCTAGCATTGGTGGCAGCTGTTAAAGGTTACAAATGCGTTTTTGTGATGCCCCAAAAAATCAGCAAAGAAAAACAAGACATCTTAAAAGCTTACGGTGCTCTTGTCGTGATGACTCCCACGGGTGTCGAGCCCGAAGATCCACGAAGTCATTACGAAGTCGCAAAGAGAATTGCGAAAAGTTTAACAAATTGTCTGTACACCAATCAGTACCACAATGATGACAATCCCACTGAACATTACAAAACAACAGGTCCAGAAATTTGGCAGCAAATGGATGGAAAAATCGATGTTTTTGTTGGTGGAGCAGGCACTGGCGGCACACTTTCAGGTGTTGGAAGATATTTGAAAGAAAAAAATCCAGACATTAAAGTCGTTTGCAGCGATCCCATTGGAAGTATTTTGTTTGATTTATTTTATTCAGGGAAAGTGATCACACCACCGGCTTCCTACAAAGTTGAAGGTGTCGGTGAGGATATGCTACCTGACAATGTCCACTTCAAATACATGGATGATTTCGTGCAAGTAAATGACGAAGACTCTTTTCGTATGACGAAAAGACTAATCGCTGAAGAGGGTATTTGTGTCGGCCCATCAAGTGCTTTGGCGTTAGTGGCTGCAATTAGATATTCTAAGACTCTGAAAAAACCATCCAATATATTGGTTGTGATGCCGGACAATGGACGAGCTTACTTGAGTAAAGCATTCAATGATGATTGGTTAATTGAAAACAAGATGATCTCCAAAAACGAAAAATCTGATTTCGCAAGAGTCGTTGCGGTTGAGCAACTGTACAAAGAAAAAAACTGGGAGTTTTAAGATGAATCAAGGATTTTCTACACGAGCTATTCACGCAGGCCAAGAGCCCGATCCAACAACAGGCGCGATTATGACTCCTGTTTATTTAACTTCTACTTACGTTCAATCTTCACCTGGCGTCCATAAAGGTTGGGAGTATTCTAGAACCCACAATCCAACTCGAAAGGCTTTTGAAAACTGTTTAGCAAGCCTCGAGGAAGGAAAGCATGGATTTGCGTTTGCCTCTGGATGCGCAGCCACCACAACAATTCTTCATATGTTGAAGCAAGGTGATCATGTCATTGCAAATGACGATATGTACGGCGGTACATTTCGATTGTTCGACAAGGTTTTGCGACACAATGGCCTTGATTTCACTTACACAAATTTAACTGATGCAGAAAATTTCAAGAAAGCACTCAAACCAAACACAAAATTAGTTTGGCTAGAAACTCCGACAAACCCGACTCTTAAACTTGTCGACATCAGAAAAATTTCAAAGATGGCTCACGAGAAGAACATTCTAGTTGTCGTCGACAACACTTTTATGAGCCCCTACTTCCAAAGACCGATTTCTTTGGGTGCCGATATGGTTGTTCATTCAGCCACTAAGTATATCGGGGGTCATTCGGATCTCGTCAGTGGTGCCGTTGTTACGAATAGCGATGAAATTGCTGAAAAACTCGCCTTTTTAAGTAATTCCATGGGTGGGATTCAAAGTCCTTTTGATGCTTTCATGTGCCTCAGAAGTTTGAAAACTCTTCCCATCCGAATGAAGGCTCATGCTGAAAGCGCTTTGGCCGTGGCTCAGTTTTTAGAAAAACACCCAAAGATCGATAAGGTTTTGTACCCCGGTTTAAGCTCACACCCCCAGCATGGCCTTGCGAAGGATCAAATGCTTGGAATGGGTGGGATGATCACACTTTTCATGAAGGGTGGGATCTCTGAAGCTAGAACCCTGTTAGAAAACGTGAAGCTATTTGCACTGGCGGAAAGCTTAGGTGGAGTTGAGTCTTTGATCGAGCATCCTGCGATAATGACGCATGCTAGCGTTCCTCTGGAAAACAGAAAAGCGCTGGGCATTGATGACACTTTAGTCAGGCTATCTGTGGGTCTTGAAGACTTAGATGATCTTTTGGGGGATCTAAAATCAGCACTCGATAAGGTGTGAATGGTTGACTTCAAGTAGTCATAAAAGTTAGAAAATCACTTCCCGCATTTATGTGGCTTGGTAGCTCAGTTGGTAGAGCAGAGGACTGAAAATCCTTGTGTCGGCGGTTCAATTCCGTCTCAAGCCACCATTTTTATCTTTTAAAGAACACTATTTCTTATCAACTTTGGAAAAATAAGACATGCAGCTGCTCTGATTTTCATTGCGACGGTTGTAATGCATCACTTTATCAAAATTTCGACTGATACAGGTATCTAGGAAAGCTCCAACAAGAGCTGCAGGCCGCTCTTTAATTATTTCTTCCATTCGCTCGTCACAACTTCCGCGTGAAGAGTTCCAAGCGATCATACAGGTTTCTTCGGAAACAGAATAACACTCGATCTGCAAAGAGCGCTTTCCACACGGACTGAAATCACTTTCAGGAACAATCTTGATTGCATAGTGAAAGATATAAAAATATCCAACTACGACCGACGTTAGAACAAATCCCAACAGCGGGTCTGTCCATGATGGAGTGTCATATTTTTTAAAAAGTGGATTTTTTATAAAGAGGTAAAGACAAAGAGCAAAAAGTCCCACCATGACGATATCAAGAACTAACATAATTAATTCTTAAATAGATTCCCTGAGGAGTAAACAAAAATTACTGAATTTTAGCAATGAAGCTCAACTGTCGTCCGGAGAGTTCTTTGTCTCTTCGGAATGAATGAAATCTTAAATCTGATTTTGTATCGAAATAAAGTGTATGAATTTGATTCTTGTTAATCCCACAGTCTTGCAGTTGTTGAAGAAGAATTAAACTTAAGTTGGCTTTAAACCCTGTCGTTGTGGGAATAAGCCATTCGGAACTCGTTAGTGAGGTGCATTCTTTCAATTGGTCGACAGTGTCTTGCTGAATTTCAAAAGACTGTTGCTGAATATGAGGGCCCACAAACAATTTCCAACCAGCGACGGGATGAGATTGTGATAACTGTTGTATCGATAGGCTTGTAATTTGATTTGCAACCCCTCTCCATCCGGCATGAATGGAAACGATTGCTTTCGAAACCTGATTGAACCCAAGAATTGGAATGCAATCTGCGGTTTTAGTAATGAGTGCTAGCTGAGAAGTAGAAGTCCAGTGAGCATCTGCTGTTTGAAGTTCTATTTCGGCCTTCGAAGTTTGAACAATTTGATTTCCATGGACTTGTTTGAGTTGAGCCCAATCTAAGTAGGGGTATTGTTGATGTAGTGATTTTAACTGAGATGGGTACTTTCCAAAAAAAACAAGATAGTCATGTGTTAATAATTCAAAACCGATTTCGGTTTCCTTAAACATCAGAAAGACCCCACTTCTTTATCAATTGAAGAATGTCAGACGGCCATTCTTTTTGAAATTGAAGCCAGTTTTTTTGAATAGGATGATGAAAGCCCAACTGTTCTGCATGCAGTAAAAATCGATTCAGACTTTTGATTTCATTTTGGATTGATTGAACTGTTACAGACTTCACTTTTTTATCTGCTCCGTAAAGATGATCTCCGACAAGGGGATGCTGCATTTCGCTTAAGTGAACACGGATTTGATGGGTCCTTCCAGTTTCTAATTTCAGTTCCATCAGACTCAGACCATGAGCAGATTTCAAAGTCTTATACTGGGTGGCAGCCAATTTTCCGCCTTCAACAGAGGCATATTTTTTTCGATCCACTGGATGGCGCCCTAATTGAGATTCGCAACGTCCCACTGATTTTTTTGGTGTTCCATGGCAAACGGCTTTGTAGATTCGATGAATGGATCTGGATTGAAAGTCTTCAACCAACTTTTCATGGGCTCGGTCATTTTTTGCGACAACAAGCAGTCCACTGGTTTCTTTATCCAGTCGATGAACAATTCCGGGTCTTGTTTCGTTGAATCGCATGGATAAGTTCTTGGTATGATTTAGCAGAGCATTGACTAAAGTATCGGACTCATGACCCGCAGAGGGATGAACAACAAGGCCTGCAGGTTTGTTAACAACAATAATATCATCATCTTCAAAATGAATATCCAGAGGAATGTCAGCGGGCTCCAAGGTCATTTTTTTTTCTTCTGGTATCAGCACTAAAATGGAATCATCAAGTCTTGTGAGATAAGAGGATTTTACAACTTTTTGATTTACTTGAACCAAGCCCTGCTTAATTAAAAAATCAGCTTTTGTTCGAGAACGTATTTGATCAAGTTTCGAAATGATTCGGTCTAATCGATCATTGACTTGTTCAGCTTGAATTTTGAATTCAAGTTTATGATGAGACACTAGATCTTCTTTTTAAATAAAGAAATATACGAATCTGCGACTGCCTTGTCATTCAGGCCCATTTCTTTAGCGATCTGGCTGACGTAACCTCGGACAAAAACGCTGGCAGGTAAACTTGAAGGCTCCATTTTTTCGATGGATGTAATATAGTAAGGATTGATCTTTGTTTTCTCACTGACTCGTTCAATTGAAAGACCTTTGTATTCACGAACACGTTTTAAAAACTCTCCGTCCCAAGTTGTTTGAGAAAGAATTTCTTTTTCGAAGTCAGCATTCTTTTGATACTGAGGTCTTTTCTGCTCAGGCTTGTGCTCGGGATAATATTGCTTACTTGCACCTAGAATAGAGCTGTAAGAAAGATCATCGATAGAAAATTGACTGGAAAGTAATCTTTGATCGTAGATGGATCGTAAAGTTTTATTTCCTAAAACAGAGTAAGCCTCTTCGATTAGTCCTAAAAGCTCTCGTGCTTCAGAGTCAGAAAAAACAGTGTAAATAGCTGGGTTTTCACCGGAGTAAGTTCGTTTCGCACGGTCGTAAGCAGTCGTAACTTCGTGCTGGCCTGCATTCGTTGGGAGTTCTAAAATTTCATAATAATTATGCTTTGGTAGCTGAGGCATATATCTATACTACGGCGCGAAGCTCTTCAGGATCAATCATATGTTTACACAAAGAAAGAAACTGTCCAGACAATGGCGTAAATGGTTGAGCGATTAAAACCGGTTCTCTGTTCCGAAGTGACTGCCACACCGCATTGTCAAAGTCGATGGCGGAGGCAAACTCTAAGGACAAATCATAGTACTTGCAGGCCACAGACTTCATTGAATGACCAAGCTCTATTTGCTGGGAGCTGCGAACTGAATTGACGATCAACTGCACAGGCTTTTTAGAGAGTTGTTCAAAATGGTCAAAAATAAAACCTTCATGGCTGCTGAGGTAGCGTTTGAAAGAAAAAGGCTCGGGCAAGATTCTTTGGCGATGATCTCTAAGAACGTACATCAGCTTTCCATAAGCATCAGCAGTCGAATTTTCTTTCAGAGTCGAACAAATAAACGACTCGATAAAGCGATAAGTTTTCTCGATGCTCGTAGGCTCTGGCGTAGTGATCAAGAATTTCTCATCACAGCGCTTAAAAATATTCATATGATGCTCGTAAAAGCCCGTTCCCAAATCGATGATTAAATAATCAGCATCAATGTTTTTCAGATCTTTCCAAAATTGATTGATATGTGAAGGCTCAATACTAACAGGGCCCCAAGAGTCCCAAAAACCTTGGATGTATTGAAGATTCGGATGAGGAGTATTCAAAATCACATCGTCTAATGACTTCGTTGATTCAAAATAATGTCTTAAATTCAAATGTGAAGGGTCAATTCCTAAAGCTGTATGAGAATTTGCACCCGTAAGATCGAAATCCACAAGCACAACTCTGTGTCCTAGTTTAGAAACTGTCAGTGCAAGTGATGTGGAAATAAATGTTTTTCCAACGCCACCTTTGCCAGATGAAACGCCCCAAATACATGGAGATTTCTTTACTTTTGGCGATACTTTTTCAAAGTCCACGAGACTCACTCCTTGAAGTCGAGAGGTGACCACACTATTCCTTGTGCAGTCTCTTCGGCTTCAGATGAGCGAATATAAAGGGGATTTAATAATTTCCAGTCTAAAGTGAGGCCCTGTTTCAACTTTTCCAAACCCAAAATTCCAATGGACTTCGCATGGGGATAGTCCTGTGGATTCTGAGGCCGAATCATTTTTGACTTCATCGATTCGGGAATAAATTTTTCGTAAGCAAGGTAGCCATCTCCAAAAGTTAGGTGCGGCTGCGATAAAATTTGTCCGATTTGCTTCATTTGAATCACTGAGGGCTGGACCTGTGCAGTCAATTGCCCTTGGGTTTGTTGGTAAACTCCATAATAGGACATGTTTTTATAAGCATTGATCAGTGGAAGGAGTGGTAGGTCTGCGGTTTGATTTTGAAAAGCCAATGCATGAAGAGAGTCCACCTGGACCAAAGGCTTAGAGAACGCATATGAGAAAGTTTTAACAGCGTTCAGTGAAACTCGAATTCCGGTGAAACTTCCTGGACCGATTCCTGTGGCGAAACAATCGATGTCAGAGAACTTGAGCCCAGCCTGCTTAACTACTTCAACGGCAAAGAATTGTAAATTTTCTGAGTGGCTTCTTTGGATGTCACTTTCTTTATAGTGAGTGCACTTTCCATCCTGAAAAAGTGCAACACTACCAAGGCGAGTGCTCGACTCGAAAGCCAATAAATTCATTAGTAAGTCCCGAAGCCGAACAACCTCGAGAAATCATTATAAAGAGCAAATAGCATCAAACTCATTAATAGCATGAGGCCAACTTGTTGAGCTAATTCCATTTTTCGAAGACTCAAAGGCGAACCCTTGATGAGTTCAACAGTATAAAAAACCAAGTGACCACCATCAAGAACCGGGATCGGTAGAAGATTGAGGACGAAAAGACTGATAGAAATAATTCCCATCATCTGAAGGAAGTAATGAATTCCTGCTTTGAACGATTCACTGGCAGCTGTCCCGATGGAAATAACTCCACCAACATTCTTTGGAGAAATATCCCCTTTAATTAAACGGACGAAACTCAACAAAGTCATGACCGTATAATCGTATGACTTTTCAAAACCCTTCGAAACGGATTCACCTATACTTGCTGATTTCACAACGATACTTTTTTCTGCAGTCATCGAGAGCAAAGGTGAAATTCCAATGGTGAAGCGCTTATCTTCTTTTCCAGTCGGGGTCATGTGAGAGGTCATCTTAGGAAGAATTTCAAAATTTTTGATCTCATTGCCACGTGCGATTGATAACTTAATTGCACCACTGGACTCTTCGTAGGATTTAATTTTTTCTAAGACTTGATCCCAAGAGCTCAGCTTTTGACCGTTGATTTCCATGAGTTTATCACCGACTGCAAGCCCTGCTAATTGAGCAGGAGACTTTGGAAAAACATGAGCCAAATAAAGATCAGGAGACTCAATACCCACGCTGGCAAGCTCGGAAACTGAAGGCGCGACAAAATTGACAGAAAGAGTTTCTGGTTTTTCTGAATCAGCCACGGCTCGTTCTACATCAATCGAGGCTTGCTCGCCTGCGGGAAGTGTTGAGAAAACCTTTTCAAGATCTCTCCAAAAGCGAACATCTTGACCGTTGAATTTTGTAATTCGATCGCCTGTTTTAAGTCCTACAGAATCAAAAAGGGATCCAGGCTGAATGGCAACAAAGGAGGCCTTTGAAACAAAATCCAGCCCTTCGATAGTTCCTGCTGTTTTTGAGGGTGCTAACGGATTGGGATTTTCTGTCGTCGTCACAAGTGAATTTAAAATTCGAGTGGTTTCATCAACAGTTTTAATTTCGATATCTATGTTCTGGCCGACTTTTTGGTTCAACTGAATTTGCAAATCATCCCAGGTTCTAACAGGAACACCGGAGACTCTTAATATTCGATCGCCCGGTCTAAACCCATCTTCATAGGCTTTGCTGCTGGTACTGACATCACCAATAACTGCGGGCCTTTTATCTTCGCCAATAGTTGCTACTAAACCAAAAATAAAAACTGCAAAAAATAGATTCATTAATGGGCCAGCAAGAACGATGGAAATTCTACGAAGAACATGCTTGTGAGTAAATGATACGGCCTTCAGCTCTTCACTAATCGCTTCACCTGGTTGCTCACCAAACATTTTTACGTATCCACCCAATGGGATTAATGAGAGGGCATAAACAGTATCTCCGCGTTTAAATTGGAATAACTTTTTTCCAAAACCTAAACTGAAGACTTCAACTTTTACTCCATTCAGGCGAGCAACAAGAAAATGTCCAAGTTCATGGACAAACACGAGGATGCCCAAAAGTAAAATGAACGGGACCACTTTAAACCACATAAAATTGAAGACGCTGAGTATGATTTCCATAATTAATTGTCTAGTGACTAAAGAAGATTTTCAAGAACAATGGCACCAAGTAAAAAAATTGGGACTGCAAACAAAACGCCGTCAATTCGATCTAAAACGCCACCGTGGCCAGGCATCAAATCGCCAGAGTCTTTCACATTAGCAACTCGCTTAAGTAGAGATTCGAAGTAATCTCCGAATTGTGCAATAACACCAGTGGCAACGGACAGAATCGCGAACTTCCATGTCTCGATTTGAGAAAACCACAGACTACACAAAAGTCCAGTTCCCAAAGAGAAAATCAATCCCCCCCAAGCACCAGCCAAAGTTTTCTTCGGAGAAATATTAGGCATAATTTTTTTATGACCAAAAAGCATTCCAATAAAATAAGCACCAATATCACCCGCAAAAACAATACAAAGAAGACTGATAAACCAAAAAAGTCCTGATGGCATTTCTATAAGCTGAACTGCAAACGAGGGAAGTAAGCCAATGTAAAAAAATCCGAGAGCTGCCTTCGCCTGATAAGCAGAGAGTTGATCTAAAATTTCCATTTTTCGGTTCAGACTGATGATACAAACGCAAAAACAAACAAAGAAAAACGAATAGAACAAACCTGCAAATGCGGGTCGCCAAGAGCTCAACAGAAAAATAAGAAGATTGAATATGAAAAATAAAATTCGACTTGTTCGAAGACCGGTTTTTCCAAAAAGGACTGAATTGAGCTCGTAGCTACCAAGCATCACGCCTGCCAGAACAATTAATTTAAGTCCAGATAGCTGTAAGAAGTAGTAGCAAATACCAATAACTAAAAGTGCGACAATGGCGGTGAGTGTTCTAGTTATGAGTGAATTCATTTGGATTGGGGCGAGACACGCGCCCATATCTTCTTTCTCTTGTGGAAAAATCGTGTAGGGCTTCTGCTAAATCGGCCTCTGTAAATTCAGGCCATAGCTTTTCTGAGAAATAAAGTTCTGAGTACGCAGACTGCCACAACAAAAAATTAGAAATTCGTTTTTCACCACTTGTTCGCAAAATTAGATCTGGATCAGGAAGCACTTTCGACTGCAAATAACCCCGCACGAGTTCTTCATTGATTGAAGATAAATCCAGCTGATTGTTTTTAACTTTCGAAGCAATGGCCTGAACAGCATCTGTAATTTCTTGGCGTCCGCCGTAACTGAGCGCAAATGTCAGCGTCATTCCTGTGCACCCAGCGGTTCTTTTTTTTGCGTCTTCAATAATTTCTAAAATATCAGCGGATAAAAGTGAGGTATTACCAATGGTCTGAAATCGGATATTTTCTTTAATTAAATTAGAAGTTTCTTTTTTCAAATACTTCTTCAGAAGTTTCATCAAGATTGAAACTTCCATTGGCGGTCTTTGCCAGTTTTCAGAACTAAAGGCATATAAAGTTAAATAGGGTATTTTAAACCGAGCGCATTCTTGGATGATTGATTTTGCGACTTGGGTGCCTTTGATATGACCAAAAGGACGTGACTTATTTCTTCGCTTTGCCCAGCGACCGTTACCGTCCATTATGATTGCAAGGTGACCGGGCAAATTCATCATTGTTCCTATAAAGTCAGGATGCTTTGTTCTTTTTCTTTAGCAACCTGATCCACTTTTTTAATAAATTCATCAGTCACTTTTTGAACTTCTGTTTCACCACGCTTAGTTTCGTCTTCGCTGATGACTTTGTCTTTAGCTGCTTTTTTTAGAGCTTCATTGGCATCACGTCGAATCAAACGAATTGCAACGCGGGATTCTTCAGCAATTTTGCTGACTTGTTTAGCTAAATCTTTACGTCGTTCTTCAGTCAGATCGGGAACCTTGAGTCTGATTACTTTACCATCATTAATTGGCGCCATGCCGATGTCAGATTTAACAATGGATTGTTCGATTTCTTTTAAAATGGAAGTTTCCCAAGGGGCGATCAAAAAGGTTTTTGCATCCGGGGTGGAAACCGAAGCCACTTGGTTCAAAGGAGAAGGGTTTCCGTAATAATTCACTTTGATATTGTCGAGCATGGAAACTTGAGCTCGGCCAGTTCTAACTTTCTTAAATTCATCTGTGAGTGATGTTAGCGCCTTCGCCATTTTATCTTGAGTTTGTTTTTTAACTTGGTCGACCATGCGAGTCTCCTTTAGTGAACGAGAGTTCCGATTGCTTCCCCGGTAATTGCCCTTAGGATATTCCCCTTTTTCATCAGATCAAAGGTTAAAATAGGCAGTTTATGGTCCATGCAAAGACTAATCGCAGTAGAATCCATGACCTGGAGCCCTAAATTGAGGACTTCTATGTAGTTAATCTTATCAAATTTAACGGCATCTTTGTGTTTCACAGGATCTTTATCGTAAATACCGTCAACTTTGGTCGCTTTCATAATGATGTCAGCGCTAATTTCCATCGCACGCAGGCTGGCTGCTGTGTCAGTTGTGAAAAATGGATTTCCAGTGCCCGCACCAAAAATCACTATGCGGCCTTTTTCTAAATGTCTGATCGCTTTTCTGCGAATGTAAGGTTCTGCAATTTCAGCCATCGCAATGGCTGATTGAACTCGAGTTGGGATGCCTTCTTTTTCAAGAGCATCCTGCAAGGCAAGAGCATTAATCACAGTTGCCAGCATTCCCATGTAGTCGGAACTTGCGCGATCCATTCCTTGAGCAGAAGCAGAAACACCACGAAAGATGTTTCCACCGCCAATAACTAAACCAATTTGAACGCCTAATCGATGGGCCTCGGCTACGTCTTGAGCAATCTGCTGAATCACTTGCGGGTTAATACCTTGGCCAAGATTACCAGCCAAAGCTTCTCCGCTCAGTTTCAATAAAATGCGCTTGTATTTGAGACCTGCCACGATTTTAGTGTCCCTTCATTGCAGCTGCAGTTTGAGCCGCAACTTCAGCAGCGAAGTCATCTTTTTTCTTTTCGATGCCTTCACCAAGCTCGAATCGAACAAAGCGCTTCACTTGAACATCAGCACCCACTTTTTTAGAGGCTTCCTTCAAGTATTCAGTCACCTTTAGATCTGGGTTTTTAACGAAAGCCTGTTCTAATAAACAGTTCTCAGCTAAAAATTTTCTGATTTGACCTTCAACGATCTTGTCGATCATTTCAGGCTTTTTACCTTGTTCTAGGTTTTTAGCTTTTAAAATTTCTTTTTCTTTTGCAACAACAGTCGCTGGAATTTGATCTCCAGAGATCGCCATAGGATTCATCGCTGCAATGTGCAGGCAAATATCCTGAGCCGCTGTTTTCACATCAGTAGAAGTTGAGGGACCAGAAACTTCAATCATCACGCCAATTTTACCTTCACCGTGAATGTAAGTGTGAGCAACAGACTGAGCTGTTCCTTCATACTTTTCAGCACGACGAATAACGAGATTTTCACCAATAGTCGCAATGTTTTCTTTTACAAGATCTTCCATCGTTTGAGATGGGTTCTTTGAGTAAGGTTGTTGAAGGATTTCAGTTGTGCTTTTAGTTGCTAGAACATGATCAGCTACGTTTTGAACGAAAGCTTTAAAGCCATCATTACGTGCCACGAAATCTGTTTCAGAGTTGATTTCAACAACAACTCCGACATTGTTTTTAACTTGAGCAAAAACTGCGCCTTCAGCAGCAATTCGGCCTGCTTTTTTAGCAGCAGATGAAAGACCTTTTTTACGGAGCCATTCAACTGCAGCTTCAAAATCACCTTGAGTTTCTTCTAATGCTTTTTTGCAATCCATCATTCCTGCGCTAGTTTTTTCGCGCAGTTCTTTAACTTGAGAGGCGGAAATCGACATAAAATCTCCTTGAGAATTATTTAGAATTTAAAAGATAAGAATTAAGAGGCGAACCCCTGATTACTCAGGGGTTTCTTCAGTTGTTTCAGCTGGAGTTTCAAGTTCAGCTTGAATCTCGATATCGTCAGCAGTTCCAGCGGCCACGAGTTTTCGGGCTTTAGAAACTTTAACGATTGCAGGTCCTTCAGCTTTTTTGTCTTTTTCCTGACGGACGCCACCTTTTGCAGGACGCTTTTTAGGTGCTTCTTGCTCTTCAGTTTTAGCATCTTTATCAGAATCAAGTTGCTTATCAGACATTGAACGAACTTTTTGTTCGTAAATTTTAGCACCTTCGATATAGGAGTCTGCAACTAAAGCTGCAAACAATTTGATCGAACGGATTGCATCGTCATTTCCAGGAATTGGAAAATCAATAACTTCTGGATCAGAATTTGTGTCAGCAATTGCGACGACGGGAATACCAAGTCGCTTCGCTTCTGCGACTGCGATATGTTCTTTAGGAAGATCCACAACAAACATAGCAGAAGGCATAGTTTTAAGATCACGGATACCGTTCAAAAACTCAGAAAGTTTGAGGTATTCTTTTTCAATTCGAGCGCGCTCTTTTTTAGTTAAAAAAGCAAGTTCGCCTGATTCTTTCAATTTGTCGATTTTTCGCATTTGAGCGATCGAAGATTTGATCGTTTCAAAATTCGTCAACATGCCACCAAGCCAGCGCTTAGTTACGTAGTATTGACCACAACGTTGAGCAGCTTCCATCACGGGCTCAATCGCTTGTTTTTTAGTTCCAACAAAAATCAATCGTCCACCGTTAGCTGCGACATCTTTAATGAAGTCTGCTGCTTTCTGAGCGCGAACCAATGTTTTTTGAAGGTCAATGATGTGAATCCCACCACGTGATGTGTACACGTAAGGTTTCATTTTTGGGTTCCATCGTTGAGTTTGGTGCCCGAAGTGCACGCCTGCATCGAGCATTTCTTTCATGGTAATGCTTGCCATAGTATCTCCTGTTTTTCTGGTTGGGCCTCCTCCGGATCAGAGCCTAAAGGAAAGAGTTCCCTTCAGGATGCGACCCCCATCAACCAAGTTGGGGGACCAGAGCGTAATCTGGAGTGTGTATTTGACTGATTGGGATAGCAAAGTGCTGTACAAAGTGCAAACCCTTTCAAGACCCAGGACGAAAGCTTGCAAAAAGGTGGATTATGATGCTACTGGTCAAAACACTTTCAAGGAGTCAAAATGCTAAAACAAATGCTTACTTTTATCGCTCTCTCTGCGGCTGTTACGACGGCCTCTGCTTATTCGACAAATTCTGTAAAAATCAAAATGAACGAATTTACTCAGGTTACAAGTCGTAACACCGGATCCACATCTGAGGTTTCGCTTTCTCTCGACGTGAAAACGAAAAGCACTGAACTTCCAGTTGTTCTAGAATTAAACCAAAACACAGACTGCGTTCACAAAAAAACTCTGATTTCTTACTCGGGGTACGATAGAGCCAATCAGCTATATGTAAGAACCTACGAAATTCAGATTCAAAACAAATCAAACAAGTTTCGTGCAACCTGTGATTTTTTGGTTGTGACTGATAAAAACACGCAAAACCAACAAAAAGCTTCAGTTCGTATCGTATTTTAATACTCAAAAATAAGGGGACTAAGAAATGAAAAACATTTTTTTAATCGTTATCATTTCCTTGGGTTTTGCTTTTGCCGCAATGGCAAGAACTGAAAAGTTTAAGGTCGTAAAGGTCTTGAGAAATGATGATGCCATTCTTGAAGACGGCTGGAGAGACAAGTGGTTAGTTGATGTCGGAATTGGATGCAGGCTCAACCGTTACGAAGGCCGAGAAATCTTAGCAGAATTTGGTATCGATTTGGATAGTCCCGGAGCAAAGCTGATTTTACCAGATGGTCAGCAATGTCGCCTTTGGGGTGCTGAGAAAATCGATTAAATTACAGACCCACAGCTGTTTTGCAGCTGGGGTTTTGGGTTTGGACCGTTGATAAGTTTTTTAAAATTAAATCTGAATAGTCACTCCACTTTAAGCCAGATTCCTGAATGTAGGATCTGGCTTTTTGTTCAATAAAACTTTGATCAATGTTCGAGGTATGAAATTCCATTTTACGAACTGAAAAGCTATGCACGAGAGACGAGTAGTCTTTTTTGTTGTAAGCGAGCAGGCCCTTTTGTTTTTTTAAATATTCAATTCTTGCTTCGAAAAGCTGTAGAAGTAAAAAATGGATCCGAGCACTTTCTTGGGGATTAAGTCCTCTGAGCTCGATGGTTTCATCGTGTAATAGGTTAACAGCCTGGTATTTTTCTGGATTGTGCTGCTGGTGAGGATAGGGGTCATAAAATGTTTCACTATAGACTTCAGAATTGATCCGAGCCATCAATTCATTGATGCTCATTGAACCCTTATCGAAATCAGCCAGTATCTTTTCAAAGTTTTGTTTTTGTTTGCCGAAAAGAATGGCGAGGGGAGGAGCGTTCAGTAAATCAAATCCCAACGCTCCCAGAAAAAGTTCTGGGTGATTAGCTAAATCAACTAAGAAGTTTCTGAATAAATTTCGATCACTGCCAAAAAAACTTTTAATTTCCAAATGAATATGACCACCGCCTACGCGAGTGTGCGGACTGATTCCAATTTTTTTAGCAGAATCCCAAATTAATTTTTGAAAAAGTTCTGAATGCTTAGCAAAGGTTTCCTGATCCATTGCGCTGGCTGTAACTTCTAAAACCCACGGGTCACGGTTAATTTCGAACCAAACTGATTCTGAAATTTGAACACGAAGTTGATCAATTGTGAAAAAGCCGCCCGCCTTTTTAATTGTACAATCGGGACAAGCTAATTTAATTTCTCTGGCCCATAAAGAGAGCATTTTTCGTTGATACTGATCATGCCCTTCGGAGGCATTTGGTAAAGACATTGTGTCGCGAATTCGGCCAAGCTCGATGAGCTCATCGTTCGTAAAAGTCCACTCAGGTCCAGAGCGACCTGCTGCCTGCGCCAGGACTGTGGCTAGAACGAATAAGAAAAGAACAAGGAACTGTCTCAAGGCCTGCCTTTTGTCAAAAAATTAGACACAACAGAGACTTCAGATCTAAGTAAATCAGAACTAAATTTGACTGAGGTCTCTAGGTGAAAGACTCAGCAAGGACTTCGCCAAACTCGCTTGTGTTTTCAACTGAAAAACCAAGTGAAGCTAGGACCAACCATGACTGTTGGAGAGCACCCAAAATATTTCTGTCGGTGTGAAACCCAGAGGAACCCATCCACAGATTTTCCAAATCAGGCCACGTTAAATTGGCGTTTAATTTAATATCAAAATGGCCACCAAATCCTGATTGCACGACGATCTTTTCAGTCAGTTGATCAGGAAAAGAATTGGGGTAGGCACGCTTTATTTGTCGTTTAATATGCTTCAGTGCTTGAGCTGTGATTTCTGGATCCTCAGCGTCTTCGTCTGACACAAACGTGGTCCAAGTGCTTGTGGAATTTTGAAATTGCCCCACGCAAGTCACAACTTCTTCTTGAGCAGAGCCAATCAGGATATGAAGTTGTGAGCTATCAGTCACTTCTGTTTTGTGATCAATGACTAATGTCGCTCGTGTCCATGTTTTTGTTTTAGAAATTTTCGTTCGAGTCTTAGGGCTATTAAAATCATGAGGAACCAATCGCTCGAGATCTTTGATATCTCCGCAAAAGATAAAATTATGTCCCGCAATTTTTTTAGAGCCATTCACCATGACAGACTGAACTTTTCCATCTTCGACTATAAATTTTGTAACGATCGAACGTGTCGCAGACTGTCCTTTGTATTGAGAAATTAATCTGGCAATCCATTCCGTGGGCGAAAGTTTCAATTCAATTTTTTTAGAATGACAGTAATAAGAAATCTCGTCGTAAAATTCTGGAGTTTTTTCTCCGAATCCCAAGAATGGTTTGAGCTCTGCGCTATCAAACGTCATAGGATTGGATTCGAGAGTGGGGCCCATGATCTTTAAATTGAGCAAATTTTCAAGATTCAGAAGTGCACTTTTTCCAGAATCATTTCCGGGAACAAATGGCAAGTGAGGTCGACTGAGCCAACCACCAATTTGATCACCTGCTTCTAGTAAAAGGACCTTACTACTTTCTTGTGAAAGTCGATTGGCAACGATTAATCCTGTGAGTCCACTTCCAATAATTACATAATCATGAATCATTGCAAAATCCTCATCGCCATCAGAAGCAATGGCAAGTAGATATTGAAAATATTAGCTAACGCATTTAATCAAGAGCCGCAGAATGAACCGTACTGTGGGTTTCAAAGAATTATGTCTGTCTAAAAAACAGGCTATCATTGGAGAAAATCGATAATATTGAAATATAAAATTTCGTCCCCACTTAGATTTTTTTAATTTTAAATCTCGGTAGGTGCGAAGGGTTTGAACTTCTAAAGAATAAGGATTTTCAAATGCAGATGTGGCAATGAAACATCGGGGTCGCTCAGCAGAGGCTTGTTTCAGGAAATTTTTAATCACATTGGGATGTTTGGCCTGCCTTGCAAAAGCCTCAGCCCTTTTAATGATGTCCGGGAAAATGGGAGTAAATTTAATAAAGTGAGCTAACTGTTTTGCAACCTGAGCTTGGCGATCTCCGTATTTGTCACTGGTGTCATAAATTCTGAGGAGATCCCAATAAACAGAAGTCACAATCGTGAGCTCTTCTGTTCTTGCTGTGTCTTTGAAATTTTCCGGGCTGAGTCCTTGGCCCTTTTCGATTCCAAAAACAATTTCTAAAATTTTTAAATACTTTTCGTAGGCCACGGCAGCTTCGGAATACATTTTCTGACCCATTAGATTTCGCCCGTTTTTTACTAGCGAAACGCGGCTTTTCCAAAGTTGTTGTCGATGTTGTTCTTTCGCTTTCTCTTGAGCTAGTAAAATCCCGCCACTATTGGAGCTAGCTGTCTTTCTAAAATCTGTGAGGCAAGACATACACACTTGAGGAGCTGCGTTCTCGCCTAACTCTGAAAGTTTTTGCGAAAGATTCGCATCCACAGCATGTAGGTCAGTTACCTGTAAACCACAATGGGGACAATTTAACATAAGGTTATTATAGCTTAAGTCAGGTGAAGAGGGTCAATATCAACCACCACCCTAGATCTGGATGGAATCCACTTTTCATCGCCCATGAGCTTTTTAATAAAACTTTGCAGAGCTAGACCGCTACTGGATTTAAGAAGCAAATGATAGCGGTATTGCCCCTTTAATTTAGAAATGGGGGATTCAGCAGGACCTAAAATTTCAAGACCTTCGTATTGACTGAACTTTGCTTTTAGTTGAAGTGCGCGCTGGCTGACTTGAGTGGCGAGCTCTTTTGCTTTTGGTCGATCCGGTGACTGAACTCGAAGGCTGAGTAACCGACCAAAAGGTGGATAATTCAAACTTTGACGGTGGCCGAGCTCTGTATCGACGAAACCTTCATAATCATGCTGAATAGCATACTGCAAACATTCATGGTCTGGGTTGAAAGTTTGGATAACAACCTGTCCGCGATTTTGCGTTTGATCCAGATGCCTTCCAGGTCGACCGCTCATTTGAACAATCAATTGAAAATTTCTTTCTGTGGCTCTGAAGTCAGGTAAATTAAAACCAATGTCAGCCAGAACTAGGCCCACAAGTTTGAGTTTGGGAAAATCCAAACCTTTTGCGATCATTTGAGTTCCCACTAAGATATCAGCTTTTCCACTTTCAACATCTTGAATGAAATTTTCTAAGTCTTCTCTATTTTGAATTTCATCACGATCTGCTCGAATAACAGTTTTGTGGGGATAGAGTTTTTGCAGCTCTTGTTCGAGCTTTTCAGTTCCCAATCCAACAGCAGCCATTTCACCGATTTTACATTGAGCGCACTGAGCTTTTAAATTTTCATGATAATCACAATAATGGCACACAAGATGTGATTTAGAGTGAAGCGTGAGGTGAATATCACAATTGGGACACTCGATTGAATGTCCGCACGAATTGCACATAACCACATTGGCCATTCCACGACGATTCAAAAACAAAGCGATTTGGTATCCACTTTCCAATACTGAATTCATTTTTTGAAACAAGGTATCTGATAACCACGAGGGTAATTTTTTTTGGTTTTGCTTTGTTTCTTCGGCGACTGATTTCATGTCGACGATTTCCACATCCGGAAGTCCCGAGGAATGGACGCGCAGCTTTAGCTGATGAAGTTTGTACTTTCCAATTTTAGCGTTATGCCAGCTTTCTAAACTTGGTGTTGCTGAACCCAAAATCACCTGACAATTGTGAAAATGTCCCATCATCACAGCTGCATCCCTTGCATGATATTTAAGTTTGTCGTCTTGTTTGTAAGATGGCTCATGCTCTTCATCCACAATGATCAAACCCAATCGATCCTGTGGGCAAAAAAGTGCTGATCTTGCACCGATCATGATTTGTTTTCTACCTTCAACGATGTCCCACCAATGATTGGTTTTTTCCCGTGGAGTCATTTGAGAGTGGAAAGCTGCAATCTTATCACCAAATCTTGCGGCAAATCTTTGAATCAATTGTGGAGTCAGTGCAATTTCTGGGACCAAAACGATAGCCGTTTTATTTTGCTCTAAAGTTTTTTGTAACAAATGAAGATAGATTTCGGTTTTTCCTGAACCCGTAACTCCGTGTACGAGATGAGTATGAAAGCCAGAGTAAGATTGAATTTCACTGATACATTTTTTCTGTTCCTCGGTGAGCTCGGGGGCTTGATCTTGAATTTGTGAGGGAACAACATCTTTTTTTTTCGATATTCGATTGGAATTTTTTTTGTCCAAAGCGGGCCTGGAAATTTCAGCCACCATTCCGAGTGGATAAAAGTAATATTCAGATAGCCAATGCATCCATTTTAGAAAAGGTTGGGCAATAGGCGGAATGTCAGAATAGATATCGATAATACTTTTAATTTCCCCTTCATAAACGGGGGCTTGACCGACAACAACTCCAAGAGCTTTTCTATTGCCAAGTGGAACTTGAACCCACTGACCCAATTCCAAAGGAAGCTCAGAAAAATAAGTCAGAGGCTCGCGCAGCGGAGCCTCGACAGCCACTTTCCAATAATGAGGATGGGTCAACGAAACCTCGAGTAGAACTCGGTGGTTGTTTCATCGGGATTTAATCTTTGTAGAAAAGATTGGCTGTTTTCCAGATTTTGTAATTGAAAAGTATCAGCTGGCCATTTTTTTAAAGATACACTTAAGGTTTTAATGCGTGCCGACTTTTCTTTCCACTTCACGTTGATTTCTTCAGGGTGATAAAGCCCTTTGGGCTGAGTTTGGAAAGAATCCGCTGTGACCTCAACATCGCTTTCAAATCTGAGTTTACGAATAACGAATCGATCTTGTTCGATCCATAAATAAGGAAGCTTTCGATCAGAATCGGGATCTGTCTTTTTACCCAGGCCATAATTCACAACGCCCTGAGCTCGATTGAGTCTTGATAAATCCAAGTTTCCGGTAGCCGAAGTCAAAACCTGCAAATTTGTAAGATACGCAGCTAAATTTTCTACGGATCTAAAGTGGAAAACTCTTTCGGCTTGCTCGACTGGCATCTTGCTGACTTCACGCTTCGTTCCGTTTTGAATGTACCTTTGACCACCGGCATACAAATACTGCATTTTTTGCACGGGGTTTGAATTCAAAACCTCTATTGTGACTTTAAATGTTCTTTCATTATCGATCTTCCAAGTTTCTTTGATTGTCGGTGCCTCTGGAATTGAAAACCTAACTTCTTTGACGATTTCATACCCACCAGTTCCTGAGTTTTCAGATAATCTTTGAAGAATCATACGTGTGGGCGGGATATAGGCCCAAAGTGTGGAGGAGAAAAAGCATAGTAGAAAGATTATTTTCATTTTGAGCTCCAGGAATTCGTCAGTTGTTTTAAATATTCTTTAAATTCAACTTCTAATGAAGGATTTGTAATGGCGATTTCAACGGTGGCTTTCAGATATCCAATTTTATCACCGGCATCGTATCTTTTCGAAGAGAATGTCAGGGCTTGCATTCCTTTTTTTGGAAGAAGACTTTTCATCGAGTCAGTCAGCTGAATTTCACCATTCAAACCAGGTTGTCCATTTTTCAGCTCTTCGAACAATTGAGAATCAAAGACATAGCGACCGGCAAGAGCCATTCGACTTTTAACTTGTTCTGGTTTTGGTTTTTCAACCAACGAAATCACTTTGTGTCGGATGTCGTCAATCTTTTCAACTTCAGCGATTCCATACTTTGAAACATCTTGATCAGAAACTTTCATGATCGAAACCGAGGACACTTGATGGTCGTTAAAATTTTTCACCAATTGCCCGGTGACGCTTAGGTTTTGTTTATTTCCGATTGTGATCTCGTCGCCCAAAAGAACAGCGAAGGGCTCTTTTCCCACAATGGGTTTTGCACAGTAAACCGCATGCCCAAGGCCAAGGGCTTGTTTTTGACGAATACTTATGATGTTTGCGACATTTCTGATTTTAAGAAGTCGGTCCAGTAAATGAAGCTGTCCAGTTTGTGCAAGTTTATCTTCGAGCTCAAAAGAAGTATCAAAAAAATCTTCGATCGCGTGTTTGCCTCGACCCGCGATCAGGACAATGTCCTCGATGCCGGCCTCAATGGCCTCTTCAACAACGTAAAGTATTGTAGGTGCGTCCACAAGATTGAGCATCTCTTTTGGAACGGTTTTTGTGTCAGGTAGGAATCGTGTTCC
>CAZPBD010000001.1:65331-69252 GCA_964584655.1 uncultured Pseudobdellovibrionaceae bacterium | reverse complement strand
GCATTGCCTTTACGATCAAAAGTGTAAGGATAAGGCTCGATGCCCTTTTCACGTAAAGCGTGAAGCTTTTTTCTTTTTTCAGCTTTTATCGGATTGTCATGACCTTCGCTCACCGAGCCCCCGAAAATGAATCCATCACATCTTGAAGAAGTTTGATGGCTTCTTTTTTAGGTCGTTGGAACGCATTTCTTCCCATGATGGATCCAAAGGATCCGCCCATGGCCATTTCTTTGACTTCTTTTAAGAGCTCATCGGTGCTTTTTGTTTCGCCACCGGAAAAAATCACAATTCTTTTTCCGTTAAAGCAGCTTTGTACAACATTTCTTGTTCGATCTGCCAAAGTTGAAACTTTCACGCCGTTAGTTTCATAAACTTTTTTAGCTGCATCTTGCTCTAAGAACGCTGTGGGTGGTTTTACTTTTACGATATGAGCACCGAGTTGACAGGCGATATGAGCCGCATAGGCCACAACATCAATTGCTGTTTCGCCATCTTTCGAAAGTTGCTCTCCGCGAGGGTAAGACCAAACAATCACAGCCAGGCCGGCTTTTTTTGCCATCTGGGAGGCCTGAGCAATTTCTTCATACATTTGCTTTCGATCAGGCGAACCCGGGTAAATCGTAAATCCAATGGCCCCGCAGCCAAGCCTGAGAGCATCGTCAATATTTGAGGAAAGGGCTGAAATCGGAGCCTTCGAATTGTAGAGACTGTCTGAGTTATTGATTTTAAGAATCAAAGGGATTTCCCCTGCATAGTCCCGTGAAACCGCTTCTATGAAGCCCAAGGGGGCTGCGTAACCGTTACAGCCAGATTCGATGGCCAGCTCGATGTGGTAGTTGGGATCGTAACCGTCTGGATTTTTTGCAAATGAGCGAGTGGGCCCGTGCTCGAAACCCTGATCCACTGGCAAAATAACAAGCTTCCCAGTTCCTTTGAGTCGACCGTGGTTCATCAGTTTTGCCAAATTTGACAAAGTTCCAGGGTTGTCAGATCCATACCAGCTCAATATTTCACGTACTCTTGGGGTCATAGACGGGATTCTCCTTTTGAAAAAAGCCAAACTAACCTATAAAGAGAATGAAATCATACGATAAGCTTTGCGTTAAGGAGATAACCCATGAAAACAGTCACTTTTGAAGCCACACCCAATCCTTCAACTCTTAAATTTAATCTTCCCTTTGAAGTCACAAACATAGGTTTTGAAATTAAAAGCGCCATGGAGGCCGAAAGATCCCCTTTGGCTTCCAAAATTTTTGGATTTCCGTGGACCCAAAGCGTATTTGTCGGGCCCAATTATTTAACAGTCACCAAGCAAGACTGGGTGGAATGGAAAGTCCTCTCTCAGCCTTTAGCAGGCCTCATCCAAGAGCATCTTGAAAAGGGCGAGCCCGTTGTTTTAAATCTTAAAGAATTTCACGAGGAATCTGACGCGAATGACTCAGAAATCATCACGGCCATCAAAGCGTTACTCAACAAAGAGATCCGCCCCGTTGTAGCTCTCGATGGCGGAGACATCACTTTTGCGAAGTTAGAAGATGATGTTTTATTTTTGAGCATGAAAGGCGCCTGTGCCGGTTGCCCCAGCTCTCAAGCCACATTGAAAGACGGCGTTGAAGTCAGAGTGAAGCAAGTCTTTCCACAAATTAAAGAAGTCGTTGCCATCTAGTGACAGAGCTCAAAAAACGCAAGTACAACAACACCCTTCGGGCCCAAAAATCAGATCACACCACAGTGCAGATCATAGAAACCTATGTTCACATGCTGGCGGCGGCCAAGGGCTCTGAGGTTCAGATTCAAGATTTGGCTTTAAAAGCAAAAGTTTCTGAGCGGACTATTTTTCGGTTTTTTAAAGATAAAAAAGCTCTTCACGAAGCCACGGATTCTTACATCCAAAGATACCTTCAATCATCGCTCCAATTGATCGAAAAAAACAGTTTTTTAGGATTTGTGCAAAAGTCATTTCTCCTTTTTGAAGAGCATCACGATTTGATGTTGGCCTATATGTTTTCACCCTATGGAATCAAGGCTCGGACCGTGTTTCGGAAACAGCTCAATGAAATTTTGATTTCTCAAATCTTAAAAGAGAAAAAACTGAAACTATCAAAACAGAATAAACACAAACTGTCGGTGATCGTCTCTTTAGTAAATGTAAAAATTTGGTATGACCTCAAAAATGATTTTAAAATGACCAGCCCCGAAATCAGTCAATCCATGTCCTGGGCCATTGAATCTTTGCTTGATCAATTGTCTTGATATTCTGATTCGTTGATCCGGCCCCATAGCGCATAAAGCAACAAAAGTAATAAACCGATTGTGGTACTAAGACCTGATGATATTTGATTCTTAAGGCTTAAGTAGACAACGGTCCCAATAAACAAAACCAAAAAGCTAATCACAGACTTCATTCTAAAATCAGAGAACTGAGTCCGATGGGACTTCGTCTTATGAGTTGAAAAAAGATCTCGCCATCCATGGGTGTTGATTGTCCATGGGTTCAGGGAATTCATTTGGGGGCGTATTCCATAAATCACTGGCTCAACTTCGGGTTCGTAGGTTTTAAAAAGATGATCCCAAAAAGAAAAAATCGCTGAAAAGTTTTTGTCGATGTACTGGGGTTGAGAACCGTGATGAACCCGGTGATGGGATGGCGTCACGAACACCCAGCGAAACCAAGGAATTTCCTTAGCGAAAGCCTGCGTATGAGTCAAAATTTGCAAAGAGGCATGGATGGCCACAATGATACCTAAAGAAACCACGGGCACTCCAGCAAATGCAAAAATGAGATAAAATGGAAACGCAGTCAATTTGTGAAACCAAGCTTGGCGAAGCCCCACGGAAAAATTATAATTTTGACTGGAATGATGAACTACGTGGACCGCCCACATCCAAGAAAATCGGTGGGACATGCGGTGATAAACGTAATAGGAAAAATCCACAGCCACAAAAGTGAGAATCCCCTGGGCGACAGTCAGAGTCGTTACACCCACTCCCAACCAAGTTTGTAAAGATTGATAAACCTGAAGTAAGGTCACCAGAACCAAGCCATCGATGATCGTTTGCCCAGCACCGCAAGCCAGATTTGCCATTGTGTCACCGGAACTATAAACTTTTTTAGATTTAAATCTAAAGTAAAGCCACTCACCTGCAATTAAAATTACAAACAAGGGAACTAGAAGTAAAATTAGCTGGGGTCCAGTCAATTGACTCATTCGTTATCTTCAGAATAGACGAAATTCCAGATAAGTTCTAGATTAGAACTGATGAATCAATTAAAATCACCCTACGGTGTTTTAAAAACTCTAGATTGGCTTTGGAACTATGTAAAAGGTGGAAATCACACCAACTCAACTTCCATGACTGACATACCAAAGTCCTATGTGCTTTCACAAAAACAGGCCGATTGCACCGTCGCATTCATTGGTGATCTCATGGGAACTTCCGGAAAAAGATTAAAATTTTCAAACTCTTTGATTCAGTGGTTTCAAGGTTCAGATTTAATTGTAGCCAACTTAGAAGGACCCCTAGTTGAAACCAATGATTTAGTTTTTATCAGGCAGCACAATTCACCGCAGCTCCTAAGTGACTTATCTGCCATTTTACCAATGAGTCAGTGGGCCTTCAGCCTGGCAAATAATCACACCTTTGATTACGGTCAAAATGGATTGGATCTGACTCAGAAAATAATCAAAGACTCGGGAGCTCAGTATTTTGGCCTCAGTTCTTGCCCACATCTTGAGCTGGGTGATCTTTGCATTTGGGGAGCCGCCGATTTTTCTAACGTTAAAAATGACTCTGTCTTTTTCAACTCAAAGCTCTCTAACAAATCTGATTTAAGTCCCCAAAAGTATCAAATTTTGTTTACCCATTGGGGCCAAGAATTTTACTTTTACCCAAGTGATAAACAAAGGCTCAATCGAAATC
>CAZPBD010000001.1:32778-65231 GCA_964584655.1 uncultured Pseudobdellovibrionaceae bacterium | reverse complement strand
GCCACCGCCGCCGCCACCAGATCGACCGCCGCCACCGCCGCCAAAACCACCACGACCGCCACCGCCGCCGCCTGAAGGTCTTCCGCCGCCGCCACCGAATCCACCACGTCCGCCGCCGCCACCAGTGCGAGGCTCTTGAGGACGAGCTTCAGAAACCATGAGTTTTCGACCCATGAAATCTTGACCGTTCAAAGCTTCAATCGCTTTTCCAGCTTCTTCAGGAGTTGCCATTTCAACAAAGGCAAAACCCTTTGATCGTCCAGAGTCACGATCAGTTACGATGCGTGCTGATTCAACAGTTCCGTAAGCTCCGAATGTATCAGCGATATCTGCATCTCCGGCTGAGTAGGGAAGGTTTCCTACATAAATTTTCTTGTTCATACTTCTGTTTTCCTTTCGCGAGAACACCGGGGACACTAAAAACAAGGGACCCAAAATTGAAGCGGTATCTCAAAAAACTTAAATCTACTATAAATAACCTAGTGGGCTGTCGTCCACAAATAAAAAGCCTACTGACCAAGGACGTAGGCAAAAATCAAGGGTGCAACTATGGAAGCATCTGATTCCACAACAAATTTAGGTGTATCAATGGCCAGCTTTCCCCAGGTGATTTTTTCGTTGGGCACAGCTCCTGAATAAGATCCATAAGAAGTTGTTGAGTCTGAAATTTGTGCGAAGTAGCTCCAGAGAGGCACGTTGTCATACTCTAGATCTTGGTCAAGCATCGGAACAACGCAGATGGGGAAGTCCCCAGCAATTCCGCCCCCGATTTGGAAGAATCCAACCGGCTTTTTAGTTGCCGTCGCCATGTACCATTCTGCCCATGAGGTCATGTACTCGATGCCAGTTCGAACGGTATGAACGTTTTTAATATCGCCCTTGATGATGTGACCTGCAAAAATATTCCCCAAAGTGGAATCTTCCCAGCCTGGAACGATCATCGGGAGATTGGCTTGAGCAGCCGCCAACATCCAAGAATTTTTAGGATCGATTTGGTAATACTGCTCGAGCTTTCCAGATAGAAGAATTTTATACATAAATTCGTGAGGGAAGAATCTTTTGCCAGACTTATCAGCCGCTTGCCATTCTTCTAAAACGACTTTTTCAATTCGTCGGATGGCTTCCCCTTCAGGGATGCAGGTGTCTGTCACCCGGTTAAGGTGTTTTTCAAGAAGTCTTTGTTCGTCTTGTGGAGTGAGATCCCGATAGTTGGGAATTAATTCATAATGATCGTGAGCCACAAGATTGAAAATATCTTCTTCTAAATTTGCACCTGTGCAAGAAATCGCATGAATTTTGCCTTGTCTGATCATCTCGGCCATGGAAATCCCGATTTCGGCTGTGCTCATGGCGCCGGCCATTGTCACAAGCATGGCGCCGCCTTTATCCATGTGAGCTTTGTAACCATGAGCTGCCATTTTAAGTGCGCTGGCATTGAAATGCAGATAATTTTTATCGATAAATTGAGCTATGGTCATATTCACCCCGTGAATGATCAAAAATGATTTGGAGACCATTTCTAGTCATGCAATCAGGCAAAATCAAGCTTTTGCTTTTTTGGGCTGCAGAGGTACAGCGATAAGCGCCTTCGACAAAAATCCGACTTTCTTATCGACCACTTTAAAGCCCAGCTCGTCAATTTCTTGCTCCAGGGGGTGGTTTTGAAAATTCTTGTAAAAGGGTTCGTGGAAATCCTGTGGGAAGATCTCCAGGGCCCAATTCAACTTCGGATTGTCGTTTTTTTGCAGAGAATCGTTGATGGCCATAAATCCGTCAGCCTTCAAAACTCGCTTGCTTTCAGAGATCACTTTCTTACGGATTTCCCGTGGAAGTTCATGAAATAAAAAACAACTGTAAACCAAATCAAAGGATCGATCCGGCAACGGCAAATCCTCTCCTAAGGCTTGTAAAAAATCGATTTTTTCAAAGTCTGAGAGGTTGCTTCTGGCTTTTTGCAGGTAAGCTGCGCTCATGTCGGTTGCGACGATCCGAGCCTTTGGAAATGCTTGCTTCATAAAGCCCGTCAGCCTTCCCGTTCCTGCACCAATTTCAAGAAATTTAAGGCCTTCCCCGTCACCCCAGCCAGTGGCCTGCTTCAAGGGTGCGATCATAATTCTTCGCATGGCATCCGCACTGCCCGAAAAAAGCATTTCAACTTGATGCTCGTAAAGCTCAGCGGATTCAAGACTGGCGTAGCCACCGGTCTGAAAATGATAATTTCTTCTGGCGTATTCCGGGATTTCATTTAAATTTTCTTGGTCAGCTGCTGAAAATTCATGAGCTGATTTTTCTTTTCTGCGTCTTGCGATTTCAAAACCATCTTTTAGAACTGAGAATAAAGTTTTGGCATGGGCTACGGGACCTTGGGGTTTTAAGACATCAGCTGGATACAAACCCAGTCCAATATTTTTAGAGTCCTCTTTGTAGAGCTCTAAAATTTCTGCGTAGGCCTCTTTCATCTTTTCAGGAAATTGATCAGGTTTTATTTTAGTGGTTCCGGTGGCCCACTTTTCGAGAATGGGCAGTAACAAAAACTGACCCGTATAATTAGCAGATCTTAAAAGATTAAAACCTAAAGCAGATCTTTCAATCCACTTTGGGCTTAAGGTGAAGTTGAACGGATTTAAGCTTTTTTTCATCTCTCCATCCTTTAACAGCCACACCAACGACAATAAAGCCAAGTGTCACTGTAATAAGTGCGATGAGCACGAGTAACGAGTATCCTATCACGAAAAATCTCCTCTGACATCTCGAACCAGCCAAGAGGCCATGTGAAGACCAAAGGTTCCTGTTACAAAGCTCGCATTACCCCATATCACAGGGCGATGTTCACATGAATGCAGATTGTTTTGGCCTTGTGGACACACACACTTAAAACCCTCGCCTTTGTCGTAAAGCAATTCTTGAGATTCCATCGGCTTTTCGTCCGAGAAGACACAAGGCAGACCGAAGGGACCTTTTTCTGGGAAATCATATTTTTGTCTTAAAATTTTTCGCACCTGATGAGCCATGGGATCCGTGTGGGTTTCAGCCAAATCCACAATGCGAATTCTTGAGGGATCCAATTTTGCTGCAGAACCAGAGCTGGTGATGAGTTTAATTTTGTTTGTGCGAGCAAAGTTCAGCAAGTGACATTTCGCAGTTAAATTATCGATGGCATCCAAAATATAATCGGGTCTGACGTTCATGATTTTTGAGTTATTTTCTTCGTTATAAAACAAAGGAAGATCCACAATTTCAGCCTGTGGATTAATTTTTCGCAAACGCTCAGCCATGACTTTTGCTTTTTTCTGTCCGACTAAACCTTGAATCGCGTGCAACTGTCGATTGGCGTTGGTGATGCAAATTTCATCAAAATCCACCACTGTGATTTTCCCGACTCCGCTTCTGGCCAGGGATTCAGCCGCCCAAGAACCGACACCACCAAGGCCAATGACCATGGCGTGGGTTTTTGCTAAACTTGACATCACTTGATCACCCACAAGTCGACCCATGCGGTCAAATCTTCGGTGCATCACCATTGGAGTTTCGGGTATTAAGATTTCCATAGCAGGGTTTTAAGATTAGTCGCAGTTAAAAGCAAGACATCCTCTTTCGAAATTTTTCTTAGTTCAGAAACTTTTGAAGCTGTGACCAATAAACTGTGAGGTGGATTCAGTTGTCCTTTAAACTCTCCCCAGGCCTGATCCGGCAGGTCTGTTTCAAGCAACAGGCGATCCATTGGAATTTTTCTAATCACTTCAAAAAGTTTTTGGTTATCAGACTTTAATAAAGGCCCACCAATACTGAGGTGAAAGCCGCGATCTAAATACTGCTGAGCTTGCGCCCATGTCCCGTTAAACGAATGAATCAAACCACCCCTTGAGGGAACTAAACAAAAATCAAAGACCTTGATGGCCTCATCAAATGCTCTGACAAGATGAAGAACAACAGGAAGTCCGGCCATGTGGGCTAAGTTCAGCTGAGCCTCGAAAGCCTCCACTTGAAGTTCATATTGGCTTTCATAGGCAGGCCTTAGATCAAGACCTGTTTCGCCAAGAGCTTGGGCCTGATGAATTTGCTGGGAGAGACTTTCCAATCCTTGCTCGAGCTCTTCGCTGGAATGGGTGGCCACCCATTCGGGATGAAGACCAAAACACAGTCCAATCAACCCAGGGTTTTCTTGAGCCATTTCCTTTTGCAACTGCCAATCCAGTGGGGAAACCCCGCCCTGAAGCGAAAACTCCAGACCAAGATCAACCGCCGATTGAATCCATGACTTTCGATTTTGGTCGAGTCTTGGATCTGCCCAGTGAGAATGTGCATCGGACCATTTCAATTTCATAATAAATGACTCATCTCACTCAAGTCTGTCGCCTGTCAAACCGATCAGAAGTTTGACAAAACTCGAGGAGATCATATGAAGCGAGACGGAATTCGTTTGGGTTATCATTTAAAAATGGAAAAAGGTTCAACCTTTCGCCCTCTTTCTTTTCACTTCTGGAAAGAACCCCAGAATTTCGAAAAGAATCCACCCACAGCCCCTTCACAATATTTATCTGACCTTCTTTTAGGTGTTTCTTTTTTGAAATTGAACAGCTATTGCGTGTCTCCGCTAGCTGTACCACATTTGAATCACAGCCTTGCAATGGACGTGTGGAATGAATTTGAGCCACACCGTGAACTCTACTTAAAAAGTCAAAAACGTGCGCAAGCTTTGCACAAAGAATTGAGAGCGACAAATTCAGAAAAAGTTCAGAACTTCGAGAAAAATTTCACTCAAAAACTTGAGTCTTTACAAAAACCTTGGGGTTTGGATTTTTCCGAATTGTCTGAGCTGGTTTCCATGATCGAAAAATTCGAATCTGAAACCGGCACGCCATTGATTTACAATTTTAAAACTCAGTTTTCTAAATCATTTGAAGAAAAACTTTTAGCACTTGATTCATTTTTGTTTCACCTCAGAAGCGTTGTGGCCTTGGATTTTAACGCTCACATCAAAGAGCCTGCCTTTGAAGGCCTAAAAGTGGATTCCGTTCAAGATTACCTTCCACGCGCTGATTACGTGGTCCGAGATGCCATGCTTTATATGAGCTTTAAAAAATGGTCTCAGCCTTGGGCTCAGGGACCAAAGAGTGATGTACGTGTCGAGAAACTTTTTATTGATCCAATGACCCAGGCCTTTAAAAAGCATGTGCACAATGCTTGTTTCTTGATTGATCAGTTACCAGAAACTTTTTTAACCCGAATGGGTCCTCAAGATTTAGAAGAGGCTCTTTACTTAGTACAAATGGATTGGCTGATGGGAACAGGCAGTGGTCTTCTTTTCAAGATCCGAGAGGAAATCTACGGTCTTGAGCACGGCTACGAAAAAGTTTTCTGGCACGAGCACCAGGACCGCGATTGGTCAGAGCCTGCTCAACTGTCAATTTCCTGTGAGATGAGTGAATCACATTTTAGAAAAAAAGCGGCTTAAAGCATTCGAAGGCGAGGACTTTAAGTCTGAGCCTTTAATGTCCATTTATTGTAGAGCTTTTTAATTCCATAGACGATCAGTAGAACACCAAGAATTGTGAAAATCACAACTTTCACTTCTTTCAGCGCCTTAAAGATTGGCTCACCATATATGGCGACTAAGTAGATTTGAGTGGGCACACTGATGGCTGCAGCAAACACGTCCACTGCAAGAAATTTAACTCGTGACATTCCCATCGAACCACAAGCCAAGTGCCCAGGAAATCGAACACCAGGCGTGAATCGAAAGATAAAAACAGCAAAAGCTCCGTATTTTTTTGTCCACGTTTCTACTCGAGCTAAGGATTCTGCTTTGATCACTTTTTGCATTTTGGGATGGTACAAAAGTTTTCGGCCCCAAATTCGACCCATGGAAAAGATCATGAAATCCGCACCGACGACGGCAAGAAAAGCAACGGCAGCGGCCGTATGAACATTGATGGCCTCGCCACCTTCTGGCGGTGGAGGAAACAAGTCAGGACGGGACCCCATAAAGGTCAGCCACCCCAGGCTAAGTAAAGTGACTTCCTCTGGAATCGGCAAACCAAAACCAGAGGCTAACATCATGCCAACGACAGCCAAATACACGATCTCGGGTTGATAAGCGTATTGAACAAGATACTGGAAAATCGGCTGGTTGATAATATCCATGAGTCATTCATAGTGATCTGTTCATGAGCACTTGAACACCTTCAATACACCGTGCTAAAGCCCTTTCATGGCGTGGAAAAAAACAGAAATGGGCGTGATTCATTATTTGGCATCCAAACCAGGCCTGTGGCTTCAGATCGTTTCTGAGGAGACAGAACTTTCTGAAGATTTTTTGATGCAGCTCCACAACTTGGGCTCCATTTACTTGAATGACCAAAGATTACTTGATCATCCACAAATTAAATCAGGTGATTACCTCAGAATTCATTCCCAACCTCGAAGATTTCCCATTCCAAAAAATTTACAGTTGAAAAAAAGTATTGTGTTTGAAAACGAAGATCTTATTGTGCTTGATAAACCAGCAGGAATTCCTTGCCATCCAACAGTGGATAACCGTCAGGAAAACCTCATTTCGTATTTTAAACAACAAACCGATTTTGATTTGCTCCTCACCCACAGGCTGGATGTTCCCACCACTGGCCTTCTTGTTTTTGCAAAAAATAAAAAGGCTCAAAAAGACTTTCATGAAATCCTAAAAAAGCGAGAGATCAAAAAAATCTACCAAGCTCGAGTTGAAGCCCCCGGAGTGCCGGTCGGAATGTACGAGCACCACATGTTAAAGACTGAATTTGCTCCGAAAGAAATTCGTGAAACCGCCAGTGAGCAAACTCAAGTCTGCCAAATGAAGATTTTAAAAAATCAAATCCAAGATTCTGAATCCAAGCTGACCATCGAGCTCTTAACTGGAAGAACCCATCAAATTAGGGCCCAGCTGAGTTTTTTAGGGTTCCCTATTATTGGTGACCAACTTTACAAAACTGGATCCAATAAAAAGCCCGATTTTGAAATCGGGCTTAAATGTGTCAGTCTGGAATTTATGTGGAACAAAAATCAAATTAAAATCGATAATTAGTTAAAGCCACAATTTCATTATTTTGTGGGAGTCCCAAAGACTCCCGTCGTCTGCGGGGATAAGTTTGCAAAACATTTGAAAACTGCAATGTGGTGTTGAAATTTTCACTGCCTCGAAATTCGATTCCAGCACCATAGGAAAATTCTTGATTGTGGCGACTGGCTTTGTTGTTGGAAGCACTGCTCAAATACCATTCGTCATGCCACAAAATTCGAGGCTTAAAAGCAAACAAACGATTAATGCGGTACCTGGCCTCGATGATGCTTTCCAGTTCTACTTCTTTATTTGTTGTTTGGATCACATCACCGGATTCAGTTTTAAAAGAATAAGCCCGCTTACTATTGAAATAATAATCACCCTTGAATTGCAGCTCAACTCCCCAGTGGCGTCCCAAACTTGTCTCCATGTAAAATTCTGGGTGAATCTGTGTGATCATTCCGTTGTTTTGAGAAAACTCACTGGTCGGAGCGTAAAGACGAATATTCGTTCTTGTTCCGAAAGGTCCGATGTCCGGAAGATTAAATCTTGAGTAACTGATATAAGCATCACCCAGAGCTGTTTTCCAGCGATTCAAATCTTCATCGTACTTATCAGTTCCAGGAGAGGAAATGGTGAATACTGGTCTGACGGCAATTCTTGAGTCGTTATCAATTTTGTAATTAAAAGACAAAAAATTGTACATAAAAAGACTGGCCGCACTTTGATCATCAAGCCTGCCCGCTTCAACTGATGCCAACTGAAAAAAGCTCACTCGCCAATTTTCTCCCATGAAAGGAAGCTCATCAGTCAAGTTTTGATAGCCACGAAAACGAATTTGAGGCGCATCGCTTGTGCCTGAGTTGGAATCTTCAACAGGTTTTTCGGCAAAAACGAGATGAGAGAAAAAAAGGAAAAAAACTAAAAAGATTCGACTGTTCAGGCTCATGTGAAACGTCCTTCCAGTGGTCTCAAACAAACTAGCCTTAGTGCCTTGCGGCATTCAACAAGAGTCTGGCGTCTTGACCAAATCCTGAATGTTTTAGTGCTTGCGAAAACAACAGCCGCTTTTTAAGTTGTGCGGATGAAAAAACTACTCACTTTTATCACATCTCTTTTCCTTATTGCCTGCACCTCTCACCTTCCTGGTTGTACAAGTACAACTAAAAAAGGATCAGGTGGCTCATCACAAAAACCGAAACTTGAAGGTGAACTCAGTGTGATGACTTTCAACGTGGAAAATCTATTCGACACCGATCATGATAAAGACCGCGAAGACTTTACTTATCTTCCTCTCTCCAAAAAAAATACGCCTGAAATTCAAGCGGGCTGCCTTCAACAAAAAGGCTTTTACCAACGCCAATGTTTAGAATTGGATTGGAACGATCAAATCCTCGCAAAAAAAATGAAAAACATTGCAGAAGTCGTCTTAAGTGTTGATCAAGGAACGGGACCTGATGTTCTATTTTTAATCGAAGTCGAAAACGAAAAAGTTCTCAAGAAGCTAAACCAAGAATATCTGAAAGCCGCTGGCTATCAAACGGTTGTCCTGATTGAAGGACCCGATGAGCGAGGCATTGATGTGGCGGTACTTTCAAGACTTCCATTGATGGGAAAAGCGGAACTTCACAAAATTCCCTACCAAGGTAAAAACCCAGATGATCAAAAGTGGATGAACCGCTCTCGGGGAATTCTGCAAGTTCCATTGAAAACACCAGAAGGCACAAAACTCAATGCACTGGTCACCCACTTCCCGTCTCAACGAAACCCAAGGTACTGGCGTGAACAATCCGTTGATTACGCTGTTCAACTGTTGGAAAAGCTAAAAGGTGAAATGTTTGTCTTCGGTGGTGACTTGAATATTTCCCAAGATGAAGAAGAAGCCACAGGCTTCTTTGAAAAGAAGTTCTCAAGCATTGGAACAGTTGCTCACTTAGTCGGATGTAAACATTGTGACGGATCCCACGAATATCGGAACACTTGGTCTTTTCTAGATACGCTTGTCTTTGCTAAATCCATGGATGAAAAAGGCACTTCTAACTATGAGTTTGTGAAAGAAACAGTGGATATTCCGAAGGCTGTTACCAACCATATCTACAAAGGACGATCGCCAAAGAGATTTGATGAGAAAACCGGGGAAGGTGTTTCCGATCACTTCCCGGTGTATGCGCGAATCAAGCTACGAACGAAGAAGTAAGAAGACAAGGCCAACGCACATTCCTCGTCGACACAAACCACACCCTGTCGCGACGAATCCCCCCTCCTTGGACCCCAGCAATTAGCTACGCTAATTGCTGGGCAAGGCTGAGCTAGAGAACTTAGTTTTTGTGATGAATTCTAACGAAGCCGCCTCAACAATTCTAGCGGGCTTTAGTAAAACAAAAAGTCATAGTTCTGATGACTATGCTGACGTTCACCACATCCAATCAGTTTTTGCGACCACGGAGTTCTGGATGCTGAAGTCAAAACAGCGCTCGCACCATTAACAGTGATCTGCGCTTTGTTAGCCCCATCTTGCACGTCAAACAAGCCTGTAATTTCTGCACACGCCTGATTCTTCCAATTCAATTGCACTTGCTCAGCCACAGACAAGATCGTCTTATTTTGTTTCAAAGAATAGAGCTTCGAATTAAATCCAGCAAGAATCCAAACTGATTCCTGAATCATAACTTTGGCAGTTGATTTCAAAAGCAAAATCTCACTGGCCTGTGGGCTTGTGATTTTCAAGTTTTGCATCACTTCAAGATTGAAACTGAGATCTTCGTTCCTCTTCATCGTAAACTCTGCGCTTATGAATTCGGTTTGCAGAAGTTCGTTTTTGAATTTCCCAAACACTTGCCCTGAGACAAGTTCACCTGTGATTTCTTGCACATTTTGAATGTTCTTCGTAATCACGGGGGCTTTGAGACTCAAACTCCATCTTTGATCAATCAACTGAGGTCCCAGGGATCCGTCTGACATTTTGATATTACATGCGAAGGATTCATCACTTAAACAAGTTTGAATCATGGAGCCGATTTGCTCGATTTGTTGCAATGCTAACAATGGCTGACCATAGCTTCCGATTTTGAAACTACTGGGTGGTAATCCTTGAGAGTTTGGACTTGTGCTTCCACTGACGACAGGAGCCAACTTATTATCTTTGGGCTGGCATCCGTTGAAGATAAAACCAGCAAACATCAGACACAGAATTTGAAATTTCATAAATTCCTACGCTTTCAGTGTGGTCTTTATTTTTATCCCACACATGAAATCGGAAGTCTTTGGCCAATTGAAGTCCTTAACGGGATCTTGAAAAAACCAGTGATTTGACCTCGAGTCCCCCATGTAAAAACTCTCTGGTAGAGGCGAGATGATAGTTTTCGCAGTCCAGCATACTTGCTCTGGGAACTAGAAACAGAGCTTTTGAGGGTGAAAACTGTTTCAGACTTTGGTTGATCAACTCTTGAATAGACTTAACAGAAATTCTTTCGCCAAAAGGTGGATTACTGATCAAGTACACATTCTTAGAAGATTGAAAGGAATAGCTTGGCTTGAGTAAATCATTTTGAGCTAGCTTCACTTTCGCGTTTGGAAAGCTGACACTATTTTGTTGAGCTATTTTAATCATATCAAAGCTTTGATCAAAACCTAAATGTTCACCGAACAAACTTTGAGTGGGTCTTTTCAAATTTTTCCACCACTCTGTCTTTAAAAATCCTGGGACAGAGACAAAATTTTCATAGGAAAATGGGCGAGTGTGGTTGGCTTGATTCCAACCCAAAGACTCCCATAGAAACGTGCCTGAACCCATCATAGGATCCACAAGCATTGAATCCTGAACTTCGGGACCTGTTGCCCCTTCGGTGAGCTCTTGCAAAAGTAGATGAGCTAAATTTTCACGTAATGGAGCTATGCCTTTGAATTCAGTCAGTCCCCGCTTATAAAGTGGATCCCCTGATAAATCCCAGCTCAATGTAAACTGATCATCGTAGACATCAACAAACAAAGCTTGGCCTTCTAATTCTGTCAAATTTTTCCAATCCTCTTGGAAAACACGAAGAATCATTTTCTCATTTTGAAGTCTGGATTTTCGAGAGCTAATTTGAAGTCGGATGGGACTTTTTGTGATTTCTAAAGGACGAAGTCCTCGAAGCCAAGTTTTAAGCTCGCTAACATGGGAGATCTTTTTTGATTTCCATCGCCACAAAATTCGTACACAGGATTTTACGAAATGATTCAATTGAAAACCCACATGGGTCGTGGTTTGAATTTCGATTCCGCCTTTTCGGACTTCAAGAATATTGAAGGGATCAGAACTGGGCCTCATGTCTGAGCCGATCAGCCAACTTTGCAAACTTTTAAGTTCCTGAAGAACCAAGGGTTCAAACCCCAACGGACAGATAAGGAAAAATGTATCAAGCGGTTTTTCTGTTTTCAATTTCGATTCTCCAAAGGCAAAGGCCACTGATCAGTAAAAAGACAAAAGTCAGATGCAAGGCCGTCTTAAGTCCGAAATGATCCGAAACCCAGCCCACAAGTATATGCATCAGAACAATTAACAAAGATTGGACACCGATGGTGTAAGAAAAAATCACACCCTCTTGGCCTTTGTAAAGCTGAGCAATGTAGGATGAACACACAGGATAAAAAAGTGACATGGAGAGTCCGGTCAATGCGAAAAACCAAGGATTCAAATAAAGTCCTAGGCTCATAAATAGAAAACTAAGAGCAAGAGACCCGATCAATTGCTGAGGCTGACTGCCAGGCCATTTAAAAAAGGCTCCAAATAATCGACCACTCAGAAGTCCCAGAAAAAAAACTGTGACAAACTGGCTAGCATCACTTGTGGAAATGCCAAATTCTCGAATTGAGTAAAGTGAAAGTCTTGATCCGACCAAAATTTCTGCGACCACATAGAAACTAAGTAGACAGCAAACAAGAAAAATTTTGAAATTAAATTGAGAGCTTTTTTTTGCCTGTAGAATCATCTCTGGTGGCAGAGCTTCATTTTTCTTCACCCACAGCGGACTTGAAAGCAAAAGAACAAACGGAACAAAACCCGTCAGCAAAAAAAAGTGCTTCCAATCCATTCCCTTTTGAAGTCCAAAACCAACGGCAAGGGGGGCCAAAAAACTAGCGATCCCGTACATGGAGTGCAAGCCTGACATGGCTTTGACTCGAATTTGTTCTGGGGCCAAAGAGACAATCGTATTTTGGGCGACACCCATAAAACCCATGGCAGAACCCATCAGGCCTGTAAATCCAATCATGGTAAAAAAATCAGGGCTTAAAGACATTCCCCACAGACTGATAGCAAAAAGAAAAAGGGAAAATGAAAGCAGTTGGGTGGTGCTGTATTTTCTTAAAATTTTAATCGAGAGCAAACAGCAAATAAATCCAAAGGTTGCAGAGGCAGAAAACAAAAGGGATCCCATGGTGTCTGAGATCTGATAGGTTTTTAGAACTTCAAAAAAAAGGGGGCCTCGGAGATTATCACTGAAGCCCAAGACAAGCATGCTAAGAAACGAAAGAATAAGTGCCAAAGAAATAGAACCTTACTGGACTTGAGCTTTGAACTGGTTCAAAGTTTTCAGAATCCGGAGTCGGTCAGAGTAACGGTCTTCCCAAGCATCTTGCAAGAAAACTTTCGAGCACCCCGTGAATGTGGGCATTTTTCCCGTCAAAACCATGCAAGCAAAGCCCTGAGAAACCACGTACTGGTAAAAACGATCACGGAGTCCACCGGTTGAAGCAGCTAATCCGTATTGCTTTTTAAAGAAAGGGACAAAACGTTGAGAGGCTTCAATTAATTCTTCTTTTGAAAGTCGATCATCAAGATCCGAATCGAATCGTAAATACATGCTTTCGATGTAATGAATGATAACAACTGAAGTTCGAATGTCTGAGGTTTCAATTTTTCCTTCATTTTCTGGCGCAGTCCGAGCAAACAAAAGAAGCTGCTCGTAGAACTCATTCCATTCTGCCTCATTGAGACCTCTGACATAGTGCTTAAGCCCTGGCAGATTTTTAAAGAAGTCAGAAAAGTGAGCCCTGAGCGTGGATTTGAAACACGCCTCATTCAGCCAGGGATTATCAAATACATCTCGCTGAGAAAGCTCACAGCCTGAAGCTGTCAGTTTTTTCTGAATTTCCTTAAGCCCAGATAATCCAGAAGAGAAAATAATATTCACAAATTCGTAGGACTCTTGGCGGTCCATGAATTCATTCCCATTGGCTGCCATCACAAACTGATTGGCTTCAAAGAAAGATCTTTTCCCCGAATTGCCACCACGGGGATCAAAGGCTTTGATTTCGATTCCTAAAAGTCCGTAGTCATCATACCAATCAATCATGGACTGCTCAGTGAGGCCCTCATTTTTCAAATTTGTCGTTTTTTTCACTCCATAGCCTAGCATCAACGACCTTGCCAGAGTCTTTTTTAAATTGAGTCGAGCCAAACTGTACCAAGGCCAATTCGGAATCTTCTTCACTTGGTTTGAAAGTATGAGCTCACCAGTCGGCATGTAAAGCATGGGAATGTTTTGTGAGAGGTGAAATATCCAGTCATCCCAAGAGTGCTCGACTGAGGTCAAATTGACATCCGGAAAAATTGAAGTGGCAACGAATTTATAATTTTTGAGACGATCCTCTAGCAAGGGGTACTGAAAAACCTCTGGAAATGAATCCACAAAATTCTGAGTGTTCTTCCAAACTTCATACTCTGTTTTCAAAAATGACAAATGCTTTTTCTCAAAGCCCGTCACTGTTTCGATAGGGTTACGTGACTCTCGTTCAAAAACTTTTATCACAAGATTACGATAGGTCTGATCAATACTTTGAACAGAAATATTGCCTGGCACCAGCTCTCGCTCGTGAAGGGCTTCAAAAAGTTTTTGTGTCACACGAAAGGAAATTCCACCGGACTTCATCAACCAAGAAGAATCTAAAAGATTGAGCATCAGAACTGCGGCCTCATCCCCTGCTTTCAGACCTGGTTTGGAAATCAGGGGGTGCTGATCCAATTGGTAAGTGTAGATCAGATAGAAACGAAAAAGCTCAGAAACCATGTGAATGGCATCTTTCCATTTCGCTCGACTGTTCACCTCAACACTTTCACCAAAAAGAACACCTTTGACAGCTTCCATCACGGGAAACCACTTATGCATTTCAAGATTTTTAGATTCAGGCTTTCCAATTTTTGTGAATTTCTCAATCTCAAAAACTAAACTTTCGAATCTCTCTAATGAATAATCTGATCTGTGAAGCTCTGTCTTTTGTAAAATCCTGTCTAATGATGAAGCCAAAGCTTGCTGTGCAAGTCTAATTTGGTCCAGACTGACTTGGGTTTTATCTTCTGAAACAAGGAGGACTTTCCAATGGGGTTTCAGCAGATCAATTTCACTTTTAATAACTTGAATCAAGTCGATGAGACTTTGCAGCTCAGCTTTACTCATACTTTCAGCAGAACCTGCGAATAGAGCAGCCTTTAACTGCATCATTTCTGCTGCCATCTGGGAAGAAACTCGACTATTATCACCTAAAAATTTTCCAAAGAAACTACGCAAATGATCTGAGGTGTAGTTATCAGGATCTTGCAAAGTTCCTTTCGTTTTTGCCTTGAAATAGGAAAGTCCCTCTTGAATGCAGGAAAGACTTTGTTGAATGTCTTCTGGCTGTGTTTTCATCCGATCAAATTTTTGCAAAACTTCAGCAGCGGTATCGAAGCAGTCGAAAGTGGATCCCTCAAGTTTGATGACAGTTTCAGTTTTTCTTTTACCGGTCAAAAATTCTGAGCATGAAAGATTCAGCAAAAGTAAAAACGGAATTGCAAAAGATTTTAAGATTTTAAAGAGCATGAGCCACCCCAACAAGTAATCGATCATTATCTGCAAAAGAAGCCACATCGTTAACATTTTTAGAATTGAGCTGCTGGGCCTTAACAAATTGCATATCTGAGTAAATTTGCCACTGACGATTGTATTGGAAAGTGCCTCGAATTTGGATCAAATCAAATTGATTGCGATCACTATGAGTCCACGAGGTATCCAAATTCAGTCTTTGTTGGGCCTTTAACTTGAGGTTCACTTGATGTCTAATTTTAAATGCTTCGGTCAAAGGATACCTGGAAGAAATGGGAGCACGGGTCGCACTCGCAAGATCTCCGATCTCATTCACTCGTCCATTTTCAACAGTCAAATACTCAAAGCTCCATTTTTGATGCATCCGATTGATTTGCACATAAGCAGAATAAATTTGAGCGTCTTCATAGACGGGCGCAGTCCATTCCGCATCAAAGGATTTATTCGTTGGATTGTCTTGAATATACGAAACTCCTGTTTCAAACAGTCCGGATTTATAAATCAAATCTGCTGCAATCACTCGGTGATAAATCACTTCTGGCAACAGATCCACTTGCCCCTGATCCGTTGAAACAACGTAGGCTCCGCTGTAAGCCAGGGCCAATTGATTCATGGGCTTGTAGAAATAAGTGACTCGGGACAAGAGTTTTTCAAACATCAATTTTTCAAAGGATCCACCCAAAGTTGTTTGACCTATAATTTCCGAATCCGGTGGTCTTTTTAAACTGTACTGAATTGTTGAATCTGAAGTCGCACTTGGAAAAGGTCTAAAAGTTTCGGGAGGGGTTTGAAACCACGGGTTTTTTTGTGTGAACTTACCTTGTTTATCGATCTCAAAACTCGGCCCCTGATCAGGAATATACAAAGGCGACCAAAAGGCTGAAAGAGAAAAGTCGGCATCATCTCTTTGCCAAAAAATTCCAGTGAGTGCCAATCTTTCCCGGTTCAAGGGATTCCATTCGAAGGTAGGCTCAATGACTCCAAAGGCCCATCGGGAGTCCAAACTTGACCAAAATTGCTGACGACGGCCGAAAACAAATTTCTCTTTTTCAGAGGATTTGACTTCGGCAGACAGGTCTTTAATTTTGATATAATTGAGGAGAGGAGCACCAACAGCCATCACAATTTCGCTGTCAACATTCAGGAGATTGGCATCCTCTTCACTTCTGGCTCGGTAGCCTAAGAACTGATATTGAACTTGATTAGTGGCCTCGTAATCTGGGGATATAAAAGACTCATTTTGCAAAAGTAATGACGAGTTCACCTGAGCAAATGCCGGAAGACTCACAAGAGATAAGAATAATAAAGATCCACAAAAACGTGCCATCAACCCTGTTCTTAGTCCAAGTTTCATGCCGTCTTCAACAGGGGGTATTCGACCCCCATCGTGTCTAAAGTTTGGTCACTTGCCAAAGCAGGGCCTGGCGTGACAGGATTGGCTTGCTGTGAATGAACCATTCCAAGAGAAGATTCTAATTCTACGTTTTTCAAGTTTTGGTGATGTCACTCAATGCTTAAGTGTGGCCTCTAAACTCTCTTTACACTTCAAAAATTCAGTTATTCACTGGGCCGTGCGAGAAGACTTGAGCCCACTGCTGCAAAATCATCCTTCGATTCATCAAATTGTTTCTCTTCCGAGAAAGTCCAATTTGAAAATGTTAGTTCAACTGGCCTGGCTGCTCAGAAATGAAAACTACACTCGAATTTATGATGCTCACAATAGCACTCGCTCTTGGATTATCTCTTTAATTTTAGGTTTGACGACTTCTGCGAAAGTCTTAAGAAAAAGTCAGATGCGATGGAAACGGATTCTATTGTTTAAATTTCGATGGAATCTTTACCAAATGCCTCGAAGTGGACAAAGGGATCTGATTGATCCACTTAAAAAGTGGGGAATTCAAAACGATCTTCCAAAGACACCCCAGCTTTTTTTGCTCAACTCAGAACTTGAATCTCTAAAAACCATTTTACCCAAAGAAAAATATATTGCCTTAGCACCATCTGCTGCCTTTGAATTAAAAAGATGGCCCGTTGAACATTGGAAAAGTTTGATCCTACAAGATCCCCAGCAAAAATTTGTTCTTCTCGGTGGCCCAGAGGATCACTTTCTAAAAGAAATTCAGAACGTTGCGCCGGATCGAATTTTAAATCTTGCCGGTCAAACAAACCTAAGACATTCCGCCTGTGTGGTTCAGCTCTCAGAAATGCTGATTTCAAATGACACAGGCCTTTTGCATACAGCCGAACAATTGGGGCATCCTGCGATTGCATTGATGGGCCCCGCCCCTTTCGGATTTCCATCTCGGCCAAAAACAAAAATCTTGCAGCTGGATCTCGCCTGCAGGCCCTGCAGCAAACATGGTCAGGGTCCTTGTGTGAATCCAGAATTTCAAAAATGCCTCCGAGGAATTTCAGTTCAAACTGTCTTCGATTCGATTCGACAGCTGAGGGCTTCCACTTGAATCTGTCGTTGTATCAATTGCTGATGAAGATCGTAAAGTCTTTGGGAGTTTTGATCTCTTGGTTTCCCCACCCAAAATTGCAATACTATCTTAAACATCAAGGTCAGACCACACGGCTGAAGGATTTCAATAAATCCCCCATTTGGATTCATGCTTCAAGCGGAGAGCTCGAATATGCAAAATCAGTCATCCGTGAAATAAGAAAGCTTGATCCCGAAATTCCATTGCTCGTGACTCACACTTCCCTTTCTTCTCTTTCACAGCTGAAAAAACTAGATGTGCATATGATCGGAGTTTTGCCGATCGACGAAAAAAATTCGGTCAAAACTTTTTTAGATCAAATTCAACCTCGCGCCCTTTTAGTCGCCAGAACCGATTTGTGGCCTGAACTTATTTTGCAGTTGAAAGAGAAGCAAATTCCAACTGTCCTATTCTCAGCCACTTTTGCTTCTGGATCTCGAAAGAGCTCGACGCTGACCTCTCACTTTTTAAAATCCACCATTCAGAATTTGAATCAAATTTATTTTGTTTCAAAGGACGATCAAATCATGTGCGAAAAGATCTACGGCCCCACACAAGGACAAATTCTAGGCGACACGAGGTTTGATCAAGTCCTTTTTCGACTGCAGCACTCGGCCGCCTCAATAATTCCAAATGATCAAAAACTTATTGTTGCTGGTTCGACCTGGCCCGAGGACGATCTCGTTTTATTGCAAACCGTTCTTCGCTTGAAAGATCTTTCTTGGAAATGGATTTGGGTCCCCCACGAAATTTCAGGCTCTCAAATTGAAAATTTAAAGCAGAAGTTCACTCAAATGAAGATAAGATTCCAACTTTTTTCAGAAATCAAAAGTTTAAAATCTTGGGAAAATCTGGATCTCATTTTGGTCGACCAGGTGGGAACACTGGCCACATTGTACCCGTTAGCCCGGGTCTCTTTTGTTGGTGGTTCTTTCAGAAAACAAGTCCACTCTGTCATGGAACCATTGGCTGCTGGATCCCCTGTCATCGTAGGCCCCTATCATCACAACAATCGCGAAGCTCTCGAGTTCAAAGCCAAGGATTGGGTGCTAGAAGTTTTAAATCCGGATGATTTTGTCAAGGGCTGCCAAAAATTTGATGAGCAAGCAGAACAAAGGTCACAGATGATCCTTAGCGAAGTTAAGAGCCGTTGTGGCGCGACTCAAAGTCTTATTTCCAAATTAAATGAATTGTATCCCGCAATTTTCAAGTAATTGATGCGTACGCTCTTGACCCTTTTTCAGGACCTATTAAATCCTTAAATATGCAAAATTCATTCTTAAAATCCGGCCATCCTCTACGTGATATTACGACTAAAAGACCCAAAAATAATCAGGGGCATTTAGTTGTATTCGGCGAACTTTTTAATCGGGGTTATGCCAACGGACTGGTCGAAGAAGCTCAAAAAAATGGATATAAAATTATCAAAAGTACTGTGGGTAGACGGGATGCAAATCAAAATTTGCGGGCCTTAGAAGATTCAGAAAAACCAGTGGATGCCGACTATTTTATCAATGTCCCGCTCGAAGCAGGCTTTGATATGGAAAGGGGTCAGGACGGACTGAGTCCCTTGGATGACCTCAAAGAATTAGGTTTGAAAAATTGGACTGAACTTCAGTGGCCAGAAGGAAAGCTTGAATATTGCAAACAGCAAGGTCGCAATCGGTTTCGAAAACAAGTTCAAGACTATGTTCGTGAACTTGAAAAAATCATCCCCTCTCAGGGAGCCCATGTTTTATTTGCCCATCTGATGGCTGGCGGTGTCCCTCGCGCTAAAATTGTCATGCCTTTGATGAACCGTGTTTTCAAAGGTGTTGGCGAACGCCACATGCCAAGTGAAACATTTTGGAACTCTTCCATTGGAAAACTTTGTGAACTCAGTTTCACAGAAGTCACCTCTCAAACTCTTGATATCCTGATCGAAGAAACAACAGTTCTGCGAGAAAAAATTGAAAAGTCAGGTGGACACGTTTCCTACATAGCTTACGGCTATCACGGGACTGAAATTTGGACAGGTGAAGGTTTGACTTGGCAAAGTTACTCTCCGTACTTGCAGGGTTGGGCAAAAATGGAATTGGAAAAGGTTTCTCAAAAATGGCACAAAAAGGGTGTGCTCGTCAGCACCTACAATTGTCCCGAAATTTTGACAAACTCCAGTTCAATCTTTCAAGGTGTGGAAGTTCCACTTTACACTTTACTGAAAGCTTTTCTTAAGAATTTTCCGGATCATGGAAGAACACATCAACTGATCGCTGAAACTACGGCTCTTTTAAAAAAACCTCAATATCTCGAAGATATTTTCAATTGGGTGCAAGAGTACTATCAGGACCCTGAAGTGCTGATGACTTTGAAATATGATCAGTGGCCTTCTCACAGCCGAAAAAACCAATTAGAAAAACTCCTTTCAATTTCGGATCGAATCGTGGAATGCCATCAAGACGATAAAAAATTAATGGTCTCACTTTTAAGCGAAATTGTTTTCCGTTCTTGTGGATGGGTGATGTTTCATGATTCATTCAAACCGGCTTCAGGGGCTCAGTGGATCGGTCATGATCTGATCGCCTCGGCTGAAGTTGGCAGATCTTGAAACAGCATCAAGTCATCGTTGTCACGGGCGGACCCTCGGGTGGAAAGACGACCCTGATCGAAGCCATCAAACGAGAATTAGGACATGACCTCACGACAGTTCCTGAAGCTGCGAGCATTTTATATCGTGGAGGTTTTCCGCGAGGAAAAACTCCAAGCTCACAAAAACGATCTCAAAAAGCGATTTATCATGTTCAAAGGCAACTGGAAGGCTTAGCTCTCGATGAGCCCACGCACTCGACCTTGGTCTGCGACCGTGGATCCTTAGATGGTCTTGCTTATTGGCCACTGGATACTTCCGATTTTTTTACATCCCTTCAAACAACCGAAGAGTTCGAAGTTTCTCGCTATGATTGGGTCCTTCATTTGGACACAGCCTCTGCAGCTGCCTACGACATTACCAATCCACTTCGAACTGAAACCTATGATGAAGCTTGGAAATTGAATGAAAAAATAAAGCAAGCTTGGTCACGACATCCACAGATCCTTGTCGTTTCTTCGAATACCGACTTTTTCTCAAAAATGGCTTTATGCTTGCATCTGATTAGAGGTATCATTGACGGAAGAGATTATGAATCACTTCTCAAAGATATCACTTAGCTTTCTATTCCTATTTCCGATTCTTGTTGAATCACGAACACCACTTTATTTCCCAGCAGAAAAAAATAATGTTCAAATTTTGCCTCAAAAATTTGAGTACAGTCTTCGAGATCAATCAAAATTTTTGCTGGGCAATCGAATTATCGACACCGAACAGTTCAAGTTCGATCTCGTTTTTGAAGGACAAAAACCCCAGTTATTGATTTCTTGGCCAGCCAATGTGGTCCAAGAAGGTCGAATCATTTTTACGAATCCCTCTGGACTAAACGTTTGGAGTCAGCCCATTTCCAATTCAAATTCAGAACTTGTTTTAAATGATGCAACGACTCTTGTGAGGGCTTTGGCAGGCCTCTCTTTCTTTCGATTTTGTGTCGGTTACTACGATATTGATACCGGCCTTGATGTTTGCTCGCCAGAAATTATGATTAAAGGTGTGGGGACAAAAATGTCTGTCAGCCCAAGATCTTTGAATCAAAAACCCTTGGTGCAAATCAACGGGCGCACTGTCACTCACCACGGAATCGTTTTTTTGAATGACGAAAAAGAAAGTCTTTCCTTTCGAGCACTCTCAAGATCTGGCGCAGAATTTAAAATGGATACACGGCGAATTTTTCTAAAATTTATCGACGTTCAAGATATTGATGAAAAAAGTTTTCTGCTGACAGTTGAAGGGCCCTTTCCGCTGGCTCCTTCGAACGTGAAAAAGATCAATGAAAAGATGTGGTCGGTTCCCTTATATAAAGAACGTGCCATGATTTACGTGGCTGGCGAGGGACAAGTGCCACTTCGACAAGAGTTTATCGTTCAAGGGCCACTCCCCACTCAAAAACATCGTGTTCATCTTAAATCGACAACAGGCCAAAGAACCTATGCTTCAAATCTCTCTGTGCTTGTCGAAAAGGGAGCCGCCGGAAATTTGGTGCCCATCGATACATCCTCACAGGTTATACAATCTGGAGTTAACTATCTGTGGTCGGCAAAAAATGTCGAGAAGATCTCTTACCTCGGGGTACAAGATGAGGGCACCATTTTTCAAGCCGCCTATTCGACTTCAAGACAAGACCCTGGCAGAGTCGAACTCAGCCTCAATCTTCAATCTGACGAGTTTCAATTTTCTGCTTTAGCTGAGGCTCAGCTATGGTTTGAAAGAACATTCATTGACCATCCTTTGACCTACCAACGGGTGGGACTGGATTTTTATTTCGAGCAAGATCTGAGTTCAAAAAATCCGATATCATCCATGCAGCTCTTTTCTCTTTACAGAAAAGATTCAGGATTGCAATTCATCGACCCAGGTCTGTATTTTGGAATCGGCCTGCAAAATTGGACTTTCGAATCGAAATCCAATCTGACATTCGCTCCCCGGTTGGGTTGGGCAGGTGCAAACTTTAAAAAAGTTCCCTACTTTAATTGGCAAGAATTCGATGTGCGATACTCGTTGCCAGGCAAATCTTCCACTTTTGATTTAAAATCGGCATGGCTGGCCAGATGGAAACTTTATCGCGACCTGAAAGACACTCAAAAATTAAAGTTGACCCTTGGCCTGAAATCCATGGAACTTGAAGTCGCAAGCGAAAGCGTACAATCCACTTCTGTGTTGATCGAAGCTGGTTGGGTCAAAACCTTCTGATCTATCCGGCTTTTTTCTTAAAGAATCCCGCAACAACATCTTTCAAGTCCATGTTGAAAATATCTTGCTTGGGCTGATTCACGAGCGAATCGAGCATAGTAATTTCACGCTTCGCCACAATAAATGTGGGATTAATCGCGACAGATTTTTCAAATGCTTTTTTAGCGCCTGAAAGATCCCCCTTCGCTTTTAAATACAAACCCATGACATACAAATAAAAAGAATCATAACGTTCGTCTGGAGGGATCTGCATAAGCTCAAGCTCCACTTCCTTCATCTCCACCGATTTTCTTGCTGCCGTCATAGTACCGATTTGAATCCAGGCCTTATAAAGTCTTCCACCTGGAACATCATTGATGTTCTTAATTGCTTTTATTAAATCACTGGCCTTAGAGAATTGATTGAGCTGCAAGAGGGCCTTAACCTCATCCAGCTTCTGCATGGATGCCAACCTCTGTTGGGACTTCTCATTTTTTCTAATTTTTGTGATCTCTTGGCTGGATTGATCCCAATGAATTCGAATCGCCTTTTCAAAACGATCTTTTACATTCTTCCAAATCTTGAGAACTTCAGGATCTTCTGGAGCTGGTCCTACAAAGCCAATGAATTCATCCAGCCAAATTGTGTCTGGCTTGTCTTTGAGTAACTCCTGGAAAAGCTCAAGGACTTCTGAACTGTCTTTGTCCTGAAGCTGTGATTGAATTTTTTTGAGATGCTTACGTTGAGCGACCGAATCTAAAACCATTTTCTCTGCAGAGAAAATAATAACACCTTTAAGTAACATCAAATGAAGCGCTTTGTGAACAGAAACGGAATCATATCCATCTAAACTCAAAAGCTCAGTGAGTGAAACCCCAGCTTCAATTTTTTGAGGAAATTGAGACAGTCTTTTTACAAATGATGTTTTCATCACAGGATGATCTGATTTCCAAGCAGCTGTTGTCAGAATCTTTTGACCCGACCACATCAAATAAAGAGACTCCAGCCAACTGATAGGAAGTTTTGAGGCCACCCAATCATGTAGATAAATAAGCAATTGCTCAGAATCGATGGCAGCAGGCACATTCTCAACTTCTGTCGCAACAAAATTTACTTTGACCTGTCCGTCCACAATCGTTCGTGTCAATCGAACGTTCATTTGCTCACCCAAAATCAAATCAAAGGCATGGGGACTGAGCTTACAGGAATCAATCAACTTCTGTCCGATTTTTCGAGGACTTTTATCTTGAAGTATTTCTTGCAAGTCTTCAGGCAAAATATATCCACTTTGAATCAGCATGTGACCAAGAACCGTTGATTGGTCTTCCACATCAACACCCACAATGTGCCCTTGGCTGAAGGAAACGCCAGAAACTTCTCCTGTGGAATTAAAAATATTCAAATGTCCTGAGGATTTCGTTTCTGAAAGTAAACTATAAATAAAAGGAAGATCATACCCATCCACTTCCTCAAGAGACTCAATTAACTTTCTTTTCTCTCGAGGAGAAACCTTTTCTTTTTCGAAAGTTTCATAAAGTTTTTTTCGAGGCTGCTCATTGGTTTCCACTTTTTTGGGCTTGATGGAGGACAAGAAAATATCAAGCTCTTCGATTTTGAATGGTTTTTTTAAAAATCCAGAAGCGCCTGTCTCTTGCAATGACTCCTGCTGGAAAGTTTTGTCAGTGTAAATTCCACTCATCAAAACTATTTTTGTTAAATTTGAAAAGTTAGGCTCTGCTTTTATTTTTTTAACCAGTTCAGTGCCTGTCATATTGGGAAGCAAACAGTCGATCAGCATCAGATCAAAATTTTGTCGCATGAGGAGTTGAAGAGCTTCATCAGGTTTCAAAACGTGAAAAGGAAAATGGCCCTTCCGGGTCAATGCCTCTTTTAGAACATCGCCAAGACTGGCGTCGTCCTCTACAATTAGTATTTTTAAACCATATTGAGTCACACCTTTTTATCGGTAGACCGTCGGGCTTTTTATAGACTTTGAACGCTGAAAATCAAAAGCCTAGACCAAGAGCTAGGTCTTTGATTTGATGAATTTGAAATACTTATTTTCAATGATGTCCATTTCCATCGGTTGGCCGCTCTCGTCCTTCACAGCTGCCGGGTATTGGACCTGTCCGTCTTTGTATTCAACTCCGTATCGAAATAATACATTTTTTTCTGAGCCAGAATCTTCGTTATAATATGGCACATAGAAGGATTCAACAGTGGCTGAGCTCGGCAAAAATCCATCCACCATATTCATTTGATCCACAATGACTTTTGGACACTTGGAATAAACAATTTTTGATTTATCATTAGCGCCGATCCACTTGATCCACTCACGAATGCCGCAGGAATTGATACTTTTGATCTCATCCATATCAATATGAACTTCTTGAGCATCTTGGATGGCCAGAGTGGTAAAGTCTGCGTCCTCGTCGATGATTCCACCCAGTTGGACAACCACTTTACTACCTTGTCGATTCAATTTAGATTGAAACTTGCTCATTTTTCTTCCCTTCGCTCATCACATTCTCTTTAGTTTTCACTATGAAAAACGTGAGGTCATCAGCTAATGCAGCCCCTTGACGATAGGCCTGAATATTTTCACTTATTGCAGCCATCACTTCTGTTGGACTAGGTGATGAATTCACGGCCGAAATTAAATTTTTGATAAACTCTCGCTCGCCCCAGTCTTGATTTTTTTTATCCCGGATATCTGGCACGCCATCCGTGTAAAAAAAGATCAAGTCTCCTAGACCTAACTGGACCGAAACCTCTTTGTAAATCGAGTCTCGAGCTTGCCCAAGTCGTGGATTATTGACTTCATTTAAGAATTCGATGTCCTTCTTTTTGTAAGGCTGATCCTCTTCTTTGTGACGAAACAAAAAAGGCGCCTCATGGGAGGCATTGGAGTAAGACATCTTAAGTGTTTTAAGATCTAACTTCCCCAAGAAAAATGTCATCATAATTTTGCCGCGTGAGACGTCATAAATACTGCGATTGAGAGCACTTAATGCCTGAGACGGTGTGAATCCAAGGCTCTCGATCAGTCCAGCCGCCGACTTTGCAGCACTTGTAATCAGAGCAGCACCTGCACCGTGACCAGTCGCATCCCCAATCCAAAAATAAACACTTTGTCCGACTTGAGTGTAACTCCACCAATCTCCACCCACTTCACTGGCAGGCTCATAAAATCCTACGACTTCTACAGGGCCCAAATCCGCATGCGGAGCCGGGAAAAGCGTTTCTTGAACCATCCGCGCTGTTTGCAGCTCGTTTTCCATTCGAGCAGTCTCTGCCGTCTGACCCATGAGCCTTGAAACTTCAGATGCCATTCGATTGAAATTTGCAGCCAAAGCTCCCACTTCGTCCTGGGACTGGACATCGACTTGAACATCAAATTGTCCCTTTGAAACCTGTCCTGTGGCCTCAAATAACTGAGTCAAAGACTGAGTCACTGAGCTTGAAGCAAGCAAACTTAAAATTGTTGTAGCTGCAAGCAATATGACAAAAAAGAGAATGGATTTGCGCTTCAAAACATTCATAGCAGCTAGTGCTTTGGATTCTAAAACTGTACTGACGACATAAAGATCTCCCCACCCAACAGAGGCGTAGGAAGCCAGTTTTGCAGCACCATTTTGATCATTCAATTTTTCAACTCCAGAGCCTGCCACTTGTTGATTCAATCGAAGAAAGCTCAAAGGAATTTGATCCCGCAGATTTTGCCCTAAGTCTTTTTTGGGTCCCAATAGAATTTTTCCATTTTTTTCTATGAGGTAAAAACTTTGGGCAGAAAGGGTTTCAAATTGCTCTGTGAATTCAGTTAAATCAAAAAGCAAAATCACAAGATAGGGTCTAGAGTTGGGTCGATCAACTTTTTGGACGATCACAAAACGACTGTCTAAAAATGGATTCGTCACTACAGTCTGATTCATAAAAATTTGAACCAAAGAAGGATTCCACTGAGCTCGCCATGTCAGCCAGAACTTTTCAAACGTATAGGCGTTTTTTTCTAAGACTGGACCCACTTCATAGTTTTGGGCTTTCTCATTCCAGACCATCACTGCCATGGATTGTAAATGCGAATCAAATTGCAAAAAGGCTCTGGATAATCGACTAAAGTCCTCGGTCTGACTGAGATCCATCAGGATGGGTTGGGTGAGTTTTACAATATTATCCAATTTGGTCTTCAGTTGACCAGCAATGGAAACCGATATCTGACTGGTGGTATCAAAAACATAGGCCACTTTGTCATCCCTGAAAACTTGCAAGGCGATGGTCAGGTAAATGAGCAGTGCCACAGCTGGTATCAAAGTCAGCATGATCAGGATTTTGTACCGAATTGAAAGTGATTTAATTTTCACTCTCAAAACATCTCATACCTGACTGATTCTATACACAAGGTCCCGACTTCTACTGGACTTAAGACTGTCAACTTTATTCACAGTTTTTCCGAAACATTCTTGTGAACATTGCAATGAAACTAACAAACTTTGAGAAACGACTTCTCACTCTTTGCTGCCTGATTATTCTTTTATTTTCGTATTTCCTATACGATGACTCGCTATTTTCTGAAGAACGCCAAAGCTCCAATGAAAAAGTCGCACAATTGATCGTCAAAAACCAAGATGTCAGATTCAAATCAAGTGAAAATTTTAGTTGGATGAATGCCCGAGAACAGGAAAGTCTTTACGAATTTGATAGTTTGTTTACTGGCGAGTCTTCCACTGCTGTTTTGCAGCTCAATGACGGAAGTACCCTGCGAATTGACGGTCAATCCTTGATTGTTTTATCCATGGAAAATGGAAAGCTCGTTCTCGATTTAAAATCAGGATCTCTTTCCGGAGATCTCAGTTCCAAATCTGAACTCTTAGTGCGTACAAAAGATGGATTAGAAAAAATTGGGGGCAACAATTCCCGGCAAATTCGTCTCGAGAGAAACTTTTCCGGTTCTACTTTGCAAAAAATTGACAGGAACCCTGCCACTCTTTCGCAAATTTTATGGACCAGTCCTCCAGATTTTAAAATTAATAAGCAAGACCCCAGAACTTATCAAAACTTGTCATGGCAGAAATCACAGCAGATCGAAGAAATCATCGTTGAAATCTCTGCAAGCCCTGACTTCAACTTACTTGATTCATCAATTAAAACAAAAAATCGTGAGGCTGGCATTCCGCTGGCTTTACTTCCAGGCAAATACTTCACACGTCTTAAGGGCTACAATCAAAGTCGAACCCAAGTGGCTTCATCTACAGTTCACACTTTTGAAGTCATCGACAAAAAACGAAGTCTATTGTTTCCACCTATTCTTAAAACAACGAATATTCAACACTCTGATGAATTTTCGTTCCCCCCGTTGGTTCAGTGGGAGCCCGTTCAAGAGGCTTCACAATACCGATTTGAATTATCAAAGACACCTCGCTTTGATCAAGTGATCAACTATGATACTTCAGCCAGCCAACTCGCTTGGACAGGTGCAAAGCCGGGCTCGTACTTTTTCCGCGTTTACTCGATGAAAGGTGAAGAAATCAGTTTGCCGAGTGACATCGGAACCCTTGAAGTTTCATCACAAGCACCTCAGCTAAATCCCATCGCCCCTATTGTGATCAGAAATGAAAAAGGCATCGTCACACCTCAAAAAATTGATTTGAAGTGGAATCACCAATCCAAGGGGCAATCGAAATACCGAGTGGAAATTTCTGAGGATGGCACATTCAGAAATCCCAAAGTCTCTTTGACTCCAAGAGGTCCGGCCTCAGTTCAGGTTCAAAAACCTGGCCAGTACTATGTTCGAGTCTTTGCAACAAATGAGGTGGGTCAACCCGTGAGCCCTTCATCTAATATTGAGAGATTCAATTATCAAATAAAGAACCTTTTGCCAGCACCTCTACTCATTCGACCTTTTAATGACACGACCGTTTTCTTACAGCAAGATGACAACCCCTATCTTTGGCTGACTTGGAAACCCGTTGATGATGCCGAACAATTTTTAGTTGAAATCGCGGCAGATCCAGAATTCAGCCGAGTCATAGATTCAGCCACAGTCAAAAGCAGCAATGAAAAGTTTTTGCGGTATTTGATGACCAAACGACTGGCCTACGGAAAGTACTACTGGAGAGTCAAATCTGTCTCTGAAACAGAGAACACAGATTCTCAATGGTCCCAAGCTAACTTATTTTATCTTTTGCATAAGAAAAAGGAAATTTTCTTCGAATGATTTTAGAGAATCATCTGTTTGATTCATTGTTAGAGCCAGTCTTTATCGTAAATGAAAATTTACAGATTTTGTATTGCAATGAAACAGCTGCTGTTATTTCTCAGCTCAGCCAAAGAAAACTGATGCGCTCACAGATGAAGATAACAGATGTGTTTAAGCTGAGTGAACCCATTGAAGGCTTTGAAAAGTTGAACCAAGTGACAGATCCCACTCCCTACAAAGAGGTGCAGTTTCTAACCACCGAAGGTGGAGAAGGAAAAGCACAGATTACAGTTCAAAGGCTGGGGCAAGATCCTCAATGGATTGTGTTTATTCGTGATGTGACTTTAGAAGAAAGACTTCAAAAAAAGTACCGGGCTGAACTGGATGCCAAAGAAGACGTCATTGAAAAATTAAAAAAGGCCCAAGTTGAGCTCGAAAACTACTCTAAAAATTTAGAAAAAATGGTTGAAGATCGAACGTCTGAGATTCGAGAGCTGAATCAAAAGTTGAAAGCCCTCCTTGATAGTCTCAATCAAGGCTTCCTCATTTTCGACAGCACAGGCTCATGTTGGGAAGTGACTTCAAAGGCCTGCCAAAAGGTTTTAGAAACCGATCCTGCTGGACAAAAAATTTGGGATGTTCTCAAACTTCCTGAATCTAAACATGATGGCTTCAGAAAATGGATGATCACCCTTTTTGGTGAGCTTCTTCCCTTCGAAGACATGGCTGCCCTTGGGCCGAAAGAATTTCCGCACAGCCAAGGCAATAAAATTAATCTTGAATACTACCCCATTCGCAATTCGAAGAATGAAATCTCAGGAGTTGTTCTTGTTTCCACTGACATCACTGAACTGGTTCAAGCTCAAATGGTTGCTGAAAAAGAGAAGGCCAATTCTCAATTTATTTTAAAAGTGATTAAACAGAAAAAATCTTTCCTCGGTTTTTATGGTGAGATTCAAAGGCAAAGTCAGGATTTGATTCAAGCGGTTCAATCTGCTCCCGCGTTTTGGAATCATGAGTTGATCTTTAGGCTATTGCATACCATCAAAGGTGGAGCCTCGACCTATTCCATAAAGTCCATCGCAGATACAGCTCATCGCCTTGAGAATCAAATTCTGCGACTGCAAACTGAGCCTGAAGAATTCAGTCGTGATATTTGGAACTCAGAACTGGGTCAACTTAACATCGAGTTTCAAAATCTAAAATCCGACGTGGAGGCCCTTCTCGGCTCCCAACATCAACAGCAAACAATGGATCAGATCGAACTTCCTAGAGAAACCCTCAGCCAAGTCCTCAGCCTACTCGAAGCTTGGTCGAAGACTCGAGAGCTCTCATTAGAGTTACAAGCTCAATATTTGACTGAATCTGTTCAGGAAACATTTTCATCTTATCAATTTGTTTTACAATCGACGGCTGATCAACTTGGGAAAAAAGTAGAAGATTTGAAATTTGTGGATCCTGCGATGAGATGGTCACCGAAGCCCTACTCCGCATTTTTATCAACTCTTGTGCATGTGTTTAGAAATGCAGTTGATCACGGTCTAGAATCTCCACAAGAAAGATTAGCCCTCGGTAAGCCCGAAAAAGGCAGTATTCAACTGGAGCTCAAAAAATCAGTGGTGGGTTTTGAGTTGTACATTCAAGACGATGGAAAAGGGATCAATCCCTTCGTAATTAAACAAAAAATGATTGAAAAAGGAATTCCTGTCGAGGGCCTTAATGAAAGTCAGATTCTGAGCTCTATCTTTCATCCACAATTTAGCACTCGAAACGAAGTCACTGAAATTTCAGGCCGAGGTGTAGGACTTGACGCAGTTAAAAGTGAAATTGAAAAAATTGGTGGAACGGTTCATGTTTCGACTGTTCCCGGAGAGGGAACAACCTTTTGTTTCCGCTTTCCAGAAATCAAATCCCAAGTTCAAAACAAAACAGCAATGAAAGCCGCTTAGACGTTTTCTACTTTTTGTGTTTATCCCAAACCGTTTTGAGTTTGTCTTCGAAGATTTTAGCTGAAAAAGGCTTCACGATATATTGTGAAACTCCAGAGAGTACAGCCTCTGTCACTTGCTCTCGCTCGGCTTCAGAAGTCAGCAGAACGAAGGGAAGATCTTTGAATTCCGCAGAGGCTCGAACTTTTTTTAATAATTCTAAACCTTTTAGCTTTGGCATATTCCAATCCGAAATCACCAATTGAATGGGCTCACCGTCCATCAATCTTTTATCTAAAATTTGAAGACCTTCTTGACCGTCTTGCGCTTCAACAATGGATTGAAAACCCATAGACTTCAGCTGACTTTTAACAAGGTCGCGGATGGAGGGCATATCATCGATAACTAAAATTCGAGTGTCTTTTGGAAACATGAGATTATTCTACGGCAGGTTCTGCCCAAATCCAATCAGCCCTTGGTCCATAATCTGGGTGCGGCATAATTGATTCTTGAATCTGATCAGCTGACAAATCTCGAGTATTCACTTGAGAAACCGTCGTGACCCTTTGAACGCCTCGGGCCTTCAGGCGATCTCCAAGTCCCCCACCGTACTGAGTATGAAACTCTCCGACGATGACAACGAGCTTTGCACTTGGATTTGCAGAGATAATTTTCTGAATATTCCAAGCCATCGTTTCGTCCCAAATGGATTGAGCGGCAAAGTATCGATTTAAGATCTCGGGATCAGAGAAGTGTCCGCCTCCGCCAATGGCTTGCTCGAATCGTTTTTTATAACTGTCACTACCGAGCTCAAAATTCGGTGGCATCAAAGATTTTAGATCCTCAGTGAGGGCATTCAAACCAAATTTTGACACAAATGATGTTAACTTTCGAGGAGCGTTTAAAGCCCAGGTTCTCTCTCCGTTTGAAATGTTGGGGAAAGTCGCTTGATCACGGTAATAGTCAAATGACGGCGATCCCCAGCTGATCGACTTTAAAAAATCAGATTCCGCGAGAGTTTGATTTCGATACTGATCGACCAGTGATTGATCGGGGTAATAGAAGAATTCAAGCCCCACATGAATTTGAAATCCACGATTTCTGAGATCATTCAGAATTTCCATGTGTTGATCTCTGTGGGTCTGAAATCCGTGATTTTCACCCAAAAGAATGACCTGCGAGCTGGTAAGCTCTTGAAACATCTCAGCTTTTTCGACTTTGTGAAGCCCCTTATGCCACACTCCCGCGTGGGCACAGGCACCGAGCAGGAAACTGAGGCTTAAAATACCTGCTAAATGGTTCAACTTTGTCATTGAAGACCCCCCGGTCATTTGCTAGAAATCACATTCTTGTTAGGCACACCATAGTTCGGAAAGGAACCTCTCCATGGCAAAAAAATCAGGCCGTATCATCGTCACTCTCGAGTGTACTGAAGCGAAAGCTGCCGGTAAACCTGTATCACGTTACACAACGACTAAAAATAAAACAAAAACTCCAGGTCGTCTCGAGAAGAAAAAGTACAATCCAAATCTTCAGAAACACACAGTTCACAGAGAAACGAAGTAATTCGATGATCTTGACTGACCAGCAGATTCTTGAATCCATGGACAAGGGGCTCATCAAAGTTGAACCCTTCCGTAAAGAAAGTTTAGGAACAAATTCCTACGACGTTCACCTTGGATCCACGCTGGCAGTTTACAAAGACAGTGTTCTGGATGCAAAAAAACATAACCTCATCGAAACCTTTCAGATTCCTGAAGAAGGTTATGTTTTAACACCGGATAATTTCTATTTAGGTGTGACTTTGGAATACACAGAAACTCTCGCTCATGTCCCTTTCCTCGAAGGAAAATCCAGTGTTGGCCGCCTGGGCATTGATATCCACGCGACAGCTGGAAAAGGTGATGTGGGCTTTTGCAATTATTGGACTCTCGAAATTTCAGTTAAAAAACCGGTTCGTATTTACAGTGGTATGCCCATCGGGCAAATCATTTATTTCGAAACTTCAGGTGAAGTTCTGACTCCGTACAATAAAAAAGCATCTGCAAAATACAACACAGTTGCACCGATTCCCATGGAATCGATGATGTGGAAAAATCTCTTTTAAAAAATTGAAATTAAAATTACGGAACTTTGCACTGGTTGCCAGGCTCATCATCAGATAGCTCTTTTGTCTG
>CAZPBD010000001.1:19043-32768 GCA_964584655.1 uncultured Pseudobdellovibrionaceae bacterium | reverse complement strand
GATATAACCCAAAATTTGTGACATTTCAGTCCGTGTGACCCAAAGATCCCACTTATCAGAACTCCCTCTCCATGTCAGCCAACGATAAATGTTTGTGATGCTCGAGGCACTCGGCTGCTCTTTGTATTTCAAAATATACGTAAACACCGCAAGTAAATCCGATTCTTTAATGGTCCCTGAATCAATCTGTTCTTGAGCCAAATCCTTCAATAGGGGCTTAAAGATGGGGAAAGCACGTTTCGCTTCTGGTACTTGCAAGGCACCATTCTTCGTCGCATCAAAGCGCGCATAGACGTATTCCAAGTAGTGAATAATAAAAGGGTAATAAATCATATCTGCAAAATACACAGACTCTCGGTTGGAGCCCTCGTATCCATCGTTTGGTAACCAACCTGTCGCTTTCAGAGCCGCACGGAATACAATATTCCAATCTGCAAACCCGGGGCGTTTCGAAATATCAGTAAAATCATTCAGATTCGTAGTTGAATCCTTAGATGCTAACTTTTCGACATAATTTTTAAACTCTGGCAACTGTCCCATGTACTTTCGGACTGCCACGTAGTGGTGCTCACTTAAACATCTAAAGGTAGTGAATTCTTTTTTATCTTTACCAACTGAAATGGGACAAACCGATCTTAAGGATTGTTCCAGTTTGTCGTTCACCCTTAGGCCCGAGAAAACAACGCCCAACAATTCACCCAACTCGATGACATCCAAAAACTTATCTCCGTTAGCTCGAGGCATGAAGATATTGGCTTCCAAAAATCGTGAAGTGACAAAAGTAGGACTGGGATTGAAAATATCCAAATCACGGAAGACACCAACCAGAAGCTGAAAACCACTTTCAGCATCACATTCAGAGACCTGCAAAAGTTTTGGATCTGTGGAAAAAGATCTGACAAGAAGTCTGGACAAGAATCGACTGACATTGGCAGAAAACACAGCATTCAGTCTGTAGTTCCAAGCCACTCTGTTTGAAATTTGTAACTGATTTTCTGGATCGAAGGTTTGAGTCACTGCTGAATCCAATAAAGAATGGACTTCCTGCAAACCTTGTCTCAATTGAGGTTTGTCATTTAAAGATGCCATCTTCTCGGTCAGTTTCTGAAGTAATTCTGCCGGTTCGAAAGCCACATCATTACTATCATTAAAAATCTCATTGATTGAAACTTGAGTCAGAAGCCAGTTCTTCACTTCATTTTTTAGAATCATGAGCTGATCGACCGAAAGGTATTGATTCTTTTCACCTTTGAGCCTTCGTTCAGGATCGAAAAGAAGGTATTGAAGAGCCGCATGGGACAGATCTTCCACGGACTTTTCAGTTAGACCTTTTGGAATAAAGCCAGCATCTCGAATGCCGCTAACCAGGCGCTGAACTTCCGCTTGAGTGAATCGGTTGTCTTTTTTAGATTGAAGTAAGTCTTGCGCAACAACAAGAGAGGAATCAAACAGTGTGCTTAAATCCAAGAGCGATTGAGTCTTTTGAATCGATTTATCCACCATGAAATAATCGTAATATTGATACAAGGAATACAGCCGCGCGACGATGGGCACAATGACAACCCAATTTTTTTCTTCAATGACCGTGTCGGATCTTTCAAACATGATTTTATTAAATTCAATAAAGAGAGGCTCGTAAGTTTTTAATTTATCACTGATGGTTTCAGCAGAGTTTGAAAAGATTCTTTGTCTTCGAGCACTGAGGTTCAGCGTTTGAGCGGGATAGAGTTTTTCATACTCTTTCACAAGGCTGATCATATCCTGAAAGCTATAGGACCCTTGAAGGAAACGGCTGATGTCTTGACCCACGATGTACAGCCGGCTTCTGGCCTCTTCGAATAGTTTTCGAGAACGTTCGGCCGTGTCTTCCTCAGGGTCCCATTCAAAGGCGTAAATACTGTAGTAGGACAGAAAATTTTCTACGATTCGACGAAGCTCTGGAATCTTGAGCCGTGCGTTTTCAAAGTCAGTGGCAGTCCAAGCGTCAGAACTTCCACCAATGAGAACCTGCTTTATTTTCATAAACTCGGAAAGTAACTCAGGAGAAATTTTGAGCTCTGTCCAAGCCTCTTCAAATGCCTTTAATATTTCAAATAACTCAGCTTGAGAAACAGCTCCACCCTCTTTTTCAATCAGAAGCTCCTGAAAAATTGAGAAGATGTCTTCCAGCGTTCTGGCAATATACACCAGGCGAATGCCTCCACCTGTGTCTGATGTGGATTTGATGAAGTAGTGATATCTGAGGTACTGATAATATCCACGGATGCCTAAAGTCAAAACTGGAGGCCATTCCAAATTTGAGATGAGCTCTTCGTTGCCACCAGCAAGAGCCTTCTTCAGTTTTTTCACGGCGGGTAAAAGCTTTTGAAGATCATCAATCCAAGCCCAATCATCTTTAAAAAAGACTTCGAACTCTTCGACGAGCTTCAAGGCGTCCGAAATTTTGTAATTCGAAGCATGGGATTTCATAATCGCAGACAGTTTTTTTGCAAAGACTTGTGCGGCTAAGTTGGACTTTTCAAATTTTGCTAAATCATCGTCTCGACCATTGTTCAAATCTGGCTTCCACTTCAGCATGATAATTTTCATGTAGGGATTAATCGCCACTGTCATATCACTGATTTCTCGCAAGAAAGTTTGAGATTTTTTCAGCTCATCTCGAGTCACATAGTCCACACTGCCACCAATGAAAACCTGCTTCAGCTTCATGAGCTCTAATTGCAGCTCTTTGTGAATGGTGGAATTGGAAGAGTCATCTTCAAAGAAATTTCTTTCTAAGAATGTGACCATCTCTTGAGAGGTGTATCGATCTTGATCTCGGCCGACGACGTATTTGTCGAATTGAACGAACGCAGTTTCGATACATCTCCAAGCCGTGGCCAGGTCCTGATCCGTGACTGAGGCGTCAAAAAAGGATTTCAAATCTGTTGAAGCTTTCGATAGGCATTTAGTTGCACCTAACTCTATGTTCGTCGGATCCGGTGGCTGCTCTCCAATTTTTGGAGTGCAACTGATCAATCCCAAAGCTGCGATTCCAAAAATTGTTTTCACCGCTCCTGAATATTTAAAAAACATAGGAGGCTCCTGCGTAGATGCGATCATTGGCTCGGTAAACATTAATGAATTCATCAGAAGTGGATTCATTGTCGTCAACGCTAAGGCTATCAAAACCAAACAAGTAGGACCAAGTACGGTTCCACTGGTACTGTAGTTCAAGGCCAAGGATGGAGCCTTTTTGATCAAAGTCCCGTATGAATTCAAGCTTCGTCATCAGAGGTCTTGAGTAAATCGACGTCAGATCCCCAAGCATTGAAAAGTTAATAGCATTCGAGAAGCGATATCTAGAAGTAAACAAAGTGATCTCTGAATCCTGCCCTAGGTTTTCGATGTCTTGAATTTGACCACCCACAGTTTTTAAATAGGCCGTCTGAAAAAGCAAAGTACGGTTGAGGAAATTTTTTGTACTGAGTTCGGCCTGAACTGAATAAATTTTGACGGGCTCGAACTTTTGAACAGCATAATCCACAGGTGGAAGAATGGTTTCGGGTTGATCCTCGAAATAAGAAACAGAGGTCTTGAAAGATTCCAGGTTGTAACCCACATCTGCAGAAAAAACTCGGTGATGGGTCACACGTGGTCCCACGATGAATTCCGCTTCACTGTCAGCGGACACACATCGCAAACATCTTTGAAAAGCGATATCATTGACTGGTTTTCTACCACCAGAGACTGCGATCCAAGGACCCTCGTCCACTTTGCCTAAGCGAAACTGCAAAGCGTAACTTTCCTGTCGAACGAGATCCAAAATGTCGCCGTATTCAAGTTTGTAAGACAAACTGATTTTACCTGATTGACTGGAGGGGGGTCGATACCATCGGTTGTCGGCTTTCAGCTGACCGTCTTCTTCTCGAATTTCGGGGCCGACTGTTGGGATAAATAACGAAGAACCGAATGCGAGAAATTGAAAATTGTCCGTCTTGTAATCAAAAAACAATCCCGTCAAACCGTTGTCTTCGGGCCTGAGGGCATCGATGTTGTACCGCGGTTGCCAAAGACCAAAGGCCCAGATGCGATCAATTTCAGACCAATTGAATTTCTTGCGTCCCAGAGACACCTGAGCTTTTTCATCAAGCAAAGTGGAGGCGTAAATTTCTTGAAGAGAATAGTAAGACTGCTTCAGAGAGAAAAATGTTCCTGCTGATAAATCCAGTGCCCAGTTGAATCGTCCCGTATCCCGAACAAATGATGTGGCCGTCACACGGCCTGATAAAAACTGACTGTTGGTGAGCTGGGGTGCATCTTCCAAAGTTGTGAGGTACTGCAAAGATTCAAAACGAACTTGGCCAAAAACGGTGGCCTGTTCGGATGAAGGAAGCTTAGCAGAACTGAGCCCTTCAGAACTTGGTTTTACTTTTTCGAGACGTGAAGATGACCCGACAGAGGTCGAGGAATTTTGCGCGAGAGAATTTTTTGGAAAGCTAAAAAAGAGCAGGAGCAAAAACTCTTTTTTAAAGGCTAAACTCCTAAAATTTTTAAGCAATCATCCCCCATAGGGACAATAAACCGAAGAAGCAGAAAGAGGTCAATGTTGTAATGCGTTGATCTGGATCTTAGAGGAGGAATTTGTCAATTTTTTCTATGACCCAGTCTGGATCGTCCAGACTGATGTCGTGTCCAGCCGACGGGTGTATATGGGGTTGCAAATTCCACGCTTTTGCAATTTTTACAGAACAAGAATGGTGCACCAATCGATCCCCCAGGGAGGTCAAAATCACCGTCGGAACAGGGGCAGTTTCTGAAAAATGGATCTGAGTTGCGAGGCTTAATTGCCGCAATAAATTATGTCGAAACACAGGGGTCTTTTCGAAGGCCTCTGTAAAACGAGCGAGATATTTTTCCTTCATTTCAGGCCGATTGGAAACCACATCGAGTATTCCACTTTCAACAAATTCAGCCGAAGGAAACGCCAGTCTTGAAAAAAGGAGGGGCCACTGAGCTGGTCTGAGCCTTTTGAAAAATGGACTTCTCTGATCACTGGTATTCATTAAAAACTGCTGCTTAATTTTGTGAGGATGTCGGTCTGACCATTGAGCTGCCACCATGGCGCCCAAAGAATAAGCCAACACATAAAAAGGTCCCTCCCCTTTCACAGATGAATCCACATGATCAAGCATATCTTTGATGGCGATGGGGCTTTTCAGATGATGAAAATCTCCGAACCCAGGGAAATCAATCATTTGAATTTCATCATCTGGAAAATGCTTTTTGAATTCTGTTTCAAAATCTCCCCAATGAATTTTCCAACGAATCAAACCTCGAAACCAAATCCATTGCCTCTTCGATTTTTTATTTGTCATACCAAAGCTCCATCGCGTTTGACCTGGCCTGTTCAAATTGTTCGGCATCCAACACAGCCCATTTTTCAAAGGAAGCTGTCATCCGAATCATAAAATCAAACAAGGTCCAATGCCGTCTTAAAATTCTTTTTTGTCTATGAGGTTGAAACGGATAAAAGAGTCCTTCTCGAGATAATATTTGCAGAGGATTTTTCTTCAGCCAATTCCATGATCCCAGCTCTAAGGTCAAAGGCATAAATCTTTGATTTTTGTTTTTCATCATGAGGTAAAAATAATCCCAAACATCGCCGTGAGTTTGATAACTTTGCGGTTCAAATTTGTAGAAGTGATAGGGATGCGTGGATTCATAAAAAGTTTTGAACCGATAAAGATAAGATAAATCATCAAACGGAATTTTAGATTTAGCAAAAGGAAACCAAATTTGATCCTGCCATCCAAACCCAGAATGAACATCCACAGACCAAGAAAACTTTGAGCCCATCACTTGATTTTCAAGGGCTGATTGTAAAAGTTGATTCTCTTCTTGGAAAAATTCTCCTCGATACCAGGGAAGTTTTGAAGAATACCGATGTCCACCCAAAAGATAAGGAATTTTCCCTTCGCCATCGATGGGAGCATTTCTCATCAGATCAACACCTGCTGAGTTGGATCTGCGGCGATTGTACATACCCCATGGATTGACCGTTGGTACAAAAAAAATTCTGACCTTTTTCAAAGTCTCTTGCAAAGACTCGTCCCACAGCTGCATTTGCAAAGCAGATTTCAAAAGAGCGATCACAACTTGAGAACCAATTCTTTCTAAGCCGTGCACTCCCCCCACCCAACCTAATGCTGGAGCCTCAGGATCTTGGTTTCCAATGGAAAGTAAGTAGGAAGGAAATTTTTTTTCACTGTCCCCGACGTGACCCAAAAGACGCACGTGAAGAACTGATTGGAATTCAGCGATCAGTTTTTCAATTTCTTTGATCTCAGGAAGTGTTGATAATGCCATGCGCTCACAAGCGTCCATGACTCAAGGACACTTGTCAGGACATGACGCCTCTTGTTGCAAGCTCTTCATCAGACTTTGGCTGAATCTTAAAATTTGTGGCAATCTAAGAACCTCAAGGGGCACATATATGACTCAAAATAAAACTGAATCTTTAGCTCAACTCTTAGACCTCATGTGGAAAGATTACTCAACTTTGAATCCAGCAGCGCTGAAAATTCAGCAACTTTTTATCAAAAGCGGAGAAAAAGTTTTAAACGATCATGTGGCTTACCGAACATTCAATCACCCACGATTGGGAATTAAATCTTTGTCTCGTCACATTGAAAAGTACGGCTACACCGCCAAGGGCGAGTACTTTTTCAAAGAAAAAAAACTCTACGCTCAACATTTCGAACACCAAGACTTGAGTCTTCCAAAAATATTTATCTCTGAGCTCGAACTCGAAAAAATGGATTCTTTTGTTCAGCAAGAGGTTGAAAAGATGGTGCAGCAAGTCCCCGACTCTTTGATTGCAGACGAAAAAATTCTTGTGTGCGGCAGACCTTGGAAAATGACTCATCAAGTGTACTCAAAGCTCGCTGCCACCAGTGAATACGCCTCTTGGGTCAGTGCCTTTGGATTTAGACCCAACCACTTTACAGTGAATGTAAATGCTTTAACTGGTTTTCAAGATTTACAAAGCATTAATCAGTTTATCAAAAAAAATGGATTTTCTTTGAATCAATCCGGTGGTGAAATCAAAGGAACGCCCGCAGAATTGCTTGAGCAAAGCTCAACGATGGCTGAAGAAGTGAGTGTCAAATTTGAGGACGGAAATTTTCAAGTTCCTGCGTGTTACTATGAATTTGCAAGACGCTACAAAATGGCTGACGGAGCCTTGTATCACGGCTTTATTGCCAAATCTGCTGACAAAATTTTTGAAAGTACCAATCGAAAAAACTAAGATTGGTATTCAATAAAATCCTCTTGTTTCAGTTGCCCTTGAATGGCTCCCGCCTTGGCCTTGGACTTCAAAAGATTGATGTCTGAAATCAGAATGGCTTCTGCTGCGTGAAGTTGCCCCAACTGCCGAGCCACTCGGTAGTGATGGAATTTTTGCAAACTTAATTCCAGCTGATCACTGATCTGATCTTTAAGCCTTGCAGACTCTTGAGTCGCTTCGATGAAAATCAAGTAGCGAAGAAAAGGCTGCCTGCAGAAACCCATTTGATAAAATTGAATTTTAGGATTTTGAACAATCAACTGAGCCAAAATATTTCTTAAAACGGAAAGATCCAGTTTTTCTCCAACTAAATCCACAGTGCCCGGACGACCTAAAAAATGAAAGCAAGGGGCTTGATTGAAAAAACCGGTGACCTCAAGATGGTCTCCTAATTGATATCGCAATAAACCAGATGAGTTGCTCACGATCACTGCCACTTGCTGACCTTTTTTTAATTCGTGGGCCAGATGGATTTTTCGTGTCTTGAGATCTTGAAACTCGTAAAAATGAGAACGAAGGCAAAGTGCATGTTGTCCTTCGAATGGAATCGTCACCACGGCTTCTGTTGCCCACAGCCCTTTTCCTTGAATCTTTGATTGCGGAAATAACGATTGGAGCCGGGGAATAAAGATCTGAGAGCTTCCCGAAGTCCAACAGGAAATTAATTCCAAGTTTTTGAAAGCCTCTTTTTTGAATTCTTGAGCCGACTGATAGTTTGTATCCACCTGCGGAAAGGGAACTTGATTTAAATCATCAGAAAAATGCAGCCAGGAACCCGTTTTTAAAATTTCAAAAATAAGCTCAAAATTTTTATCGAGGTATTCTTTTAGACTGATCAAAAAAGTAGGACTCCAGACACTGATAAATTTTAAATTTTCCTTGGAAACTAGGTAAACAATTGTTCCCATTCGCCAAGCTTCTTCGTTCGAAACGTAGGCTAACTTTGGGTGACTTAAAAATGTTTTTGAAATGAGTAACTTCTTCCACCAAGGGAAAAGATCTGAATCATCATTTTTTAGATCAGCTCTCAGTTCCATGGGAAGCCAGCTTAAAGACCAATAATGAAATCCTTTTTTGATTTCAGGATATTGATGGTAGAGATCATGCATCCAAACACTGGCAGCTCGATTGAGTTCAGAAATGTAGCCCCTCGTCATTGGAATCCATTTTCTCTCAAATGTAGAGCCACTGGTGGGCTCAAACCTTTGGACTAACTGATTCTTGAGATAGCTCTCACGACTCTCTCGTGGAAAGTGATTTTGAAAATCCGACCACGTAGAGACTGGAATTTGATTTGAGAACTCTTGATAGTTTGAAAAAGATTTTTGATAAGCAGCTGACCAAGGCAGCTCACGGGAATCTTTTAATACTTTTTTCAAAACAGTGCTTTGACTTTTTTGAACACTTTGAAAGGCCCGTTTCAATTTGGCTCTCTCTAGGACACCAGAAAGTTGAATCAGTGAATGGAAAATTTGAGCAAGCATTAGACGATCCCCATTTCGAAATCCACAGCACCTGGAGTAGTTAACTCAGCTGGTGGCTCTTGGCCCTTTGGTGTGACCACATAAAGATTCACTCGTGTGGTTTGAAAAAGATATTTCTTTTTGAATTCTTTAAGCTCAGACAATCGCCACTGATCAGAAAATGAAATGAGATGAGCTCGATTCGGATCGTTCAAGCAAGTCTGCAAGAAGCCATCCAAGTAATGAAATTTTTCAACCTGACTCAACCGACGATCGAAATAAAGACTTGTCAGATACTGGGTGATTAACGATTGATCCTTTTTCAGTCCCGGAAATCCAAAAAGGCGTGCTGCACTCATCAGAAGTTTGAAATAGGGCTTAGGACTACTCACCTTCATTTGTTTGACGGCCTCTGGGGACCAAGGGCAACAAACGGCTTGGATCTGATCTTGTGTTTGAAAAATCAATGCCTTTTGGTCGCGAAACCCTGGCCAAAAATTATTTCGAAAAGAAGTTTCTCCATCATTGAACGAAAATTTTAAATCGGAACGACAGTTCTTCAAAAAGGTTTCAAATTGGTCATTCGAAATCTTTTGTGGAAGTTCGTTGGATTCTTTCGAAAATGGCTTTTTTGCCAGAACGTTGACCATCAAAGGTTGATCCACCAAATGATAATGAAAAGAATTGTTTTTAGATTGAGTCAAATTTTTAATCGCAACATTGTTATCAGCTAAGACCGCAGTTAAATAATAATTGATACCCCTACTCTTCATAAAATTATCACTTAAAATTTCTTTGTAAAACTCTCGCCAGATTCTAGATGCAGATCTAGTTTTTTTCATTCTGAGGTCAGAAAGGTAGCCGACCATGACATCTCGATGATGAAGCCGTCTCTGTTTCCAAGACAAAGAGGTCACGCCAATCACTTGATTGTTTTCCTCAGCGACCACTGTCTCGAATTGCTCACTTTGACATTTGAGTAGATTTTGAAAATGGGGCTGCCTGCTGTAGATCAAATCAAAGCCCGGCAGATGCATGGGGTGACTTTGAAACAATTGGTTAACTGCCTCTTGGTCCTGAGGAGTATAAAGTCTGACAAATGCCTTGGACATTAAATCCAAAACTCTCGCTGGCGATTGACCTGAAGACTGTGAGGACTTTTTAAGTCTGTTTGTCCTTGGGATCTCATTTTATCAATTAAAAGATGAAGCTCATCAGCTTGAGTGGAATGAAAACCTTGGGATTTATTGAATTCAATGGGACCTTGAATTTTTTCGAAGGCCATGAGCTGCCGACCTTGGTTTTGCATAATTTCCACATCTTGTGTGATCACTTTACGAGTGTAAAATTGCATCATGGGTTTTAAAAGTTTTGTTAAAAAACCAACTTTGAAACTGATCCAAGTAAAAACCCGCGTTTTGTAACGACCCACGGGTGTGCACTGAGAGTTGATGATGAATTGATGATCGCCGAAAGCGTAGTCAACTCGGGTAAGATTTGGGAAAATATATTCATCTGTATGGGTCATTGGTTTTTTCTTCGAATTTAAAATGAAGTCAAAAAAACCGATGGAATCAGAGGATTGCTGGTAGGTGACTTTCACTTTAGCATCATACGCCTCAAGTAAAATGGGAACTTTGAGGCTCTTTCTTTTTCTAAACCATTTGTCATGAACAAACACCGTATGGGGCACATCCATGAAATTCTGAACAAGATGTGTGACCTCATTTTCAAAGTCAGTGATCATAAAGTAACTTGCAAACTGAGGATCCTCAAACTTTGGGAATGACCATGGCTGCGAAGCAAGGCCGGGATGATTTATATCACCTGGCCAAATCCAAATACAGTTTTGATGAATCTGAAATGGCACTGATTTCAGTTTCCAATTTTTAGCCTCGGCTCCCGGTCCTTCGGAAGGAACTTCTGTCACCTGCCCGCCGTGTCCAAACTTCCAGCCATGATAAGGGCAGCGAATTTGTCCGTCTTCACATTTGCCTAAAGAGAGCTGGGCCCCTCGGTGAACGCATTGATCGACGAATACTTGAACCGCGCCATTTTCATCTTTAAACAAAACATAAGGCACATCATAGACAGTTCGAGAGATGGGTTTGTCATTGGGAACTTCACTGGCCAACGCGATGATGTACCAGTGATTGATGAGCTCTTGATCTGTGTCTTTTAAAGTCTTCATCATTTCAACACCACATTGTGATACTGATTGGGACTTAAATTTTCCAAAATTGAAGTGCTTTGTCCGCACCACAGAATTTCAGCCAAAACGACATCAGCATTCAGACCTAAACCAAAATGAAGACGCTTATCTGATTGCGCAGAGAACCCCGAGACCGCTTGCACTTCCTGGGAAATTTTCCAAGTCTTTCCATCTTTATTTTTCACAGTCAAAGTGAGGCGGCTGCCGATGGCTTCACGATTACAATTGGGCTTTAATGATTCCAATTGAAACCCTATCCACTGGGGGATCAAAACTGAATCAGGGTTTTTCATTTCATTCTTATATAAACTTGGCTTTTCAAATTGATGGGTGATCAATAGATCTCGTCTTCCAGAATTTGTGAAATCTGCGCTGACGGCGGCTCTGGAATTCGTCTTGCGACCCAAGCCCACGTGGTCGGCCACATCTTGAAATTGGGGTGAAGACTTGGTTCCCCAATTGAGATACAGTTTATTTTTTTCTTTGCCATAAATACAAGAGCCTCGAATGTCTCCCCACTTATTGGCATAGCGATGAATGCTTGGCGGTGACCTGGCAATTTTTTCGTTCACGTACCAGTAATCAGGACATTCATCGAATTTTTTATCGATGGTATCATCCACCATGCCGTTGGCCTGAGCGATATCCACCCAGCCATCGTTATTAAAATCAGTGGCACTGGCTCCCCACCCAAAGCGAATTTCATTTAAAACTCCACGGACGGACGCCTGCTCTTGAATCTTCGGAAAAAACTGATTTGGTATTTGATCAAACTTCCAAAACAAACTTCCTTCTGCTTGGAAAGCATGGTGCACATTTGAGACATAAACACTCAGACTTCCATCTTGATCAAAATCAGCTGCCGATGCATTCATGCCCTTGTAAGTGTCTCGACCGATGGAACCAAACAAAGTTCCTTTGTGATTAATAAACTTCTCGCCCTTTTGACTCAAATAAAGATCATCCGGTCCAAAATCATTTGCGATATAAAGATCAGTCCAACCATCTTGGTTTAAATCAGCAGCTGTAACTGCTAAACTCCAACGGGTTTCAGGAATGTTCCAGGTCATTGGATCCTGCAAGGTAAAGGTCCCATTTGAGTTTTGTAAATAAAGTCTATTCACTCCGCCGTTATTAGACATATGCCAACTGTCGTGCATAAAGTTAAAGGGACGATTGTCATCTTCAGATTCTTGAGCAGGCAAGTTGAATAAATTCAGTGGCTGCGGTGTTTTATAATCTGGCAGGTTATCTGGCCATACATTTAAAACTAACAAATCCAGTCGTCCATCCCGATTGAAATCGGCCCAAGTTCCTCCCAGAGAATTGCTGTAATGATGAACACCTGCTTCTTCTGAAATATTCTGAAAACTTAATGTGCCAGATTCTTTCAACAGATTTTTAAGCAGAAGAGATTTTCCAAAACCAACTGTTAAAAATAAATCCTGGTCCCCATCATTATCAAAATCTGCAAACAGACCCTTTGAGATGACACCAAATGTTTTGGGATCGTTCCGAATGAAATCAAGCTCTGGAAGAGGATGCTTAGTAAAAGTGTGGGGTGCTGTTTGAAGATACAAACTGGCTCTGTCGTCTTGAGGTTTCAAAAAGTTGGATAAAAATAAATCAGGCTTTCCATCCAAATTCACATCAGCGACAGAGGCACTATCCCCGACTGATAAAACCCATTTCACAATATGCTGCACGCGGGGATCAACTAATTCGTACAAATCATTAGTTGAATTTGCGTTCAACCCGGACTCATCTGAGTTTTTTAAAACAAAATGCCAATCCAAATTTTTCACTGGCAGCTGCGGGTGAATCACATTTGCATATACAAATGTGCCCCCAAGCCCGAGGCCTAACAAAACCAAGGGTTTTAAGTAATATTTGGATTCAAAAAAACTGAGTCGAAAATATTTTTGAAATCCAACAAGTCTGGCCTGTTTGAAATGATTCAGCAGAAGCCTTCCCATTCCAACGGTAAAAGCGGCATAGAAGAAAGTGTAGTAACTTTGATGAAGATGATAAAGCAGATCCAAAGTGGCCAGTAAAAATCCCACAATGATTTGTTGCTTACGATCCGGGGGTGAGGTGGCAGGATCTGTGATCATAAAAAAAGTAAAAATAAAAAATGCGGGCGAACTGAGAGTCCCTAAAAATAAAGTTTCAAAGGGCAAATGATGTTTCATTAAAAGGGCCCGCAGAAAAGTTTGAACTGTGAAAAAGAAAAGAAAGCTCATCACAAGCCACTGTCGATTCACTTTGGGGATCACAAAAAGCAGTCCCAGCATAACAATGAAAACGGACATGGATGCAATGCCATTCCACTGATAGGCTGGTGCGGCTGTGACTAAATGGGGAACTGCCAAAAGTGAAAGACTGATACCCGCCATGGCTGGATTCAAAGCATGCTTGCCTTTGAACATAAAAAAATACTTTGAACCGATGGCAAAAAACAGCGGCACAAACAGCAAGTAAAAATCATGACTGTAATTTAAAAGAAACGACAAAGAAAAACTTGTGATCATCGCACTCAAGGGAAAAACCCATTTGCGTTTAAAAATCCAAGTCAACATCACTTCAAGTAGACAGCATGAAATGGTTGTTGTGACCGCTTGCCAGGGGGATCTGTTAAAGCCCAAAACAGTCAGACCCAAAACCAAGTAAGTAAACAAAACAAATGCTATGGGAATTCGTGGATCTATGTTTTTAAAACT
>CAZPBD010000001.1:0-18943 GCA_964584655.1 uncultured Pseudobdellovibrionaceae bacterium | reverse complement strand
AACAGTAAAAAAGCATGGACCGGCGGACCCATCTCAAAACCAAAGTCTCATTGGCTGGCGTTCACTGTTTGGAATTGGTTTTTTCTACCCTTCTTTTTTTTACTGAGCTCAGAATTTCCAAGCCAGCTGGTTCCGTTTTTTGTTTTTCACTTGGTCAGCTGGTGGCTCCGAGGGCCCCTTGAACTTTTCATGATTTATAAGTGGTTCAATTGGTCTCCCCGGTATGGGATTGCCCATGATCTTTTTCACTTCTTCGTGGGTCTCTGTATTCTTGTGATGACTTTTGACATGTCTCTTTTAAATGGATCTGCTATGGCTTTGTCTGCTTTTATTTTAAGTCTTCTGATTTTACTGACGACTTTGTTTGAAACGGCCTTTGCCTATTTGTTTAAATCCACAAGAACCAAAGAAGAAGAAGAACAGAACATCTATTTTGCGAGTGATGATCCCAAATGGATTTTTATTAATCGAGTAACATTGACCTGCGTGACGATCAGCTACTGCATCTTAATTTTAATAAGTGGGATTTTAATCTATTAACAGCTAGCCGACTTTTTTCATTCGGTTCACATCAATGATCTTTTCCTGGATCTCAGAGTCCACCTCAGACGGCACAAAAAATCGATGGGCATCTAAAAAGATTCGAACTAATTGAGGATCAAATTGAGTTCCTGCACAACGCTTGAGTTCTGCATAAACAATTTCGTTAGGAAGACCTTTACGGTAAGCCCGGTTCTGCGACATGGCATCGTAGGTATCCACCACAAGAATCACACGAGCGACTAAAGAAATATCATCACCGATTTTTTTATCTGGATAACCTGTTCCATCCACTCTCTCGTGATGTCCACGAATCGGCGCGAGCATGTCTTTGAAAAATTGATGTTGAGTTAATGGACGAATGATTTGTTCACTAATCACAGGATGGTTTTGCATGATATCAAGTTCTTTGGCATCCAGCTTACCTGGTTTTGCAATGATGTCCTGAGAAATTCCGATTTTTCCGATGTCATGAAAGAATCCAGAGAACTCAGAAACTTTTTGTTCGTATTCGTTCAGGCCTGCAGATTTGGCGAGATACTTTGAAAGTTGACCCACACGAAGACAGTGTTGGTAAGTCATGGGATCAACAGCTTGGAGTGTTTGCAAAAGGGATTGAGTTGTTTCATAGGCCCATTGAGGAATATTTCCCCAGCTAGATTGTGACACTCAAAACTCCCCCCGGTGACCTAATTATTTTCGGCTGTTCCAGAGAGCAATTGTAGGCTGGGTCTCAAAATAGGACGCGTAATCTCAAAATAGGACAAAAAAAAGACCCCGCCTGGTTCGCAAGCGGGGTCTTTTAGAATTTAACTCGTTTAAATTACCAGTTAATCATGTTCGCATCGATACCATAAGACGCCAAAGCCTTCTTATACATACCTTTGATGAACTTTTGAGCTTGGTGAGGTTTTAAACCCAAAGCTGTTGCAGAACGATCTGTGATTTCTTTCATTCCAGAAGTATCACCTTCGTTAAGAGCTTGAACAGCAACTAAAGCTTTCGAGTAAGGAACTCCGAAGATCTTCTTGAAAGTTGAATCCACATCACGTGTTGTTGTGTATCCACGACCTGCAGAAGAAACAGCCCATGTGTTCAAAGCAGAGGCAACTGCCATCGCTTTTGGCTTAGATAAAGAATAATCTTTAACTAACTTTTCAGCGGCTTTAGAAACAAGGCGCTTGTTTGAATCAGAAGCAAGTGCTGCAGCTGATGCATCAGAAGCTTGACCTGCATTTTGATTGTTGATGGCTTCACCGAAGTTAGACTCACCTTGGTTTGCGTTGTAAAGAACACCGTTCTTACCTAACCAGTATGTTCCACCAGCTACGTTTTCCCAGAATAAACCAGTTGTTCCGACACCAATTGTGTTACCAGCAATCCAACCAGCAAATGAGCTTGTGTTGGCAGTGTACAAGAATGTTCCGAGATCGCTGTAAACATCAGCAGTTCCGTCAGAGAAGAACTCAACGAATTTAACATCGTCAGAGCCGAATCCATAACGGTCAAAGTGAGGATCTGCTGCAACAGTGATACGTTGACCTGTTGTTGCAGAGAATGTGCAACCTGGAGTGGCTTCAAACGTCGCACATGTGTCACCGTAAACTGTTTCATACGGATAAGTGATTACGACTCCGCCGCCGCCTGGAGGAACAACAACTGTTCCGCCACCGCCGCCACCACCGCAACCGACCATTGATGTGAGTGCTGCACCGACTAGCAATGCAAAAGTTAATTGGTTCAATTTCATTAAAAACCCCCTATGGTTTTGTTAGTATTTTAAAAACACACGAACTAATTCTTGTTCCACTAAGATCGGCCGTGGTCTTGGCCTTTCCCCGGGTCTGACCACTTCTGGTTTCTTCTGCGAAGTGGTTTGTCGTTCGCAGAAAAAATCAAGAGCAGTTTCCCCTGTTGTGAGCTGGATCGGAGTTTTAAACGGTTTGCATCCAGAGCCTGCCTTGATATTCAAGGTGCTCGGTGACACCAGTTCAACAACACTCCCATCATTTGCAAAAATCGGGACAACCAATTTGACACCACGTTCGAAGTCGATATTTTCAGTGGCAAAAAGTGCTGGTCGATATTTTGTTTTTAAGTTTTGGCTTTGAATTACAAGAGGATAGGCCAAAAGAATTTGCAAACTGTCCGAAAAAAAGGAGTATCGATCGAGACTTTTTCTAACGGCTTTGCCAGTTTTCAGATCGTGGTATTGCACCTCTGAATTGGTCACAGTGAAGGCTCCTGCGTTTTGACTCCCCGAGTAAACAGCTTGAGTCCACAGAGCAGAGTCATAATGCGACCGCAATGCAGTTGCGTCATAGTTCTCAAATTTTTCAACTAAACTATCCCATGTCGTAATTTTCTGAGTTCTGAGAGCTCCTTCCGCAAACCAAAAAAGTCCGCGAGAAAATGGAGTCGATGAATCTAAATTAAACAAAGCTCCTCTGCGTGCCTCTAATAGTGATCGGTAAAGAGGCTCTTTGTTTTCTAGAGTTTTTAAAACTTTTCCTTCAGAGAAAGTCACAAACAAAACATCTTGTATATAGTCAGGCTGCGAACTCGGCCCTTGGCTTTTAACCGCCATAGCAGTCAGGATGCCTTCGCTATCTTGGATGCCAGGGATGAAATCCACAAAGCGTTTGCCGTCCACGTCTTGAATGGCTTGAGGTTTGAATTGTTGATCGAGCCAATAAAGTCTTTGTTCAACCCGCTCAGGTTGACCACGATTCTGCCACAAATCTCGAAGGCTTGGTTTTTTGTTTGGATTCAACCCCGCACCTATCCATGCAGGTCGGTAGACTTGATCTGCCACTTTCATCCAACGAACTTGGAAGGGAAGTCTGACGACTTTTGAATCATAAACAAGGCGAGATTTAACCTTCAGATCTGGATCCAGATCAAACAAATGAATGGGAGCGGCTGATTCACTGACCTCGGCTTCAGGGTCATCACTGCTGGTGTCTTCAATCACACCAAAAATAGAGCCACCGGGCGTCGTCGCTCCCCACATCACAGCTATTAGTTTCAATCCTCGAGTCCCTGACAAAGTCACAGGGCCTTTGATTTTCATCTGCCCGTTGACGATGGTGGCTGTTGCCACTCGAAATCCTGCAGGCAATTGCTCACTGAGTAAGTAGGCTTCTCCACGCTGAGCACCATCTAAATTCTCTAAAGGTGTCCAATCCCATGAACCCGCAGGCAAATTTTCAATCTTGAAAGTTTGTTTTTGATCCAAAGGAATTTGTGCCAGTGGCACAGCGACTTCGGGTTCCACAATGCTGACCTGCTGGTAGCCATTCGAATATTGTGCAGTCACCACCACATCTAAATCTGCGGGAAGTTCTTCCACATTTTTTGAAGGCATCACAAAATTAATCTTATAAATTCTTTTTTGGTTTTGCTTCCAAACACTTTCGACCTTTGAGACCATCTGAATGGATTCGACTTGAGGCCTTTGAGCGCCCGACTTGACTTGATCAACACGAGCCTTAATTTGCACATCCTGATGACCAACTGCTGCTCCCCGGTTGATCAGTTCTAAATTCATTGAGAACTGAGTGGATTTTCGGTCCCACAAAATTTCAGGTCTTTCACGTTGACTGGCCTGGATGACCGCACGGAAAGGTGTGTTCACCGCTGCTGCCACATCCAATTGACCTGAGAACACATATTTTTTCAGAGGATCATTGTCCGCTTTGAAATCTCTTTTTTCTCCACTGGCAAAAACTTGAAACAGAGCTGTCGGAATTTGCACTGGCCGTGCCGATAAAATCAATTTTGCATAGATTTCGTTTTTAGGAATGCCGCGAGAGAGAAGCTCGGCGACCGCACCCGCCACCAACGGTGTGGCTTGTGATGTTCCAGATAAGTATTCATAACCCAAGTAATTTCGAAACCTGGCAGGTCTCAAATCCTCGGGATAAGTACTGATCATGGAAAGTCCAGGAGCTGCGATATCAACTCCACTTCCATAATTTGAAAAATGAGAAAGAGAACCATCAGAATTTAAAGACCCTACACAAATCACGGAATCATAAACACAGGGTCGTAAGAGAGCTCGGGTTGAGTCATTTCCAGCTGCTGCGATAACAATGACGCCTCTCTTTGCAGCTTCCTCGATCAAACCTCGCAGCAATTTAGAATCTGCAACTTGAGGCCAGCCAAGACTCATGGTGATGACTTCTGCACCTTCATTTAATGCATACAAAAATCCACGAGCCACTCGGTCACTGACATCTTGAACAATTTTAAAGCCCTGTTCCTCGCGGATCTTTTCACTCGGATCCAGATTAGGAACACTCATGGGTTTCAATGGCTCGTTCACACGATCATCGATCACTTGGACGGGTAAAATTCGAATGTGAGGCGATACACCTTGAATACCTAAACCATTATCTGATTCAGCTCCCACAAGACCTGCCACATGGGTGCCGTGTCCAATATTATCAACAAAAAATGGAGAGCCAATAATTCCACTGACTTCGGTTTTCTGACCGATGGCGCTCCAACCGTAACAATCCATAGGATAGCCATTTTTATCGGTGTCAGCTTCAGGATTTTTTGGATCCATCCACTTTTCATCACAGGTTTTTTGCACTCCATCTTGCAAACATTGAATGTACTGAGCCAGGGCCGCACATTCTTCGGGCTTTGTTCGAATCACATTTTTCAGATCAGGATGATTGCGATCAATTCCTGTATCAAGAACAGCAACAATCACCTGTCGAGGACTGAGAACAGAATTTTTTAAACTTTTAATATTGATATCTTGCTTGGAAACTCCCTGAACTCGGTAATTTCTGACCGGATCCAGATCCACAACTTGAGCAGCACCTTGATTGTTCAGTGACCACTGCAAATCAAACAAAGGATCACTTGCAAAAGCTTGAAATGAAATCATCAAAAGTATTGAGATCATCGGAAGCTCCCCTGTGAACGATCAATTTCGGTAGGCAATATCCCTGTTTTTCTTGAATAAAGTTGGAAAACACCACCGGCCTCTTCGAAGTCATCATTCGGATTTCCCCAAGTGTTTGAGATGTAAGACAGATCTCCATCCTCATCACCGGATCTGAAACCATTCACTTGAACGAAATAAACCACATTTTCTTTTCCTAAAAATTGTAAAAGCTGCGGCATCGGAATTTGTTCTTCCAATGTGTAGATCACTTCTGTCATCCAACGAACTTGTTTAGCTCTGGCCTGTTCAGAATTTCCCTTTGGATACTTCAAAGAGTACTTCATAAGCTTTTCTACCCAAGGCGTGAGGCAATCAAAATAAGTTCCATTGGTCCACGTGCCTGTTGTGGGCATGGAGTTCTCTTGATTTTTCATTCTGTGGTATTCTTCACAAACGACTTGAAACTGAACTCGTCCCTGACCGAGATTTCCATTTCCCATAATTTTCATAATGTCTTCTAGAATCAATTGATCCGCGCGTCGGCCTCTGGTTCCACCAATTTGCTCGCTGATCTTTTGAAACAATCTTCCTAAAAATCGGGCTCTTGGAACCGGCTGATTGCCGTTTTCACTTTGCAATACAAGTTCTTTCACCTTATCCAGTCCACCTTCACGGATAGATAGATTGGCTGTGATTTTATAAAAGTCCACACCCTTCACATTTTGAAAAGTTTCTTTCTCGACCAAACGATACTTGGCATCAGCAGGAAGTCCCAGCTTTGTGACCACTTGATCAATCAATTCCAAGAATTTTTTACGTCCCATTTTCCAGCCACCCCAAGAGTGTTGAATAATGGCCACATCATTCACGTCACCCGTTAAATCACGCTCGGTGGTGACCTGTCTCCAGTAAGCTTTTCCGAATGGGATATTGGCAGGATTAGGATCATTTGGCTGAGCCAAATCCCAATTGATTTTCGTGGATTTTTTATTCAGCCAAGCCTCTAAGCCTGCGAATGCAAATCCCAAAATATCAAACCCTTGCAGCTGACCCAATCGAGTTCTGAAAAGTCTGACTTCCTCGTCCTTAGGATCGAGATCAGGATTTTCTTCAGATCTTGGATAGCGAAGTTTCAGGCTGTGATCTTCATCCAAGTTGATCATTTGACTCAAAAACAATTTCATTTTTGTTTCACGAGTTTTAAATAAATGCTCAACTTCTAATTTTTGATATTTAAAATTGGTGTAGAGATTTTCTGTACTATTTGATCTTAAAAGTGATCCGACAGCCACTTTCAAATTTTGCTCAAATTCAGTTTTCTTCGTTGTCTCTTCCACATTCAAATTTTCGTCTTCAAAGTCAGGTTGGTAATCAAGAACGAAAGCATCGGTCTTAATTTCAGCTTGAGCATTGTCTGCACGCAAAGACATCAATTTGATGAAGTAGTCCACATCAAAATTAACTCCGCGAGCTTTAGCTGTCTGGTTCCGAACAAAAATTTGCAAACCTGCTTGGGTTCTAACTAAACTTGTTTGTCTTAAAATAATCCGAGAAACATCGGCACCAACACTGACGCTGTTTAAAAAACTCAAGGGTTCAATGCCAAGCAAGAAATCCAAGGGGCTGGACATTCTTGCGCCCACACCTGCTTCAACAGAATCCGTGATCGTGAAAACTTCACCTTCTTTAAGATCCCGGATAAATGTTCTAAAATTCTTCACATCCTGAGATTCTATGGTTTTAGCCAATCGATTCATAAGACTGGGGACAACGAGATCCTTCCACTCAACGTTGACAGCTTCTTTCATCGAAAACAAAGGTTTCACGTGAATGTAAGAGCGTCTTAAAGAAGTGTTTGCAGACAACTGGACAATGGGAAACTGTCTTTGCAATCCAGGTCCGTTTTGATTGAAAACAATTTTTGGAAATTTCTCGAAATTATTTAAATATCCGAGGCTGACAGAGGCTGAAACCATATCCACCAATTGCACCGCAGCCGTTGATCCATAATAGGTTCCAGTGGCCACGTGTCTGGCTGCAGACAAATTAAATCCACCAACGGGGCCGCCCCAAGATTGAATGCCTTTATCCAAAGGAAGCCCTGGATTATTTCGAAAGTGATCTTGGATCTGTTTGATCACATTTTTGCCGAATTGTTCCTGAGCGCTTTCCAAAGTCAAAAGCTGAAGCTTTTCATTCAGTTTTGAAAAGGCTGTGGAAATCATAGCCGTTCTGGCACGAATGCCAGCGTATCTCCACCAGTCATCATCCTTAAATGGTGATTCACGGTCCCCGTGTGAAAATCTTTGCGGGTAACCTTCAAATTTTTCTCTCATGACTCGGCCTTGAACCACCTGATTGTCACTGGAATTGTAATTCAGATTTACCACTGGGAAGTTGCCAGGGATCGGCATCTGCATCATCTCAAATAAATTTCGAGTGCGCAGAACAAGTTTTCGATACACCAGCTCCTTGATGGAATCAGGGTAATTCACAAAGGTCAGGATTTCTCTGAAATCCCTTTCAGTCCATGAGCTCATACGATTCAAAAACCACTTCACATCTTCACGAGTGGTGGCAGCAAAACCAGCAGCCAATGGATGATACAAAATGGCATAATCATTTATGATCGAAGACATTTTGGGTGAATAACGATTGATACTTTCGGGAACAAACACCAAAGAAAAGGGAACAATTAGAGCTCGGTAAGCACGAAACTTCGAATAGTATTCGATCCAACCTAAATTTCGGGCTCTTTCTTCAAAAGAAATTGAATTTGGGTTGGGAATAAATCCCCAGTGCCAATCGACACTTTCATTTCTTTGAGTTTCCAAAAGCGCATCATTCACTACGATAGAAAGAGAATCTTTTTTGTTCTCGAGCAACCATCCTCGAGTCTCGAGATTCATGTCTTTGAGCTCTAGATTTTCAAAGAAGTCTGTTTTTTCTTGTGCAGTATTAAAATGAATTCTCAATTTTTTATAAGGTTTAGGAGTGACCACATCGTAACCCAGCTTACGAAGGAGGGCAGATCTCAAGCTTGTGGATTGAGAAATCAGACTGAGTGAAAGACGGTAGTATTTTTTGGAATCGAGAGCCTGAACACGGTAAAATGCTGTGTAGGGATTTCCGTCGGCTTCGACCGACAGAACTTTAACGCCCACATCACCATTGGGGTAAGACTCAAAGGGCAGCTCCTGAATGGAGTATCGTTTGTTCTGCCAGATTTTGTTTTCAACTGGATTAAGCAGACTTAAATCATAACCGGATTTAGCTAATTTCACAGCTTCTGCAGGATCTAATGTTTGGCCCTGGGAATTCACTAAATCTGAAGACGGCTTTTTAATTGAGTTAAGAGGAATCGAGACGCTACCGGTGCTGACATCGAGGAAACTTCCGTCTGACGAGGCTGACTCATTGCTTTGTGCAGTGGCGACAGACAATGCAATCAGCATCAAAGCACAAAGAACGACGATTCTGAGAGACATGAAAGTTCCCTTCGGTGAGGCCACAAGCTGGTCCAAGCTCGGGACACGAAGGGTTCTTATATCCTAAAAATGAGGCTTTTTGTTATAAGCCTCATAAATCATCTTTGATTTAGGGAACTATTGCATTGCTATCAATAACTTCGACAGCTGCCACGCCCGTGTAGGTTGTAATCGTTTCACAAAAGATCCCAGATTTGTCAGCGACCACAGTGTAAGGACGTCTTTCATCAGAAAGGATTTTCACGTACGTTGGAAACTGAATCATGTTTTCAACTTTTCCACAAAGTTCAGCCACATTGCTTCTGGACTCATTGTTTGAATAATAAAATCGCGTGATTTTTGCCGTCGGGGCAGGACTTTGTGCAAATACAGTCAAACCCGTTGTCATCATAAGTGCTAATAAAACTTGTTGTTTCATGAAGGATCTCCTTTATTTCTTATCCTTAAGGCTACTGAATCAAATGGCCGGGTCAATGCTTATCACGGGCTATTGACGAAATCTGATGTTTCGGGTCAGATTTCAGAATGGATACAACAGAACAGTTGATAATTGGTGCCGGGATGACTGGTCTCTGGCTGGGCCATCTTTTGACCCAGCAAAATAAAGGCTGCCACCTGATCGATAAATCAAAAGGTGTTGGGGGTCGTATGGCCACCCGTCGATGGAACGATCAAAAGTTTGATCACGGCGCACAGTTCTACAAACTCAAAAGTGAATCCCAAGTTTTTCATCAGCTCATGACGGAAAAAAACTTAGTTCGCTCGATTGGTGAAGACAAATGGATGGCCGTCAGTGGAATTTCACAACTTGCAAAGCAGCTCGCTTCAAATCTTTCCATAGGCTTGCAGAAAACCGTGGATAAAATCATTCAGCTTGAGGGTGGGATTTATCAAGTGACGACTTTAGAGGGTGATTCTTTTAAAAGTAAAAAATTAATTCTGACCTGCCCCCTACCTCAGACATTAAAAATTTTAGATCAATCTCATTTTATTTATCCTCAAAGTCTTTCAACTGTTCAATATTCAAAAGCTGTGGTTTTTTTATTGAGCTCGAAAAATGTGGTGAAGTTTCCCTACCCAAATCCTTATGTGGAACCTCAAAATTCTTCTTTTTTTTCTGTGGCAGATCAAAACTTTAAAACTGGAAGCCCAGGGACTGCATGGACTGTGACGATGAATCCCAGCTGGAGTGATCAATATTTCGATCAATCTGAAGAGGATCAACTGAATGCCTTCAAAAATGAATTTAAATATTTTGATTCATCTTTCGAATGTCAGGTGAAAAAATGGCGCTATTCTCATCCTCACCTGCCACACAACACTCTGACAGCAAAAATTGAAGGACATCCTTATTTGTATTTAGCTGGAGATGCTTTTGGCGGAGGTAGCCTGAACGGTGCTATTCGCTCTGCTGAAAACACTTTTAAACTCATGAATTAATCATTTCTTTTTTGTGTCGGAAAATGGGAATTTTTCCGACTGCCGTGTTTCGCTAAAACAACCTGTGCCGCTCGCCTGACCTCTGGTGTTTTTTTCCAGTCATAGATTTTCTGCTTCGCTTGATTGTAAGCCAACTTTAAATCCACGATGGGATCAGGATAATCTCGTCCTAAAACACACCCAGATTCCATTTGTAATAAGGGTGGCAGCGTCTGAGGCTCATAGAGATAAGGCGCTTGAAGTCCTTTGAGCTCGGGCAAGTATTGATGAATAAAACCACCATCCACATCCTGGTCTTCGGCTTGTTTCACCGGTGAATAAATTCGAATGGTGTTAATACCGGTCACACCGCTTTGCATTTGAAATTGGCTAAAGTGAATGCCCGGCTCGAAATCTAAAAAGTGCTGGGCCAAATATTGAGCGGGCCTTTCCCAATGCAGCCAAAGATGATAGGCCGCAAAACTGACCAGCATGGCTCGCATTCGAAAATTAATCCAACCTGTTTGATGTAAACACCGCATGGCCGCATCGATCATGGGCACTCCGGTTTCCCCCCTGCACCAGGCTTGAAAATAAGATTCGTTGAAATCAATTTCTCTCATACCGTCAAAGGCCCGATTGACGTTACGAAATTCAATCTCGGGTTCGGTCTCTAGCTTTTGAATAAAATGACAGTGCCACCACAGTCGATTTTCAAAGGCCCATAAACTTTTCTTCCAGACGGGATCTAACAAAGCTCTTTTTTTATCATTCAATTTATGATGGATCTCGGACATTGAGATATTACCGAAACTCAAATAGGGACTGATCCGGCTACCATGCTTAGAGGCACCTAAAGGATTTGAAATATTTTGCAAATAAAGTGGACTTCTTTCATTCAGAAATGAATCGAGAGTTGCGTGAGCTTCAAAAATTCCACCTTTTTGCAAAACTGGCTTCAACTTTTGATCTTCATTTTTTGCTTTCAACTCTGGCCATGGATCAGACTTTAAATTCAGTTTGCTGGTGGGCTTTGCTATCGGAAGGGGCACCAATTTTCTCTCGATGGTTTTTTTCCGAAGTTCATTCCACTGATTTCGCGATTCTATTTTTCTGTGCACTGCAAACTGTTTGAACTCTTTGAATTCGATGGATTGATCCTTGAGCCAACTGATGACTTGTCGATCTCGTTGAAAGGTCCAATCCACACCGGTCTCTTGGTGAGCAAAAACTTTTTGAAATTTCCATTGCTGGTGTAAATTTTGGAGAACTTCTTGGGCAGTGCCAAATCGCAGGATCAGTGGAATATTGAACTCAGATAATTTTTTTTCAAGATCAATCAGACTTTCTTTCAAAAATTGATAATGGGAAAGAGAAAACTCGTAGGAACCGATCCACTCGGGCTCAAGGATATAGAGCCCTATCACATCGCCATGAATCGAGGCTTCATGCAAAGGTCGGTGATCATTGACCCGCAAATCTTTTTTAAACCAAACCAAATTTTTCATACAACTTAGAACTTAATACCCAAACCCACAGTTCCGTACAAGACATTCAATTGATAGCCAAGATTGGCTTGAAATGGATTTGTTTTATCCACAAAGGCGTAACGTTTAATACCGAAGCCCGCTTCGCCGAAAAAATTCTTTTTCCACAGAACTTGTCCATGAAAATTCAAAGCAAAGTTAAAATCCAGCTGCTTAGAAGAGTCCATACTAGCAGCGTAATAGATAAACTCCATGTCCACCCATTTTGGATAACGCATCAATGGTATGTAATTAAACAAATCATCAAATACTTTCGGCATGGATCTAGCCCAAAACCAACCAAATCCCATCATGGGAACTTTAAAGTCAGTGATTTCTAAATCAATGTTTGTGTCTTGATAGGAAATCATGGCTCCTTGAGTTTCGTCTCGGGTCCACAAACCTGGCGTAAATCTGTACTTTAAATCTGCATTTAAAACTTGAATGGACGCATTTCCAAAGTCGGCCACTTTAAATTTTGTAAAGCTTTGGAAGTATTTTGCGCTCACTCCCCACCTTTGTTTTGTCAGATAAAAATCGTTCCAACCGAGTAAATCCTCAAACCATCGATTGTAGGCAGCCTCTCCCATCAAGATCAGGCCTGATGTAGAAATGACTGTGGAGGCTCGACCGCTCAGCTCGTTGGCGTAACCTTTGTAAAGTTCGAAGTAAGTACTAAAGTTTTTGCCACCGTCGACGAGTAGAATGGAAGAACGATTGATTTCTGCATCCCGAGAAGCTTGAAATGACCACTCAAAATTTTGAGGATCTAGAACATTCACTTTTTTTTGTTTAGAACTAATTTGAGAGCTGGCTGCCTTTCGCCCCTTTAAAATAACACCGTCACGATAAGTTCCCGTCGGAGTTCGGCTATCGAGATGTAAACGCACTCTCGAAGTCGGTGCCAAACTGAGAGGAAGTGGATGTTTAAAAATACCCCCATCCTCCCCAGGAAAATACAGCCAAGCTTGGGGCTCTTTGACAGTCACTGCCCAAAATTTTCTTGGATCTTCGATGGTGGATTGAAAGCCTAGCATTTGAATCAAGTTGGAATCCTTATCTGGATTCAAAATTTGAAATTTTCCAACTGGAGTCATGTCGTAACCCACAACTCGAGTTAAATTTGTGCCTTCCACTTTAACAAAATCAGACCATAAAACGAGCCGCGGCTTTGAAGTGAATTCCAAAGTTTCACCACTGGCAAGTTCACTAAAAAACCGAGTTGGCACGTCTTCAGAAGTTTCAATTTCACCCTTAGTTGCTGAAGCTTCTCCATTGATCAAAACCCGAGGTGAACCTAAAGTTTTGAGGCGACCTAATAAAGTTTGAGATCCCATATTTCGAATCACATACTTTTGCGAACACAGTCGCTCAGACGAATTTTCTTTCAACCGAGATAAACAAAATCGAAATCCGTCGGCCAAGCCCGTTAAAGGAAGGCTCATTTTTTCAACATCACCGCCCCAATCGAATGTGGCAAGAGGGTTCGAGTTCAGTCCTTTAAACGACTTTCCAACGACGTCGCGCCAGGCCTCTTTGTCGCTTGATTTGATTTCTCGAGACCAAAGAACCTTTCCATCTCGAGAAAGCAGCTCCAATCGACCCTCAGGGAACAGAGATTCAGGCCATTTTGCAGTCAAATAAACAGCATCATTGAGCCCCAGGCTTCCCGGCTCCACATCTTTGAGTCTTTTGAATCCAAAGGAGAGGGTTTTTTCGTTAATAACAACAGTTCCAAGAGTGAGCTGCTGACCTTCGTTGGAAGTCAGATCCCATTCAATCCGTGGCAATGGAAGATTGTTTTCACTTCCGAGAACGTCGAAGTACATGGGCTTTGAAAATTTTTTTGTTCGAGTGGATTTTGGAACTTGAGCTGAGCTCATAAACCCAAAAAACAAAGTTGCAAAAAAGAAGAAGACCGACGAATATCGGATCGTTTTATAGTCTGTCACAATTACTTATTAGGTTATATGAGAGGTCTAAGATGTCAACTCGAGTGATTTATAATATGAAAATCGAATCCATCATTGATCACACACCCGTGGTTCGTGAGCTCATCTTAAAGGCAAATGAACCCAATCAGTTTACTTTTCGCTCTGGCCAATTTGTTATGCTCCACGTGCCTCAGGAAAATCAAAAACCTGCACTTAGGGCTTATTCAATCGCCAGCGACGAGCGGGATTCAACTGGTTACAAACTTCTGTTTAAGTATGTGGATAACGGCAAGGCCTCTGAGTTTGTATGGGCATTGAAAGGCCATGAAACTCTGCAAATGACTGGACCTTTTGGAAAGGTTTTCTTCCAAGAACCTCCCACCGAGCAAATTGTTTTTCTGAATACGGGAACTGGCCTTTCTCAGCACTTCAGCTACCTGGCCTCTAAAAAAGATCTCTACCCAAATCTTAAGTACAAACTTTTGTTTGGTGTCCGGTCTGAAGGCGACATGTATTATCAAACTCAACTGAATGAACTCAAAAAATCACTTCCCCATTTCGATTGGGAATTTGTTCTGAGTCGACCCAGTGAAAGTTGGACCGGCAAAAAAGGCTACGTGCAAAACTTCATCGAAGAATTTGATTATATGAAGACTCCCACGACTTTCTACCTATGTGGCAACGGTGGCATGATCAAAGCAGTTAAAGAAATTTTAAATGCCCAAGGATTTGATCCTAAGAAGATTTGGGTCGAGGCTTTCGATTGAAATTGAGCATGCCGACTGACGAAAAAAAGAAAGCCACAGTTGAACTTTTGTTCGCTTCTGTGATTTGGGGCTTTGGTTTTGTTGCCACGGTCTGGGCACTTGAACAGTTCAGCCCCGTGGGCTTTATGTCCATGCGATTTTTTTTGGCTTGGATCGTGGGCGAATCATTACGGTACTTTTTTTTCTCAACCCGGGGTGCATTCTTTAGTTGGGAAGAATTTAAAATATCTGCCGGTGCCGGGCTGCTCATGGCCTCTTTCCTACTTCCCCAAACCATCGGACTTATTTTTACAACGGCCACGAACTCAGGATTTCTCACAATTCTGTATGTCATTTTAGTTCCACTTTTAAGTTGGATCCTTTTTCGCACGAAGCATTCTCTGAATGTGTACTTACTGGCTTCAATCGCTTTTGTTGGTGCTTTCTTGCTTATGGGCGCCCAACTAACGGGATTTAATTTGGGGGATCTTTGGACTTTGCTTTGTGCGTTTATGGCAGCCCTTCACATTTTGTATGTGGGTCGAGTCTCTCACAAAATTCAAGATTCTTTTCGTTTTAACAATTATCAGTCTCTTTGGTGCCTCATCGCGGTTTTACCCCTGATCCCCTTCGACCCCCAATTTTCTTACTGGGCCTCTGATGCCAAGCCGTGGGTGGGTTTACTTGCCACTGCTTTTGGTTCGAGCCTTTTAGGATTTATGATTCAAATTCGAGCACAAAAAGTGTTGTCAGATACCACCGCTTCACAGCTGTTTTTGCTGGAATCACCATTTGCCATGCTGTTTGGATACCTGCTCCTTGCCGAGCACATCACGCCACTCAAGCTCAGTGGCGCCTTTTTGATTTTATTATCAAGCTATATCACGCTACGGCTGGAGCGTGACGGCGGCTCGACCAAATTGAAAACCCTAAAATAATCACACCCACAAATCCCGTGACCCACTCAGAGATGTGGTAAAAAGGGCTTATGATCATAATCATACCCAAAGCACCGATGGCATAAAAAGCACCGTGCTCGAGGAACTTAAATTGATGCAAAGCTTTTTCTTCGACCAAGTAAATGGTCATACTCCGAACAAAAAAGGCACCAGCTCCAAGACCTAACATAATGATAAATAAATTTTGAGTGATGGCAAAGGCTCCGACAACACCATCAAAACTGAATGAAGCATCAAGAACTTCTAAGTACAAAAACAGTCCCAAGCCCGATGTGGCGACAGCTTTTGTCACGTTCGGATTACTTTCATCTTTATGTTCAAATAGGGCTGCAAGTCCATCCACAATAACAAAGGTCACAATTCCCCAAAGGGCTGAAAATAAATACTCTGACTGCTGTGCTGCTGGTAAAAGTTTAGAAAGAAAAATGAACAAAACAATGACCATTCCAAGTTCGATGGCTTGCATTTTTCCAAGCTTCGAAAGGACTCTTTCAAGCGGAGAAAACCAGTGGGTCTCTTTGGACTCATCGAAAAAGTATCGTAAGCAAACCAACAAGAGGAAAGCACCGCCGAAGGCCGAGACCATATGGTAAGTCGAGAGCATGATCTCGGCGTATTTTTTGGGATCAAAAATGCTGAGCTGAAGAGCTTCAATGGGACCAATACCCGCAATGACAGCAACAATAGCCAAAGGAAACACCAGTCGCATTCCAAAAACTGCAATCAGAATTCCCCAAGTCAAAAATCGTCGCTGCCAAACTGCATCCATTCTTTGCAGAACACTGGCATTCACAACGGCATTATCGAATGAAAGAGAAATTTCTAAAACGGTGAGAACAAAGGCAATAAACAAAGCTTTCAGTCCCATTTGCAATGCGGGCTCGACTGAAGTCGTGTCGTAATATCCTACAAAAAAAGCAGCAATTAGAGCCAAAAACGTAAAAATAAGAGATGATTTGAAGACTTTCATTTGCCGTTCCCTCGTTAAAGTCGTTATGAATTTTCTTAAAAGTGTTATCTCATTTGACAATGTCGTTGTCTTGACAAAAATCACGAAATTTTCGTGCACTCACGAATTTGATTTAAACAAAAGTAATTCACAACTTAGCCCGACAACATAAAGCCCGAAAATGAGGCACGCATATTGTATATCTCCATAATTGGGGGTTTTTATGTTTCGAATTTTAGGACTTTTTAGTGCCGTCATCTTTCTGGCCAGCTGCTCAAACAAAGTGAACTTTGCCAATCAAGGCATTGAGACACCTTCATTTGAAATTCCATCCAGTAATCCTCCACCAGTGGTTGTACCACCCACGCCAGTGATTCCACCGACTCCACAAATTGTAAGCAAGGCTGGCACCTGTGCGGTGGATTCAAACGAAAAAATTCTGACCTGTCTGGATTGCCAGTCAACCCCTGCCACACCTGCACCTCCGATTTTGTCTCGAAAGGGTCAGCAACTATGGGATATTATGACAGCGGCCTGTTCTGTCGAAAACAGAAGCGATCCTGTCGGATACGTGGCACCGAATCGAGAGCAGCTCCTTGCAAGATTGATTCAGTGTTCACCCACTCTTTATCCAGACACAGCTTACGAACGGACTCAACAACTGACGATTGAGGCACTTGTTTCAAACCCAGTGGCTCAACAGTTGGCCTTTGGATCTCTCTATTATAATGCTGCATCGACAGATTTCGAAACCTATTTTGGTCTGGAGATTGGTGAAGCTCGCTACACTTTCTGTCGAGGACAACGATCAATCAATGACAGTGGCGTCTATCCCATCGAATACTACAATTCTCTTTATGATGGTTTACCTTGGGTGATGCCTCGAATTTGGAGAGATGCACAAGTCATTCGCAACAATTTAAGAAATTGTATGGCCCAGTCATTGACGAATCCGAACGTGGTCAGACCTCCTGGAACACCTGGCGTGACTTGCTCCTATGAGAGTGTGGAAGGTGAGATGAGCTCAGAGCTTGTCGCAGCCGCTCAAAAATGGGTCGATAAACAGCAAAAGGTTTACTTCGAAGGTTTCAACCAATGCGGTGAAACTGACTACCCGGAAAATCTTTTGGATCGAACAGGTTTTGTTAAATTTGCTACGAAGGTTTGTAAGTAGACTGATTTTTTAAAACGATCTTTAAAAACTTGCCTGTTTCAGAGTCTTCCACTTTCGCAATGTCTTCAGGGGTGCCTTCGGCCACGATGCGCCCCCCGGCAGAGCCTCCATCTGGGCCCATATCAATCACATGGTCTGCACATTTAACCACTTCCATATTATGTTCGATCACAAGCAAAGTATTTCCCTGATCTGTCAGTTCAGAGAGAAGCTCGACCAGCTTTTTCACATCTTCAAAGTGAAGGCCCGTTGTGGGCTCATCTAAGATATAAAGTGTTTTTCCAGTGCCTCGTTTCGACAACTCACGAGAAAGTTTAATTCTCTGAGCCTCGCCACCTGAAAGTGTTGTCGAGCTTTGACCCAATGTCATGTAATCCAGCCCCACCTTTTGCAAAGTCTCGAGCTTGCGGCGAATATTCGGAACTGCATTAAAAAACGGAAGCGCTTCTGCCACTGACATTTCTAATACATCTGCAATATTTTTTTGTTTATACTGAATGTTCATGGTTTCACGGTTGTAACGTCGACCCATGCAACTGTCACAGGTGACATAAACATCACTCAGGAAATGCATTTCCATTCGGATTTGCCCGTGGCCCATACAGGTTTCACATCTTCCACCCTTGACGTTAAAAGAAAATCGTCCGGGCTCGAATCCTCGAAGTCTGGAGTCTGGAAGTCCTGCAAATAAATCTCGAATCAAAGGAAGAAGTCCCACGTAGGTGGCAGGCGTGGATCTTGGTGTGCGCCCAATGGGTTTTTGATTGATCTCGATGACCTTATCAATATTTTCGAGGCCTTCAATTTTTTTGTAAGGTGCAGGAGTTGTCTGAGCACGGTAAAACTTTTGAGCTAGAATTTTATAAAGTGTATCAATAATCAAAGTGGATTTTCCACTGCCTGATACTCCGGTGATGGCCGTCATTGTTCCAAGCGGAATTCTTAAGTCGACAGTTTGCAAATTATTTCCCGAAGCTCCCAAAAGCTTGATGCTTTTTCCATTGCCAGCTCTTCGCTGCAAAGGTGTCACTATTCTGAGCCGCCCTGACAAATACTGACCTGTCAGACTGTTCTTATTTTTTTCAATTTCCTGCGGAGTTCCTTGCGCGATCAGTTCTCCGCCCAATTTTCCCGCACGTGGACCCATGTCGACCACAAAGTCTGCAAATCGAATGGTGTCTTCATCATGCTCGACCAAAACAACCGTGTTGCCACGATCTCGAAGCTCACCAATGATTTTCAGAAGTCGATGATGATCCCGTGGGTGAAGACCAATGGAGGGCTCGTCCATGACATACATCACAC